>NZ_JBVIFS010000047.1:0-41872 GCF_055571215.1 Streptomyces sp. NPDC030995
CGTCCCGCGGCAACCGCTCCTACCTGCGCAGACGCGGTATCAAGGCAGTCATCCCGGAAAAGCGGGACCAGGCCGCCAACCGCAAGAAGAAGGGCACACGAGGCGGCCGACCCGTCAGTCACGACGCCGACCTCTACAAGGAACGGAACACGGTCGAGCGCCTGATCAACAAGCTGAAGGCCTGGCGAGGCATCGCCACCCGCTGCGACAAGAGCCCGGACAGCTACCTCGCCGGCCTCCACCTCCGCGCCGCAATGATCTGGATCGACGACCTGATCAAGACCGCCGAATGATCACGACATCACACAGGCCCTAGACCGACGTGCCTGCCATGGCCTGGTGGAAGCAAGCCTCCGCAGAACCCCGGAGCGGTTCAGCATTCCCTTCCGCGGAAGCCGCAGAAAGCGAGTGGAGTGGGAGGGGAGCCGCTCACGCCCCTGTCTGTGACAGGTGAGCGGGTGGCACAGTCGCCCCGCGATGCTTGATGTTGACGGCCGAAGCCTTGACCACTGCCACGGGGTTCAGGAAGCGCATCGGACCGATCAGGCGGGATGCGAACAGATGCATGTGCCGCGCCACCGATTCATCGCGCGCCGCCGCCGAGAACATCAGCCGCTCCACGGGATTGAACGGACGGGCCTTGGCGAAGTCGGCGGCAAGGTACTGGTGACCGCGCAGTTGGCGCCGGTGTCTGCGTGCGTACATCACGAGTGACCTGTCGAGGTCGCCCCGGCCGGTTGCGGCCGCGGCGACCGCCGCTGCCAGCCAATGCGCGGACTGAAGCGCCCACCCGCATCCCACTCCCCACAGGGGATCGCCGGTCACGGCGGCGTCGCCGATGAGTGCGACGCCCGGTGCGGTCGGCTTGCGGCTGTGAAGCGGGTAGTTGACAGTGCCGGTGATCTTCGTGATGCGCTCGGCGGAGTCGATGGGCGGTGCCTCGGGCAGGGCGCGGACGAATGCGAAGAAGCTGCCCTCCAGGTCTTCCCGGAAGGCAGGTAGCCGTTTCTTGTCCGGGAGTACCGCGACGACCGTCACCCCGTCGTCGTTCGGAAACGCGTAGGCCATGTCGGGCTCGAGGAACCAGGCGTGACTGATCCCGTCGCGCAGCGGCAGATTGCGGAAGTGCGCGAGATAGCCGAACCGCGTGTTCTCGTGCAGCCGAGCAGGCACCGCGGCGAACTTCGCTACGGCCGAGTCCTTGCCATCGGCGCCGACCACCAGGCGGGCCCGGATCTCCCGCTCGCCCTGCGGGGTCGACGCGCGTACCCCCAGGGTTCGCCCGCCTTCCCGGACCAGCCCGGTCACTTGGTGGCCGAGGAGCAGATCGACGCCGGGGGTTTCCGCGGCACGGGACCTGATCAACGGGTCGAGCGTGCTGCGTCGAACGTTGTACGCGTACGGCAGCTCGGGGCCCGCCGGCGCGGCCCTCGGCTCGATCCATCCCCAACGGGTGTACCAGCGGGCCGCGTTGCGGACGGCTCCCGCCTTCTCGAGAGCGGGGATGAGGCCGAGTTCCTCCAGCACCGGATAGGCGTTGGCCGTGATGGAGTGGGTGCAAAGCACTTTGTACGCTTCGGGGTCCGAGCGGCGTTCCAGCAGTGCGACGCGGACGCCGCGTCGAGCGAGCAGGATCGCCGCGGCGCTGCCGGCGAGGCTGGCTCCGCTGATGACGACGTCGTAGTCGTATCCCGCGCTCTCAGGCCTGGTCATGCGCTGATTGCTCCCTTCGGGGTGTGGTGCCGTTCATGGGAGTGGTGCAGTGCCACTGCTGTCAGGTACATGAGCAGTTGTCAAGCGTGGCGGATCGGGTCTTGTCTGCGGACATCCACACATGCCCGGTGGCCCAGCCGTGATACCGGAAGCTACGCGGGTCGACGGGGCGCGGCGGCCGCATTCAGCGGCGCGGGGCCCGCCGTCCAGTCTGGTGGAGTTCCAGGTGGCGTGCGACTCGGCGGCGCTCGCCCCGGGTGCCGCGTGTGACCAGCCCCTCCGTGCACGGTGCGCCCGTGCGCCCGCCCTTCGGTCGCGCATCGCACGCTCGTTTGTCAGCATGGAGAGCTGTACGCACGATGCACGCCTGTACAACCCCTGTACAACGCTCCACGGGCCCTGTGCACCCCGGCACACCCCGGCACACCCCGGCACAGCCCGGCAGCGCCGCATCGCGGGAGATCGAGCCATGGCCGTCATTTCCGCTTCCTCGTCCTCCGGACCCTCCGGACCCTCCGAGAACGACACCCACGCCAACGGCATCCCGGCCGCCGGAACCGATCCCGCCCGGCCCCCGCCCGCCGAGCCTCCGCGGCACGACACCCGGATCGTGCGCGCCGCCGTCCACCCCGCGATCGGCGTCGCCCGGGTCGGCGACAGCACCGACGAGTTCTTCCTCGCCCCCGAGACCGAGGACGAGCCTCCGCTGCACACCGGCTCGTACAAGGACGCGACCGGCGCCCTGAAGCGGCAGGCGGCCCGGTTCCGGATCTACGGCTATAACGCGGCCGGGGAGCCGGTTGCCGAGCTCACCGCGGACAACGCCGACGTGCGCTGGACCGTGCACGTCGCCAACAAGAAGGCCGCCTGGTACCAGTTCCAGCTGGCCCTGGACATTCCCGAGGCCGCCCAGGCGGAGGAGAGTCAACTCCGCAACCCCCTGGTCGGCGGACCGGAGCGCCCCAAGCTGATCATCGACCCCGGCCCCCGCTCCGTCCACGGCCGCGACCGTGCCGGCAGTCCCGAACTGTGCTTCGACACCGGGACGTTCCTCGGCATCCCGGTCTACCTCGGCGAGCTGCGCACCGACGGGGCCGGGCGGCTGGTCTTCCTCGGCGGCCGGGGCGTCGCCGCGTCCGTCGACCGCAAAGAGGCCGAGACCTTCGCCAACAACGACGGCTGGTACGACGACATCTCCGACGGCCCGGTCACCGCCGAGGTCCACGTCGACGGCCGCGCGCTGCCGGTCGAACCGGCCTGGGTGCTGGTCGGCCCGCCCAATTACGCCCCGGAGCTGAAGTCCCTGCGCACGCTGTACGACCTCGTCCGCGACGCGTTCACCACGGCCAGGGCGCTCCCCGAGCCGGCGGAGGTCTCCTTCACCCGCGACATCCTGCCCATCCTGCGCCGCCTGTGCGATCTGCAATGGGTCAACCAGGGCCTGGCCACCCTGTTCGGACACGGCGGACGCGAACACTTCCTCGACCCCGATCTGCTGGCCGCCCTCGCCGACCCCGGCCCACGCCACAAGGAGCTGCGCCGGCAGATCTCGAAGACCATGCGCGACCACGACCGGGACGGCACGTCACCGATTCCCTGGCCACCCGTCTACGGCGACGCGATGAGCCTGCCCCCCGTCTCCGCACGCCAGCACCTGGCCATCTCCCCGCTCCAGGCACGGCTGTTGGCGCGCTGGACCCGTGGCGAGTTCGTCCCCGATCTCGTCCCCGATCTCGTCCCCGGTGCTGAGATCACGCCCGTGGAGCTGGACCGGCTGCCGCTCGCCGACCGGCCCGCCGCCTTGGACCGCGCGGCCCTGTCCTTCTGCCTCGCCGACGCCTTCCACCCGGGCTGCGAGATCACCTGGCCGATGCGCCACACCACGCTGTACAGCTCGCCGTTCCGCATCCGCCACCGCCCTCAGAGCGACCCCGAGCGCCCCTACGGCAGGGTGCTCACTCAGCAGACCGCCCTGGCGTACGACGGGCCGCTGTACGCCCAGGGGCCCGGCGACCTGACCCGCTGGATGGCCGTGCCCTGGCAGACGGACACCGCGAGCTGCCGCTCCGGGTACGAAGGCCGGTACGACCCGTACCTGCCGACGTTCTGGCCCGCCCGGGTGCCCAACCACGTCCTCGTGGAGGAGGACTACCTGATCGCCGTCGACACCACGCGCCCGCGCGAGGAGCGGCTCGCGGCGTTCGCCCGGCGGGCCCCCTGGAACCGCTGGCTGCCCCCGAAGTACAAGGCCAACATCAACGCCATGGTGAAGGACTTCGGCCGGCTCGGACTGGTCGAACGCCGGCCGGGCGCAACCGACGACCCCCTGCTGCCCGCCGAGATGCTCGTCGAGTCCGAGGTCTCCTTCCCCGCCGAGCCGGCCCCGCCGCGCGGCCGCAACCTGCTGAGCCTGCACGTGCCGCTCGCCGCCGACGAGCGGCTGCGGGACGCCGTCCTGGCGACGGCCGTCGCCCTCGCAGAGGAACCCGACGAGGAGCTGTCGGCGGGCTACATCGAGAAGATCGCCCGCTTCCCGGGCAACCGATGACCCGGCACTCGACGGCCGGGCCCGGAGGCCGGCGGTGACGCGTCACGAGGTGTACGACGCGGTCGTCGCCGGCGCGGGACCGGCCGGCGCGGTGGCCGCCCTCGTACTCGCGCGGGCCGGCCGACGCGTGGCGATCGTGGACGACCCGCCCGCGCCCGCAGCGGACGCCCACAAGGTCGGCGAAAGCCTGCCGTCGGCCGCCGCCGCGCTGCTGCGCGACCTGAACCTGTGGCCCGACGGCACGGCCGCGCCCCACCTGCGCTCCACCGGGATGTACGTCTCCTGGGGCTCGGCCGCGCTGCACGAGCGCGGCCCGGTGCAGGACCCGTACGGCGCGGGATGGCAGCTGGACCGCCTCCGCTTCGACGCGTTCCTGCGGGAGGCGGCCCACGCCGCGGGCGCCGAGCCGCTGCGCGGGCGGGCCCTGGACGCCGTGGACGACGGCCCCGGCCTGCGCCTGCTCGTGCGCCAGGAGCACGGCACACGGGAGCTGCGCTGCGCCTGGGCCGTCGACGCGACGGGACGGCGCGCGGCCCTCGCCCGGCGTCGAGCGGTCCGCCGCCGCCAGGACCGGCTCGTGGCCACCCACGTACTGATGACGCGTCAAAGCCCGTGCGCTGGCGGGCAGTCGGACAAGGAGGTCAGGACCGTCGTCGAAGCGGTGCCCGGCGGATGGTGGTACACGACGCTGACCCCCGTGGGCCGGATCGTCGCCCATCTGACGGACCCCGACATCGCGGACCCCCGTCTGCGCACCCCCGACGGGTTCCTGCGCGCCGCCCTGCACACCCGGCACATCGGCGCCCGCCTCACGGCCGGGGACCTCACCGCTCCCCCGGCACCGCGCTGGAGCGCTGCCCACGGCCTGCGCCTCGAGCCGTACGGCGGCCGGGGCTGGATCGCTGCCGGCGACGCGGCGCTGGCCTTCGACCCGCTCTCCTCGCAGGGCATCCTCACCGCCCTGCACAGCGGAGCCCGCGCCGGCCTCGCCGCAGCCCTGTGCCTCGCGGGCGCGCCGCACGGCCCGGTCCTGGCCGCGTACACGGAATTCCTCGACGGCGTCGCCGCCGCCTACCTACGCCATCACGCCGAGGCGTACGCCGCGGAAACCCGCTGGCCGGAACTGCCGTTCTGGCAACGGCGGGTGGCCGTACGCCAACACGCGGGCCAGGGACCCCGCAACTAGTGCTGTGACCGGCAAGGTTCACCGGGTCACGGCCCCCGGCACGGCACCTCGCCGCGTTGTCGGACCGCGCCGGTACGTCCAGTACGAGCCGCGGCCCTCCGCCTTGCGATGCGTCCCCTAGGCCCTGCGGGCCTGGGGAGGCCCCATGGCACCGGACGCCGCGACCCGGCAAACCTTTCCGGTCACAGCACTAGACCGCGAAACGGGGCTGGACCGGGGTGACGCCGGTGGTGATCCGGCGGCCGCCGCCCGGCTTCAGCCGACCTTCGCCGCGCCTCCCCCACCGGGCTGCAGCCCTGGTGCGGGAGGCGGCTCGAAGCTCAGGTCAGAGGCCCTTTGAGGTCGGTTCGGGATGGCCGCGCGCCCCACACGATGGGGCATCGGAATGACATGGGCGCTGGACCGAGCACGCAGGACTTTGACGGTCGTTTGACCGGGCAGCCCCGTAGAACAGCCGAACGGAGTCTGTCCCCGTGACCGCAGTCGAACTGTCCCCGTGCTCGGTCCCGCCACCCGACACGGGGGCGGCGCCCGTCGGCGAACCGTGGCACCGGCGCGCCCGTGTGCCGCTGATCGCCACCGCCTTCGTACTCCCGTTGTACGCCCTGTGGGCGGGGGTCCTCGCGACCGGTGGCGGGGATCTCGCGGCGCAGCAGGCCTGGGCCGGGTTCGTCGCGCGCCACCCCGGGTCGCTCTACAACCTCTCCTGGTACGGCGGGCTGCACACGGCCGGCTACAGCCTGATCTCGCCCTACCTGATGGCGGCCTTCGGGGTGGTCCCCGTCACCGCGGCGAGCGGGCTCGCGTCCACGTGGCTGACGGGCCGGCTGTGGGCGCGCTCGGGAGTGCACCGGCCCCAGTGGCCCGCGCTGATGGCGGCCCTGATGCTCTGGTGCCAGGTGGCCTCGGGGCGCACGACGTTCATGCTGGGCGTTGCCTTCGGGCTCGCTGCCGTGCTGGCCTGCACGAGCGGGAGTCGTACCGGACTCACGGCCGCCTGCGCGGTGCTGACCGCGATGGCGAGTCCCGTCGCCGGGCTGTTCCTCGTGGTGGCCGGTGTGGCTGGTGTGGTCGGTGGGGTCGGTGGGGTCGACGTATCCGGTGAGGCGTGTCCGCCGAGGGCCCGGTGGGTGGCGGCGGCCGCGCTGGTGTTGCCTCCGGTCGCCGTCCTCGGCACAGCCGCCTGGCTGTTCCCCATGCAGGGCGAACAGCCCATGCCCTTCGTGCGGCTCTGGCCCCCGCTGCTCATGAGCGCGGCCGTCGCCCTGGCGGCCCCGCGCTCCTGGCGGATGCTCAGGTCGGCAGCGGCGGTGTACGCGATCGGGGTCGTGCTCGCGTGTCTGATCCCCTCGCCGGTCGGGACGAATGCCGAGCGGCTGGCCAATCTGGTGGCGCCGCCGGTGCTGCTCGCCGCCGCGATGACGGCGACCGTCCGCACCACCGGCGCAGGCCGATCCTGGTCCCTCAACCGGCTCGGGACCTGGCGGCAGGCTTCTGCCGTGGTCGCCCTCGTCCTCGCCCTGACCTGGGTGGGCGGAAACACGGTGGCCCATGTCACCGACACCGTGGACGTGCCCCGGTGGGCGGCGGACACCGACGGTGTCGTACGCGCCCTCGACCGGCTCGGGGCTGACCGCGCCCGGGTGGAGGTGGTCATGGCCCGCAGCCATCGCGAGGCGGCGGTGCTGGCGCCGTACGTCAACCTGGCGCGCGGCTGGAACCGGCAGGCCGACGTCGAACGCGGGCGGTTGTTCTACGACGGGTACGGCGGGGCCGGCGTGCCGGCGGGGACATTCACCGCGGCCGCGTACCGCGCGTGGCTCGACCACTGGGCCGTCGGCTTCGTCGTACTGCACAACGGCCCGCTGGACGCCGCGTCGGAGCGCGAGTACGCGCTGGTGACGAGCGGGCCCCCGTACCTCGAGGCGGTGTGGCGGGACGAGAACTGGCGGATCTACCGCGTCAGGGAACCGGTGCCCTTGGTCGATCCGCCCGGGTCCGTGGTGAGCTCCGACAGCGCCGAGGTCGTCGTACGGATGCCCAGGCCCGGAACCGTGACCTTGAGGATCGCCTACTCACGGTGGCTCCGGGCGGAGGGTGGGTGCCTGGCCCCGGCGGGCGACGACAGCGGACTCACCCGGTTGACGGTGAGTCAGCCGGGAGACGTCACGGTCGGCTCCGCGTCCGGCATCGGGGTCCGCCGATGCACCCGTTGAGGACGAACCCGGTCCGCACGACGGGCGGAGACAGGCGGGTGCCGGTGCCCGTGCGCGGGCCCGTGCCGGCGCCGGTACCGCCGTCGGCGTCGGCGTCGGCTCGGCTCGCGCTGGCCTGCGTACGCCACCACCGGCTCGTCCTGCTGCTGTGGCTGCTGCTGCTGGGCGCCGGCCTCAGCGCGGTCGGACCCGTGATGGACCGGCTGGACCGGCAACCGTGGAGCGTGGCCGCGCACGAGTCGGTCCGGGGAAACCGCCTCCTGGACGGCGGCCGCGCCTTCGGCGGGCAGATCGACGCGGTCGTCGCGGGCGCGCCGGTGGCCGATCCGGGATTCCAGCGGGAGTTGGCCGCCGCACAGCGTGACGTGTCCGCGATCGCCGGCGTCATGGAGATGACCGCGCCGACGGGCCCGAATCCGACGGCCTCGGCGGTCTCCGCCGACGGAGAGGCCGCCCTGGTCTCCGTCCGGCTGGAGCTGACCCTTCCCGACAGTCTCCGGGAGAACGCCGAACGCGCCGTCGAATCCCGGCTGCGCCGGATCGCCGACGGCGTCCCCGGCCTGGAGGTGACCCTCGGTGGCAGCGATCGTGCGCGCCGCGCGGTGGCCGCCCAGTCGCTGGCCGACACCCGACGCAGCGAGCTGATCACCCTGCCCATCACGCTGGCGGTGGTCTATGTGCTCTTCGGTGGCCTGGTGGCGGCCTCCGTGCCGGTGGTGGCGGCCGTGTGCACGGTCGGAACGGGGATGCTCTGGCTGCTCGTACTGTCGCGCTGGTACGACCTCACCTCCCCCGCGCTCTCGACGACCACGATGGTGGGGCTCGGCCTGGCCATCGACTATTCGCTGGTGACGGTGGGCCGTTTCAGGGAGGAGCGGGCCGCGGGACACGGCGTCCCGGAGTCGGTGGTACGGACGATGGGTACCGCGGGACGCGCGATCCTGTTCGCCGCTCTCGTCGTGGCCGCCGCCCTCTGCGGGCTGGCCGCCTTCCCCAGCGATTTCTTCGCCGCGATCGGCCTGGCCGCGGCGGGGACCGTCGCCCTCTCCCTGGCCGCCGCGCTGACCCTGACCCCGGCGCTCCTGGCGGCCTTCCCGCAGCGGATCGGAGCGTGCGCCGCCCCCCGCACCGACGTCGGCGCGTTCGCCCGGCTGGCCCGGTGGACCCGACGGCACGCACTGCCGGTCGCGGTCGGCGTCGGGGTGCTGCTGCTCGCCTGTGCCACACCGTTCCTCCGCGTCCACCTGGTCAGCCCGGTCGGGGAGCGCCAGCTCCCGCCCGCTGCCGAGGCACGCCGCTATGCCGACGCCGTGACCGAGCGGTTCCCCCAGCACCGCGCCGACGCGGTGGTGGTCGTGGCGCGCAGCGACCCGGCCGGCCTCGAAGCGTGGGCGGGCCGGTTCGCCGGCGGTCCGGACGTCGAGACGGTGGTCGCGGCCATGCCGGCGGGCCCAGGAGTCGCCGTACTCCGCATCGTGCCGAGGGCGGAGGCCGCGGGCGGGCCCGCCGACCGGCTGGTCCACCGGATCCGGGCGGAACGGCCGGCCGGCTTCCCGGTCTGGGTCACGGGACGCAACGCCCTGGACATCGACTTCAGAGCCGAGGTCACCGGCCACGCCCCCCAGGCGGCCGCGCTCATCGCGCTGACCACGTTCGTCCTGCTCACGCTGATGACCCGTTCGGTCCTGCTGCCGCTCAAGGCAATCGCGATGAACACCCTCTCCCTCGGAGCGTCGTTCGGCGCTCTCGTCCTCGTGTTCCAGGACGGCTGGGGCGCCGGGGTGCTGGGGGTGCACACCCTCGGCGGCCTCGGATACTGGCTCCCCGTGGTGGTGTTCGCCCTGGCCTTCGGCCTGTCCATGGACTACGAGGTGTTCTTGCTGTCCCGCATCCAGGAGCTCCACGACTCGGGACTGGACAACGACCGCGCGGTCGAGGTCGGCGTTCAGCGCTCCGCCCGGATCATCAGCTCCTCGGCCGTGTTGATGTGCATCGTCTTCATCGGTTTCGCCACGGGCGAGTTGATGGTGATGAAGCAGTTGGCGACGGCGCTGACGATCGCCGTCGCCGTCGACGCCAGCCTGGTCCGCTGCCTTCTGGTCCCCGCCACGATGACCCTGCTGCGCAATGCCAACTGGTGGGCACCGCACGCCCTCCGCCGACGGGTCGGCAAGCCGGCGCCACCGATTCGGCTCCCGGTGCCGTAGCGCACCAGCGGCTGTCCGGCCGATCCCCCGGATTGACTGAATTTTCAGTCAATGCGAGAGTCACCCCCACCCGCCGGACCGCCCTTCGCGCCCTCGCCGGAATCGGCGCGCTCGTCGCAAGCTCCTCGGCCTGCGGCCCCTCCGGGACCGGAACACAGGCCGGCGCCACCAGCGGGCCCTCGCAGGCCGCCGCTGCCGGCGGCAAGCGTCGGCTGGGCGCCGAGTGGGAGAACCACACCCGTACGTTCATGTCCTGGCCGGCGCTGCCCTCGGTCTGGGAGGGAGACCTGCCCGACGTACGCGAGGACATCGCGCGGATCGCGCGGATCGCGCGGGCCGTCGGGGAGTACGAGGCGGTCGTCATGATGGCCAGGCCCGATCAGGCGGACGCGGCGCAGCGGGCGTGCGGCTCACAGGTCGAGGTCATCCCGCTGGCCATCGACGATCTCTGGGCCCGTGACACCGTCCCCGTCTTCATCGAGGAGGGCGGCAAGGTCGTAGGGGTCGACTTCAACTTCAACGGCTGGGGCGACAAGCAGGAGCACAAGAACGATGGGGCCCTCGGCCGCACCCTGCTCCAGAAGTACGGGATCCCCCGGGCCCAGGCCCCGCTGGTCGCGGAGGGCGGATCCCTCGAGACCGACGGCGAGGGCACACTGCTGATCACCGAGAGCTCGATCGTCAACGACAACCGCAACCGGGGCAAGAACCGGGACACCATCGAGGCGGAGCTCAAGCAGACCCTGGGCGTCGAGAAGGTGGTGTGGCTGGCCGGCGTACGCGGTGAGGACATCACGGACGCTCACGTGGACAGCCTGGTGCGCTTCACCGCGCCCGGTGTGGTCCTGCTGGACCGCGCGCACCCCAGCACCCCGCCGGACTCCTGGTCGCGCTCCGCCGACCAGGCAAAGTCCGTCCTGTCGAAGGCGACGGACGCCCGCGGCCGGCGCTTCGAGGTCATTGATCTGCCGCAGCCCGACCTGAACAGGATCACGGGCGAGGGTGACGACTTCGTATCGACCTATGCCAACTTCTACATCGCCAACAATGCCGTCTTCATGCCCAAGTTCGGAGACCGCCAGGCCGACGACCGGGCCCGCGGTCTCTTGCAGGAGCACTTCCCCAAGCGGGACATCGTGCCGGTCGCGATCGACACGATCGCCTCGGGGGGCGGCGGTATCCACTGCTCGACCCACGACCAACCCGGCAAGCCCGCCGCCTGACCGCACGCACCACGCGCCACGCGTCACCTGGGGGACCTGGCGCCCCGTCGCCGCAAGACCGAGACCACTCGCTCTCCAGCGGGTCCACGAGGCCATCTGTCGGCTTCGACGAGAGAAGGACCAGGTCCGCGTCGCCGCCGTCGTCACCGCCATGGCCGAAGCCGGCCACGCCGCTACCAGATCCTCGCCGACCTGGACAGCGAACGCGAGCGGGTGACCTATCGGGAAACTTCCGCGGCTCGCGGGTCCTGCTCGTACAGCCCTGCGCCCGAGCCCCAACGCTCCGCCCACGGACGGGCTTCGTCCGCGGAATCCCACAGTCCCAGCGAAGACGTCGCATCGCTCAGGCGGCGCACCACAGCCGGGCTGTAGAGGCCCCGGACACGGAAGTTCTCCAGGTGCCAGACGGGCACGATGACGCACGCGTACCGCGGTGACCCGCGATGCCGGCCGACGGCGATGACGCGACCGTGTCCCCAGTCCCACCGGGGTCGCACCAGCCAGACCTTTCCGCCAGGCGGGAAGTGCTTGGTTCCGCGCCTGGTCTCCACGGCGCCTGGCCCGTACGGGAGCTCCCGGCGTACGTTCGCTGCCACCGCATAGCCAAGCGCTTCCCCTGATGTCTCCGCTCCGCTTTCCACCTGCCGGCCCCCTCACAGTTACCTTCGCCCGCCCGACCGTATGCCCGGTCCGTCACACGACCAAGGGGTTATCGCCCATCCCCCGGACGAACCGCGTCCAGGGTGACAACCGCCATAGACGGGCAGCCCGTTGTGGCAACCGCCACTGTGCGTACGGGATTTAGCCGGAAGCTATCGTCGCAGCCATCCGAACCGGTGAGCCGTTTCACACCAGTGGAGGGTTTGTGCATCCATTTCTTGGCAGGCTCAGTGGGGCTGCCGCAGCGCTGCTACTCGGCGTCGGCGTGCTCGTCGGCGGCCCGGCCTCCACAGCCGCCGGCGCCGCCAAGGCTGCCGAGGCCGCCATACCGCCCGTCATCGGCGAACTCAAGGCGTACAACATCGACGGCGTCTACAGCGCCGGCGTCTCATCCGGCGGGTACATGGCGACCCAGCTGCACGTGGCCTATTCCGGTACGTTCGACGGCTCGGCCACCTTCGCGTCCGGACCGCACTACTGCGCGCAGAACGACCTGGGGAAGGCCCTGAACGCCTGTATGGAGGTCTACCAGGACCTCCAGCTCGCCACCCTGAAGCAGACGACCACGAACTGGTCGGCGCAGGGCACCATCGACGGCGCGGCCGGCTTGAACGGCGACCCGGTCTACGTCTTCAGCGGTTCCAGCGACTCGACCGTCGAACGCCCGGTGTCCACCGCGCTGAACGACTACTACCGGCACTTCGGCGCCAACGTGCTCTACAACAACGGCACCGCCGCCGGCCACGCCTGGATAAGCCCGCTCGGCCCGAACGCGTGCACCGTCACCGCCAACCCGTGGATCAACAACTGCGGCATGGACGCCGAGCGCGAGTTCCTGGGACATCTCCTCGGCTCGGTCAGCGCACCTGCGACCAGCCTCGGTGGCAGCCTGATCCGGTTCGACCAGAACAAGTACGCGCCCGGCGGCGCCGCCAAGCCGATCTCCATGGACGAGAAGGGCTTCGTCTACGTTCCCACGAGCTGCGCGAACGGCGCGGCCTGCAAGGTGGTCGTCGCTCTCCACGGCTGCAAGCAGGGCTACTCGTACCAGGGCTTCGGCACGCAATTCATCGACAAGGCGTACCTCAACGAGTACGCCGACACCAACAACCTGATCGTCCTGTATCCGCAGGCCATTGCGACCACGACTCTCGACAACCCCAACGGCTGCTGGAACTGGTGGGGTTACCTGGGCGACTCCGACTACGCGCGGCACGGCGGCAAGCAGATCGAGACCATCATGGCCATGGTCAAGGCCCTCGGCGGGACCGGCTCGACGACGCCGCCCACGGGAACCGTCACACTGCCCAGCGTGGACGCCGAGGACGGCTACATCAAAGCCGCAGGTGACGGCTCGGGCCCGGCCGTCGGCACCCTCGAGGACACCTCCGGCCTGGCCCTGGGGCGGGGCGCCGACGGCAAGTTCAACCGGACCGTGCTGTCCTTCGACACCGGCGTCGTTCCCTCCGGCAGGGAGATCACCCGAGCCTGGGTGACCCTGACGAGGAGCGGCGGATCCGGCGCCCCCTGGGCCAGCCCCGCCGGCAACCGGCTCCTGGTCGACGTCCACACCGGCTGCCTCGGCGGCTGCACGGTGGAGACCGGCGACTGGGCCGCTGCCACGACGACCTCGGGCACGGCCGAGATCGGCCCCTTCGCCTCCGGCAGCAAAGCCTCCGGCAACCTGTCCGCCGCAGGCCTGTCCGCGATCAACCGCTCCGGTCGGACCCAGATCCGCCTTCGGTTCGAACTGAACCAGACGGCTCCGGCCTACCTCTTCGTCAACAAGGACATGCAGGCAACTCTGACCGTGGAGTACCGGTAACCGGTTGCCGGAAATCGGCGAATCGGCCGCGGGCCCGCCGGTGCGATCGGACCCGCGGACAGCGGCAGGGGGCGGCTCCCAGCTGTGCGCGGGTGGTACCGCGCCGGCCACACGCACACGCCCGCAGCACGCTGGCGCCGCAGCATCCGCCACCCGGGGTAGCTGGTTGCCTCTTCATTCGGCTGGGGCGGCTCTAGGGCGGGATCTCCACTCGCGGCGCAGAATGAAGGCCCGCAGGACCGCGAGCGCGAGAAACACGATGCCGAAGGCGGCTCGCTGCCACTCTCCCGCCACGGCGAACCAATAAAGGCCGAGGCCGGCAAAGAAGAGGCTGGCGGCGATGAGCAGGGGTTCGCGGATCCAAAAGGGTAGGACGCGGAGAATCACGTTGATCAACATCTGGCCAGTCGAGCAGACTCGCATCCTTTCACGCAGTGTCGGAAGCCACAGTTCCGCACATGAAGCATCGGTTCAGACTGCCAGCTCCCCACCCCGCGATCCCGTCGCCTCACGAGCAACATCCCATCGGCGGCCCGGTACTGAACTTGCTTGGGTGATGCCGGGCAACCGGAACCGTCACAACAGCTCCCACGAACGCGGCGGCCGCCTCCCCCGTGCGGGGGAGACGGTCGCGACCTTCGGACGATGCCCGGACACCAGATGGGTGGCGACGATCAAGGCGCATGCCATCACACGCCAAGATCGGAGCCTCACCGTGCTGAAGTGGACCCTGCGGGCCACCGCCGTCCTCGCCATCGTCGCCGCAATCGCCGCCCCCGTCGCCGTGACCGCGCCCGAAGCGGTGGTCGCCGTACCCGCCGTTGCCGCATCCGCATCCGCCCCCGATGCCCCGAAGGCCGAGCTCACCTCCGCCCTGAAGGGGAAGACCCCATTGCTCCATCCCGTCGCCTTCTAGGAGGCCCGGGGGACGCCCAGGCCTCTGGGGTCGTTCTCCAGGCCCAGTACACGACAGCCCAGGGGCGGCAGTTGATCGACGGCATCCGGTTCCGGGTGCGTACCAGCATCCCCTGGCGGGACCTGGCAGCGAATTTTCGGCGCTCGCGGTGGCCGCCGGCCGGCCGTCGGCAAGAGCGACTACCGCGAGCGCCACACAGTCGAACGCGGCATCAATCGCCTCAAGAGGCACCGGGCGGTGGCCACCCGGTACGACAAGCTCACCGTCCGATACGAAGCGGCCGTTCTCGTCGCGGGCATCAACGCGTGGCCGTGACCAGTTGTCGTACGAAACCGGCCAGGACGGCGCGTCAGCGTCAGGAATTCATGGCGGCGCGGTCGGACTCACTGCGCAGAACGCAGAATTCATTGCCTTCGGGATCAGCAAGAACTGCCCAGCCTGAACCATCAGGATTCCGGTGATCACCGACAAAGGTGGCACCGAGGCCCAACAGCCGGTCCACCTCCTGATCACGCGAGGTCTCAGGGCGCAAACACAGATGGATCCGATTCTTGACCGTCTTGGCCTCGGGCACCTGGTTGAAGTACAGCACTGGGCCCTCCGCCAGCAGCACCTGAGTCTCGCGGTCACCCGGTCTGACATCCGGATGCATCGGACGGCCCGTCACGCTGCTCCAGAAGCGGGCCAGCTCGTAGGCATCCGCACAGTCAATCGCCACGTTCTGCAATACCGAAACCATGCGCCCCACCCTTCCTGACTTCCGCTCCGGACGCCACCGAGCTGCGCTCATCGTTCGCGCACACAGCTCAGGTCCCTGGCAGCACTTTCGATAGACGCCCAAACCTCGCGCTGTCACGAAGTATGTTGTCCGACTGGTGGCCAGGCAAGCGGAAAGTGCCTTTGACCAGCGAGAACGAGGAATGTTGAGTCCTTGTTTGCGTACCAGCCGGAGGCACTTCCCAGGTGAAGAAGCGTCGGGTCCTACCCGCGCGCGGGCTCCAGCACGAAGACGGGGATCACACGGTCGGTCTTCTCCTGATATTCGGCGTACGGCGGATACGCGGCGACCGCGCGCTCCCACCACTCGGCTTTCTCATCCCCGGTGATCTCACGGGCCGCCATGTCCCGGCGTACGGGCCCGTCCTGGAGCTCCACGTGCGGGTCGGACTTGACGTTGAAGTACCAGAGCGGGTGACGTGGGAAGCCGCCCTTCGAGGCCACGGCCGCGTACCGCCCCTCGTGCTCCACGCGCATCAACGGGATCTTGCGGATCTTGCCGCTCTTCGCGCCGCGCGTCGTGAGAATGACGACGGGCAGGCCCGTGTCCCAGAGTGTCGATCCCTGCGTGCCGCCCGAACTCTCGTACAGCTCGACCTGATCGCGCACCCACTGCGCCGGACTCGGCTCGTACTCGCCCTCAAGAGGCATCGCATTCACCCCATCGTCACGTCATGAAGTGTGGTGTCCGACAGATGGTCAGGTAAAACGCAAAGTGCCCACGACCAGCAAGAATGAGGATTGTCGAGGCCCTTGTTCCCACACCGGTCGGAGGCACCTCCCATGTGAAGAAGCATATCGGGTGCTACCCGCGTGTTCGTGTCGGGGAGGTGGCCGTTCGGTGGTCTCACAGGCCGGGGCGGTGCTGCTGGTAGAGACGGTCCGCAAGTCCGGACTGGACGACGCGATACCGGCGGCGTTGGCGGCCTGGCGCAAGCCGCGGACGGTGCACGACCCGGGCAAGGTCCTGCCGGACGTCGCGCTCGCGACGCCTCTGGGCGGGGACTGCCTCGCCGATGTCGCCATGCTGCGGGCCGAGCCCGACGTGTTCGGCCCGGTGGCATCCGACCCCCCGGTCTCCCGGCTCATCGACGCCCTCGCCGCGGCCGGACCGAAGACCCTCACCGCGATCAGGTCGGCGCGGGCCGAAGGACGGTCGCGCATCTGGGAGCTGGCCGGGGCGAACGGTCCGGCCGCCGACGGGCACGTGATCGTGGCCATCGACGGCGTGCTGGTCTTTGCGCACTCCGAGAAGCAGGACGCCACCACGACCTGGAAGAAGACCTTCGGCCATCATCCGCTGGTCGCGTTCGTCGACCACGGCCAGGCCGGTTCCGGGGAGCTGGTGGCCGCCCTGCTGCGGCCAGGCAACGCAGGCGCCAACACCGCGAGCAACCACATCACCGCCCAGCTCGCCCTGGCCCAACTCCCCGAACACCTGCGGCGGGGACGGCAGACACTTGAATACCTGTGGGCGCACGACTTCGCCCCGCCGGATTCCGGCGAGGCGACTCACAGCGAGGGGGACTCACCCCCGCCCGGGTCCGCCGCGGTTCAGGAACTGCACGCGAAGACGGGAACCGCAGCCGGTGCACCAAAACCCACGCGCCCCGGCCCCGGCCGCCCGCTCGGCGCGAAGAACCGGCCGCCCGCCACCCGCTATCGTTGCTGGTGCCTTCACCGCCTGGTTCCTTCTTGCGCTGGCAGTGATTCACATCGGCAGCGGCCGTGGCTGGGACGCCATCCGACGGGCCTACATCGCCACGTTCGGCTGGGGCAACTGGATCTGAACGTCCTTAGCTGCTCGCCCATCCACCGAACCGAACGATAAGCGACAAGCTAAGGGTTGTTCCGTAATTGATCTTTGAGCGGTTCGGGGCAGGGGTGGCCGAGCGTTGGCCGGGGTTCGGCTACGCGTTCCAGTACGCATGCCGGAACGGACATTCGTACCGGACGTCGCGGACCCGCCGACCTGCCGGCCCCGGGGTGGCCGGACCTGCGTGGCCGCGCCCGGCGCGGCCGGCTGCGGGCCACGAACCCGATCGAGTCCACGTTCTCCACCGCCAGACTCCGCACCAAGGTCGCACGCGGCGCCGGCAGTCCGGCAGCGGCGCTCGCGATGGTGTTCAAGCTCGTCGAGTCCGCCCAGGCCCGATGGCGCGCGATCACCGGCGCCCACCTCGTCCCGCTGGTCCGCGCCGGGGCCGCTTCGAACGCGGTCAGCTCGTCGAACGCCCCAAAAACCTCGCAGCATGAACGTGCTCAGCTGACACACTGAGGCCGAAGCGCAGAACCGCACAGAGGACCCAGACGCCCATGCTGAACCCACTCGACGCTCCAGACGCGGTGTCAGCCGCAGCCGAACTGCTCGAGGAGCTGCTCGACGACTGCAACCATGTGTCGTCCATCGACCTCTTCCATGTAGTCCCGGTGGCTGGGATGACACCCGGTCATGACTGGATGAAGCGTCTCGCTCAAGCCGTGTACGACGCGGGGCCCAGTGGATATCAGGTAGCAACGTCTGTCGACCCGTTCGAGTCACCACAAGCCTGGCGGGACATCCTCCGCCGAGAGGTGACCGACGGGTACATGCAGTCCGCCAAGAAGTGGCCAGCCGCCAACCTGCGCACGCCCGCCGAGATCCAGCAGGCAGGCGAACTCGCCGATGGCATCGCCGACCTCATCGAAGCCCATCTGGGGCCCGTCCGAAGCTCTGGCGACGTCGACGGCCCGCGCATGGGCATGGGCGCCGTATGGTCGCGCAACCTGCTGTTGGTCACCAGCGACTGGGCCACCGTCCTCTTTCTCGGAGTTGATCACTGACCGAACACGTCCCCGTCAACTGCGGCCGCCGCCTCAGCGGCTCTCATCGTCCACAACTCTTGACAATTACTCCGTGACGCGAGATGCGTCGCTCTGGCCCGGATGTACGGCTTGACGATCCCAACTACCGTGCTACGCAGGCCCAGACACCTCATCAGTCTGTGTCTGCGATCCCCACCACGAACAGACCAACTACCCCACCCGACCCCCGTCACGCTCATCATGCACGCGGGCGTTGGCCGTTCGGATTGCACCGAGACCCCAAAGCCGCCAGCCGTGCTGGTTCGGAGACAACTCCGGCCACCGGTGACCATCGGCGATAGAAGATCACGCTGAAGGATCAACCGGTGGCCGTTTCGCTTTCAGGCCCTACCTACCGAGCCGAAATCACCGCAGTTGCGAGCCACGCCTTCCGTGACCCAGGTACAGCCCAAGGGCTTGAACCGAGACGGTCGCCAGGCTCAGCGCGGCCGTGATGGTGGTTTTGTGGTGGTCGAGAAAGTCCTCAAGACTCTCGAAGTGCGAATGATGTGCATCCGTTGTCAGATGCACATCGCCATTGGGGTGGGTGACCGTGTATTCGTGCGCCATGACAATTACCCCCTTGCCTCACCTGCGGATCATGACCTGTGCACGTTGCGATCAATCGCCATGACAGGACCATGCAGACGCCCCCCCACCACCTTCGTCAAGTACAGCCGGAGGCAGCGTGGTTATTTCACCAAGGAGACATCCGAGCATGAAGGGTGTCAACCATTCCCAGCCAAACCACCAACATGAGCCGGCCCCTGTCCTGCCGGCCCCCCGCCGCGTCACGGCTGGCCGGCCGCCACCGGGGCCTTCCCGCAGACCAGCCGTCGGCCGCCCGGCCGCCCGGCCGCCCGGCCGCCCGCTCAGAGCCGGCCCAGTTCCTCCCTCAAGTCGTCCAGCCCCAGGGAGCCGAGCGAGAGTGCGGCCATGTGCCACCGCTTGAGTTGGAAGTCCGCGCCCTGCTTCGCCCGGGCCGTCTCCCGGCCCTGCAGCCAGGCCCGTTCGCCCAGCTTGTACGTGATCGCCTGCGCCGGGCGGCCCAGGTAGCGGACGATCTCGCTGTCCAGGTACGCGGGCGGGCGGCCCGAGTAGCGCCCGAGGAACTCCCGGGCCAGGGCCGGAGTCCAGCGCTGACCGGCGGCGAACGGTGAGTGCGGCGGGATTTCCAGCCGCAGGTGCATGCCGAGGTCGACCAAGATCCGCAGCGCCCGCATCATCTGGGCGTCGAGGTGGCCGAGCCGGTCCTGCGGCTCGGTGTAGAAGCCGAGTTCGTCCATGAGGCGTTCCGCGTACAGCGCCCAGCCTTCGGTGGTGGCGCTGATCTTGCCGACCTTCGTCTGGTAGCGGGAGAGGGACCCGGCGACGACCGTCCAGTGCGCCAGCTGGAGATGGTGGCCCGGCACCCCCTCGTGGTACCAGGTGGACACCAGATGGTGGGTCGGAAAGCGGGTCCGGCCGAGCGTCGGCAACCAAGTGCGGCCCGGGCGGGAGAAGTCCAGCGAGGGCTGGGTGTAGTACGGGGCGGCCGCGCCGCCCGGCGGCGCGATCCGGGACTCCACCCGCCGGACCGGCTCGGCCAGGTCGAAGTACGTCCCGTCCAGCGCCTCGACGGCCTCGTCCATGAACGTCTGCAACCACAGCCGCGTCTCCGTCACGCCCTCGACGGCGCGCCCGTGGCGGTCGAGCCAGGCCAGCACCTCCCACGGGTCGTCCGCCCCCGGCCGGATCCGCGCGGCCTCGGTGCGCATCTCGGCGAGTAGCCGGTGGAACTCCGACCAGCCGTACCCGTAGGCCTCGTACGGATCCACCTCGGCACCGGTGTACATGCGGGCGAAGAGGGCGTAGCGTTCGCCGCCCACCGCGTCCGGCTGGCCGTCTGCCTGCCCCGCGTACACCTGGGCGAACCAGTCGCGCAGTTCGACGACCGCCCCCGTGGCCACCCGCGCCGCCCTCTCGACCTCCGTGCGCGGATGACCCTCGGGGGCGTCGGCGGCCAGCCGGCCGAAGCCGCCCGTCGCCAGCCACTCGTTCAGCTGCGTGATGTTCTCGGCCACTTGACGGGGCGCCGCCAGCAGGCCTTGCCGTACGCCCACGGCGAGCGACGCCTGGTAGCCGCCCAGGGCCGCGGGCACCGCGTTCAAGCGCTGCGCGACGGCCCGCCAGTCCTCTTCCGTCTCCACCGGCATCAGCGAGAAGACCGTGCGTACCTGGTGCAGCGGTGAGGAGAGGTTGTCTACCGCACGTAGGTGCTCACCGGCCTCGAACTGCGCCAGCTCCGCCCCGAGCCTCTCCTTCAGCAGGGTCGCGCACCGCCGTTCCACCGCGCTGTCGGCACCCGGCGTCTGTGCGACGGCCGCGAGCTGTGCAAGGGTCGAGCGCGCGAGCTCGGCCACGGCCTGCCGGCCGTCCGGCGAGAAGTCGGGGAGCGCGCCCGAGGTGCCGAGCACCCCCAGGGCGGTGCCGGTGATCGGATCGAGCTCGACCAGGGCGTCGACGTAGGCGTCGGAGATCTGACGGGGCAAGGCGTCCGGTTGGGTCAGCACCCCGAGTGCCTGCCCTCCCCGGACAACGCCCAGTCCCGACACCCCGGAGGATCACCAGTATCGGATCGCCCCTGGCCCGAAACCCCGAGTGCGTGCTCCGGCGGGGCACGGGCAGGGCCGTGTCCGGTGGTTCGTTGCCGGCGTGCCTGCCGGGGAACGGGCCGGGCGAACCCACCCCGCCCCCGACGCCACCCCGCTGCGCTCCCCCTCCCCCGGCTGCTGACCAGGCAGGACACCGGACTCCGGCCGGGTCGTTAGCCCGTAGCGGCCGCCAGGAGGAGGTCGTCGTAGATCTTCGGGTCGTCGGATTCGATCACCGGGAAGCCGACGCCGTAGGCGCCTTCCCAGCGCACGTCGATCCCCGGGTTGGCCCAGTCGCTGCCGTCGGGCAGGAACAGGTGCGGGCTGCACCGGACCGCCTCGGTACGGGCGACCGCGGCCTGGCCGGAGAGGGTGCTGCGGGCACGGCCGTCGTCCAGGGCCTCCGCCAGCGCCGTCACGTCGACGACGCCCGTCTCCGCGGCCACGTCCAGGATGACCTTGCGATGGCTGACGGACCGGGACTCGGCCCAGAATGCCTTCCGCAGGCCCAGGTCGAGCTGTTCGGACGCCGTCAGGGACTGCGCTTTGGCGGCCTGGATCGCCTCCAGCGCGGGCAGCACGGTGGAGGGGTAGAGCCAGTCCTTGGCCTGCCAGAGCTGCCAGCCGGCCGCCGGCTCCAGACTGGCCATCCGGCCCACTTCGCTGTCGGTTCCGGGGCGGGGGCTGGGCGCGTCGTTGAGGAGCTCCAGGGGGAAGGCCCGTAGGTCGAAGCTGACTTGGCTTTCGAGTCCGAGCCTCTTGCGCGTGGTGTGCAGGCGGTGGATGGCGATGTGCGCGAAGGAACACCAGATGTCCGAGAAGACGGTGATGATGCCCGGCGGCGGTGTCAGGGATGCAGCGGTCAACGGTGACTCCGAGGGGTGTCGAGGAAGTGGCGCAGTGGGTGGTTCAGGGCTTGGCAGTGGGCGGTTCAGGGCTCGGCGTGGATCAGGGCCGAGCGCTCGGGCAATCAGGGGGCGGCTTGGGCGCCGTACGCGTCCAAGGCGGCTTCCAGGTCGATGTCCGCGCCCGGAAGCCATGCCGGCAGGAACGGGATGCGGGCCATGGCCTCCATCAGTGAGGTGACCGTCCGGCCCTCCACCGTCGGCCCGTGGGCGGACAGCAGCCGGGCCGGGGAGAGGGAGGACACCGCCTGGACGGTGCGGAGGAACTTCTCCGCGTCGACGAGGGCCGTCCACGGGGCGATCGCCCGGTTCAGGACGTCGAAGCCCTCGAAGAATTCCTTTTCGTCGGCATCACCGAAGTGCTGCACGGTTTCAGGTAAGACGGTGCCGAAGCTGTCCGAGCTGAAGAGGGTGCCGGCCTCGTGGTCGAAAATCGCGAGCGTGCCCGGCGAGTCGAACGTCGGCGGCCGGTGGAAGCTGACAGTCCGGTCACCGATCGACATCCGGCTCCCGGGGTTCACCGTCACCACCCGCTCGCGCGGGATGTCGAATTCCTCGGACAGCCGGGTGAGCGATATCCCGTTGGTGACGACCTTCGCGCCGGGAGCACGGGCGAGCAAGCGCACCAGGCTTCCGGTGTGGTCCCGGTCGTCATGGGTGATGGCGATCCATATCAGATCCACGGGGTCCACCAGGGACCACAGGGCTTCTTCGAACGCGTCCCGGTCCACGGGCATGCCCGTGTCCACCAGCATCGGCTGCTCACCGCGCAGCAGGTAGGCGTTGACCGGCTGCCGGCCCAAGCCGGGTATCGGCAGTTCAGAGGACAGGGCGTGCAGTTCGGACCCTACGGCGTAGGTCTCCACGAGGAACAGCCTTCTCTCTCAGGGTCATACGAGCGCGAGCTCAGACGAGTTGGATGGCCAGCGATCCGGCGAGCAGCAGGCCGAGTCCCGTCAGACGCGGCACGCTCAGCACGCGGGTCGGCAGCCGGAACATGCCCCGGTGGTCGATCAGGGCGGAGGTCAGCTGCTGGCCGGTCACAGTCAGCCCGACGGTCACCGCAGCGCCGATCTCGGGGATCAAGAGGAACGTGCCGGTGACATAGCCAGCGGCGCAGGCTCCGCCGAGCCAGCCCCACCAGGGCATCGCCTTCAGCGGGGCCAGCTGCGGCTCGGGGGTCCTGCCCGTCAGGCGCAGCACCAGCAGGACGACGGCGATGGTGAGCGTGGCCACCGTGAAACTGAAGGCCGCCACCGTGATCGGGGCGCCCAGACCGTGCCGGAGCTCGGCGTTGACCGCGCCCTGAACCGGGAGCACACCGCCGGCGATGATGCCGAGGGCGACCCATCCGATCCGGCCCGGGCCCGACATCGCCGGGGCTCCGGGCGGGGCGGTCGCCTGCTGTCCCCGGATGATCACGATGATGCCGGCGAGGACCGCGAAGGCGCCGACCGCGATGCCCGGGCTCAGGCCCTTCTTCTCCAGCCCGAAGAGGCCTCCCAGGTCGAGGACCAGCGAGGAGAACATCTGCCCCGTGACGAACAGCCCGACCGAGGCCAGGGCTCCCAGCCGGGGGAAGAGCAGGATGCCACTGGTGATGTAGAGGGGGCTGGCCAGGCCGCCCAGCAGGTGCCACCACTCGACGTCGGGGATCTTCCCGAGCGCGCCGAGTGAGCCGGTCACCGCCGCCAGGACCACCAGGAGTCCGGTGGCCACGCCCAGTTGGACCGTGGAGGCGCCGTAAGGGGTTCCCACGGCCTTGTTCAGTTGCAGGTTGACCGACGCCTGGACGGCCAGAAGGCAGCCGACCAGCAGGGCTGCCGCGAGCAGCGCAGCGTTCATCTTGTTCCCCCACACATCAAACGGACGGTCGTCTCACTTAACATAGACCTCAGCATGTCAAACGGACAAGCCGTCCACTTAGAGTTTCGGGAAGTAGGGTGGCCCGCATGAGCAACGGCGACGAGCGTCCCGCCCCGCCCCCGGCCCTCCGCGGTGATCTCCAAGCGGTGCCCCAAGGCGCCACCGCACCCCGGCAGCGCGCCGACGCGGTGCGCAATCGCGCGCTGATCCTCTCCGCCGCCGAACTGCTCTTCACCACGCACGATCCGAGCACCGTGACGATGGAGCAGATCGCGAAGGCCGCGGGCGTCGGCCGCGCAACCCTCTACCGCTCGTTCCCCGACCCGCCCTCCGTCGCCACCGCCCTCCTGGACGAGCACGAACGCCGGCTACAGGGGCAGATGATCTACGGCCCGCCGCCGCTGGGGCCGGAGGCACCCCCCGCCGAACGCCTGGCCGCGTTCTACATCGCCTACCTGGACCTGCTCCAGCGGCATCTGCCCCTCGCGTTGGGCGCGGAGACCGGGCCCGCCCGCTACGCCACCGGCGCCTACGCCTTCTGGCGCCTCCATGTACGCACCCTGCTCGTTGCCGGCGGCGCCCCGGACCCCGACGCACTCGCCGACATCGCCCTCGGGCCCCTGGCCCCGCAGCTCTACCACCATCAGCGCAACAACCTGGGCATCCCCCACGAGCGCATCGCCCAGGCCCTCTGCGCGTTCGCCCGGCGCCTCCTGGACCCCGGCCGCCCCTGAACCGGGACGGCCTCAGCGTCCCCCAACCGGCCATCGAGGTACGAAAGACAGCCCCGCTGATCTGCGCAAACAGATCAACGGGGCTTCTTCTAGTCTGTATTCGAGCGGCGGGAAACGGACGAGAACGGCGTTCGTGAGCCGTGCCGATTCTTTAGTCGGGCAGTCCTCGAACGAACCCGGCGACCAGCGTCGCCACCTCTTCCGGAGCCTCCAGGTGCATGGGGTGGGTGGCGTCGATCCGGCTGACGCTGATCGTCGGCCGGGTGCGGGAGAGCGCGGCCAGCTCGTCGGAGACCCCTTGTGCGAACCGGGTGCTGAAGTCGGCGAACCACTCCATGCCGGGCGCAGGCGGTAGCCGTCGGCCCGCCTGTACCAGCAGCAGCGGGCAGTCGACCCCGTCCAGCCATGTGGCGACTCCGGGCGCGCCGAGCCTGTGGAGTTCGTCGAGGATCTCCAGCGCCTCCGCCCGTTCCGGCAGCATCTGCCACTTGCCGTCGGGCAACGGGCGTGCGGCCGCGCGGGCAGCGGCCTCCGCGCGGTCGGCGGGAATCCCGAGCCGGGCGGAGTTGACGACCTGCTCCTCGACGTACTCGGGCGGCACGATGATCCCGGCCGACGCCAGCAGCCCCTCGCTCACCCGGTCAGCGCCGGGATACTCGCGTCCCCACCAGAAGCCGTCGAGATTCACGGCGGCACGGGCACGGTCCGGGGTCGCCCGGGCGTACTCGACCGCGACCAGTCCGCCGAGGGAATGGCCCACCACAACGGCCTCCGGCACGCCGTGCGCGTCGAGCGTTTCCGCGATGTGCCGCACCACGGTGGGGATGGTCCAGCCGGAGATACCGGGAGAACGGCCGTGCCCGGGAAGGTCGACGGCGAGTACACGGTGCCCGGCGGCGAGCAGGGCGGCCGCGGCGTCCCAGTCGGTCAGCGACCGTGCGTAACCATGCAGTAGAACAAGTTGAGGGCCATCGCCCCCATAGTCATGGGCATGTAAGAGTGTCATTGGGTACCACTGTAGGGGCCCACAGCACTTCGTGGCCTGAGATTGATCCTCAACCTCGTGCTTGCGCTTGTGCTTCGATCAGGAACCGGTGGTCGTGCACTGTGAATCCGCCTGTGATTCTGATGTGCTCGTCGAGTCGGCGTAGCGCGGGTTCATACCGGGAGGGCTCGAATCCGGGGAACTGCCAAGGGATGGCGCGCAGTTGAAAGATCACCGCCCCGATGTCGCGGAAGGTGTAGGAGCTCATCTCCTCCTGCGCCGTCGTCACGTCAAGGCCCGCGCATTCCAGTGCTTGTACGGCGACACCCAGGGTCCAGCTGTCCGGGTTGACTGGTGAGGGGATGCCGAGGGCTTCATTCAGTTCCAGGTGGTTGCGGCTGCCCACCTGCTGGGTGAGGAGCCGGCCGCCCGGCGCGAGTGCAGTGCGGATGCTTGCCGCATCGAGCACTCCGTGCCGGTTGAGGATCAGGTCGAAGGATCCGGTGGGCAGGTTCGAGCCCGATGCCTGGTGGACCTCTACCCCCAGTGGGGAGAGGCGTTGCCGGGCCAGGCGGAGGTTGGGCAACCAGTTCTCGGTGGCCACGCTCTGCGGTGGCAGCGGGGTGAGCGAGGCGAGAAGTTCACCGCCACCGGTGTCGATGTCCAGGAGGCTTCGCGCGCGCGGGAGCAGGGCGCGGGCGTGCCGTTCGTAGTCCCAGGAGGGACCCTCTCCGTCCGCCCGGCCCTTCAGCCAACTGAAGTCCCAGCCCGACATGGTGGCTTGTCGGGCTTCCGCGACGTGCTTCTCATAGTCGTTGGCGGTCGTCATGGGGAGCACGCTAGCCCCACGCCTGCCGAGGAGGCGTACGGATTTTGTTCGACGGGATGCCTTCGCGGATGCGTCGTGCTTCACCATCGACTCAGGGGCCTACGCCTGGATCGGCGACCGTTATCGCACGGGAAGCTGCGCCGCGACGATGACGTTCCCGTACAGGTCTGCGAAGTGCAGAGAACGGCTTTCAGCCTCCTCCGGCTCGCCCCCGCCCCACACCCGGACGCCGTGATCGCGCCATGAATGAAACCTCCGAGGGCGGGACGCTACACAGGAACTTCAGATATAGTTACACGTGTAACATCGCAGCCGTACGTAGCCCAGAGGCTCCGGATGGCCGCGCGAGGGGACCGCCCACGGCCGTGGTCCTGGTCGCCTGTGCGCTCGGCGCGCAGCTCTGCTTTGCGGCCCTGCGCCGTTCCAGAAAATCCGGAGCGTAGATGTCCAATTCACCTGAGCCGATGTCGCTGCCCTTCTCCTGGGCCGACCAGGAACGACACCTCGTCAGTCACCTTTCGGCGCTGATCCGCCTGGACACCTCGAACCCTCCGGGCAATGAGATCGCCGTCGCACGCCATCTCTCCCGCGAGCTGTCCCGCTCCGGTATCGCACACAAGGTTCTGGAGTCCGAGCCCGGACGGGCCAACCTCGTCGCCCGGCTGCCCGGGACGGGACAGGAGCCGCCGCTCATGCTGCTGGGCCACGCCGACGTGGTCGGCGCGGGGCCCGGCGGATGGAGCCGTCCCCCTTTCTCGGGCGAGGTGGCCGACGGCCGTGTGTGGGGCCGCGGGACACTCGACATGAAGGGCCAAGTCGCCGCGAGCCTGCTGATCATGCAACTCCTCGCCGCGCACCGGATCTCGCTGCGGCGGGACGTGCTGCTGGTGGTCACCGCCGACGAGGAAGCCGGCAGCCGGTTGGGGGCGTACTGGCTGTGGGAGAACCACCGCAGCCTCGTCGAGGCCGAGTTCGCGTTCAACGAAGGCGGCGGCCAGCGCTTCATGACTCCCGGCGGCCCCGTCTACACCGCCCAGGTGGCCGAGAAGGGCAGTGCCCGGATGCGGGTCACCGCTCGCGGGCCGGGCGGTCATGCCTCAGTCCCGCGCTCCGAGTCGGCGGTCTTCACGCTGGCCGAGGCCCTGCTGAGGCTGCGTGCGTTCGCTCCGGAGTCGGTGCTGCATCCGACCTCGCGGCGCATGCTCCACACCTTGGCGGACCTGCACCCGGGCCCGGGCGCGGAGGCGATCGAGCAGCTGCTGAAGGACCCGACCTGGGCCCGTGCGAAGAGCCTGCCCATCGATCCCGTCCTGCGGGAGTTCGTCGTCGCAGGGCTGCACAACACCGCCACTCCCACCGTGCTGTCCGCGGGGCAGCGCCAGAACGTGGTACCCGTCGAAGCCGACGTGGTGCTGGACGGACGTCTCCTTCCCGGCGAGCTGCCCGACCGGTGGGTGGCCGAGGTGCAGAGGGCGGTCGGAGACCATGTCGAGGTATCGCTGCTGCACGGCCGAGTGAGCCGCGGCGGCCAGGACGCCCCGGAACTGCTGCGGGTTCTGGGCGATACCGTCGCAGCCCACGAACCGGGTGCGCGCGTGCTGCCGTACATAAACCCGGCCGCCACGGACGCCCGCGCCCTCCCCGACACGAAGGTCGTCGGATTCTTTCCCTCCGCAAGTGACGCGGACGTCATGCGACTCATCCACGCACCTGACGAGCATGCCCGGATCACCGACCTGATGTTCGGCGGGAAATGCCTGCTCGACGCCGTCCTCAGACTCTCCACGTGAAAGGAGCCACCCCATGGGTGTTGTCATCGAGACCCTGACCGGCAAGGTCGAAGGCACGGCCGAAGGCGGGCTGTCGGTCTTCAAGGGCATTCCCTACGCCCTCCCCCCGGAAGGGCCCCTCAGGTTCCAGGCGCCGGCTCCGGTCCCCGCCTGGAACGGTGTCCGTCCGGCCACGTCCTTCAGCGCCGCACCGCCACAGTTGCCGCTGGTCCCCGGAATGCCCACGGCCTGGCGGCCGGAGGACGGCCTGGACTGCCTCAGCATGAACGTCTGGACCCCAGGAAGCGCCGGCGACCGGCTGCCGGTCATGGTGTGGATCTATGGCGGGGGGTGGAAGACGGGCTATTCCGCTGATCCGGGCTACGACGGCGAGGTACTCGCCCGGGGCGGCGTGGTCATGGTGACGTTCAACTACCGCGTCGGATTCGAGGGATTCGGCTATGTGCCGGGCGCACCCGCCAACCGGGGCTTCCTCGACCAGGCCGCCGCACTCACATGGGTACGAGAGAACATCGCGGCCTTCGGCGGTGACCCGGACAACGTGACGATCTTCGGCGAGTCCGGCGGAGGCGCGTCCGTCGCCGCCTTGCTGTCCGCGCCGGCCGCGCGCGGGCTGTTCCGTCGGGCCATCGTCCAGAGCATGGCCGGGCGGTTCCTGCCCGAGGAGGAAGCCCGGCGGATCGCCGCGATGATCGGTGAAGCCGTCGGCGTGGGCCTCGACGGTCTGGCTTCCGTGTCCCCTGAAGCTCTACTGGCGGTACAGGACGACCCTCTGCCCGCGATGAGAGCGGATCCGGCGAAGTGGACGACTCCCGAGGCCATCACCGCGTTCTCGCCCGTCATCGACGGCATCACTGTGGTCGACAAGCCATGGCTCGCCCTCCGTTCAGGGTGCGCACGTGACATCGACTTGATCTCCGGCTACACGCATGACGAGTTCACTCTGTTCGCCATGGAACGCGGTCTCGTCAAGGTCAAACTCGGCGCGATGGTCAAGGCCATGCCCATGATGTTCGCGGCGGCACGCGCGGGATTCCGCGATCGGGCATCGCGAAAGCCGGCGCAGCCCTCGGCGAAGATTCGCGACCTCGACCTCGAGGCCGTTACTGATGGATTGGGGCTCGGCCGTCAGGCCGCAGCCGACTACCGCGCCGCCCACCCGGACCTGACCGATTCCCAGCTGTACGTCACCATGTTCTCGGACGCGCTGTTCCGGATGCCCGCGACGTGGCTGGCCGAGGCACACGCCGCGTCGGGCGGACGAGCGTGGCTCTATGACTTCACGTGGAACAGTCCGGCCTTCGGCGGGGCCCTCGGCGCCTGTCACACCGTGGACATCCCGGCGACCTTCGGCCACGCGCGAGGGCCGATGGCCGACTTTCTGTTCGGCGGGAAGGCCCCGTCCCAGGACTTCACGCGCCTGTCCGAACAGCTCCGTGCCTCCTGGATTGCCTTCGCCGTCTCGGGGGATCCCGGCTGGGCACCCTTCACAACGGAACAGCCGGCGACTCGCCTCTGGGACACCGAACCGTCAGTCGTCGAGGACCCGCTCTCGGCATCCCGCCGAATCTGGCACAAGGAGTCGGGGCTCTGACGATGCGGGGACGGATCGCCCTGCTCATCGGCCTGCGCCCCTGACTCCAACCATCGGATGAGGGCGGAGCGCATGCGCGCTCCGCCCTCATCACGGTTTACGGTGCCTGGCCTCGGCGCCCCGTCAGACGTGCTGAAGGACGGTGGAAGTGAATTCGGCGGTGGAGGCGCAGCCGCCGAGGTCGCGCGTGCGCACCGGGGTGGTGGCCAGGACGCGGGCGATGGCGTCGGTGATGTCGGCCGCGGCCCCGGGGTGGCCGAGGTGGTCGAGCATCATGGCGGCGGACCA
Source organism: Streptomyces sp. NPDC030995 (assembly GCF_055571215.1). Taxonomy (NCBI): domain Bacteria; kingdom Bacillati; phylum Actinomycetota; class Actinomycetes; order Kitasatosporales; family Streptomycetaceae; genus Streptomyces; species Streptomyces sp. NPDC030995. The sequence continues at coordinate 29,740 of NZ_JBVIFS010000047.1, forward strand.
GATCGCGCCGATCGGATTGGCGATGCCCTGCCCGGCGATGTCGGGGGCCGATCCGTGGACCGGCTCGAACATGGACGGGTGCTCGCCCGTCGGGTTGAGGTTGGCGGACGGAGCGATGCCGATGCCGCCGGCCACGGCCGCCGCCAGGTCGCTGAGTATGTCCCCGAAGAGGTTGGACGCGACGACGACGTCGAAGCGTGCGGGGTCGAGGACGAACTTGGCGCACAGCGCGTCGATGTGTTCCTGGTTCCAGTCGACCGTGGGGTGCTCGGCGGAACGCTCGGCCACCAGCTCGTCCCAGAACGGCATGGTGTGCACGATGCCGTTGGACTTGGTCGCCGACGTGAGGGGGCCGCCGCGCCGTTCGGCGAGGCGGAAGGCGAAGTCGAGGACCCGGGTCACTCCCGTCCGCGTGAACACGGCTTGCTGTACTGCCAGTTCATCGGGACACCCGCGGTTCATCCGGCCTCCGATCTCGCTGTACTCGCCTTCGGTGTTCTCTCGGACGACCACGAAGTCCACGTTGCCGGGCGTGGCCGCGCGTACGGGGCTGGGCAGCCCGTCGAACACGCGGATCGGGCGGAGGTTGACGTACTGGGCGAAGGCCCGGCGGATCGGGATGAGCAGCCCCCACAGGGAGACGTGGTCCGGCACGCCCGGGTAGCCGACGGCGCCGAGCAGGATCGCGTCGTGACGGCGGAGCTGCTCCAGGCCGTCCTCGGGCATCATCGATCCGTGACGTAGGTAGCGCTCGCAGGACCAGTCGAACTGCTCGTAGGTGAACGTGATGCCGTGGCGCTTCCCGACGGTGTCGAGGACCTCGCGTGCCGCCGGGAGGACTTCGGTGCCGATGCCGTCACCGGGTATGAGGGCGATGCTGTGGTTCGTCATGGCTCGAATTCCAGCAACCGGGCGCCGTCCGGGTCCAACACGTATCCCCGATGTGCCTCATAGGCTGGTCCTATGAGCCGGTGGGACGGCGATCTCCAGGAAGGCACGGGCAGCAGGCGTCAGCTCTGCCTTACGGCTCACCAGGACGTTGTGCTGGACACAGGCCGGTTCCAGGTCGAGGACGAGGGCTCCGGCCCGCTCGGAGAGGTCGGCCCAGGATTCCGTCACGACCGCCAGTCCGACACCCCCGAGCACCAGGGGCAGGAAGGCCATGCGGTGTTCGCTCTCCACCGCGATGCGGACGTCGATGCCCCGGGTTTTCAGGTCGTCGACGTAAGCGCGGATCCCGGTCCCCCGCTGTCCGACGATCAGCCGATGTCCTTCGAGCTGCTCCGCTCGCACGGCCCGCCCGGGCGGGAAGGGCCCGTCCATCGGGGTGACCAGGACGAGCCTGTCATCTCCAACAGGGTGCGGGACGACGTCCCGACCCGGCAGCGGCGACGAGGTGGTCAGCAGTCCGAGTTCGCAGCTTCCCGTACGCACCGTCTCGACCACGTCCTCGCGGGTGAGGGCTACGCGCAGGCTGAGCGACACCGCGGGGAAGCGTTCGGTGAAGCGCTGGACCATGGTGCTGAGGGGTTCGATCGTGGGTGAGGCCATCGCGGCGATCTCCAGGCGCCCACCGCGCAGTTCACGGACGGCGTCGACGCTGGCCCTGGCCAGCTCCAGCGCGTGCAGGGCTTCCCGCGCCCGTGGAACCAGTGCGGTACCGGCCTCGGTCAGGACCACCCTCCTGCCTATCCGATGGAACAGGCCGCCACCCACGTCGCGTTCCAGGGCCTGGATGGCCTGTGACAGGGACGGCTGCGACACGTAGAGTGCCGCGGCCGCGCGGGTGAAGCCGCCGTGGTCCACGATGGCGAGGAAGTACGTCAGCTGCCGGAAGTCCACGGTTCAGCGTAGGCCGTCCGCGACGAACCGCACGGTCCCGTCACCGCCCCGCCGGAGCAGGCCGGCCGTGGGGGCGGGGAAGTGCGTGCCGATCACGAGCGTTCCCGTGTCGGCGTACCGCTCGACGAATGCCCGCCGGGTGGCGGCGGCCTGCGCCGCGTCGGTGTCGGCGAGGCCGGCTACATCGGGTTCGATGAACTGCACCGGGTGGTGCACGAGGTCACCGGTGATCACCGCACGTTCCGCGCCGGATTCGACCACGACCGCGACCTGGCCCGGGGTGTGCCCGGGAGCGGCTTCCAGGCGCACACCGTCGCACACCCGGTGATCGGTTCCGACGAAGTCGACGAGACCCTCATCGATCAACGGCTGCATCGTGTCGTCGAGGTTCGCATCCGCTTCGTCCGCCCAGTGGTCCCATTCCACACGTGTGACCAGGTGACGGGCACGTGGAAAGGTCGGCACCCACTTCCCTTGCTCCAGGCGCGTGTTCCACCCGATGTGGTCGAAGTGCAGGTGGGTACACACCACGGTGTCGATCGACTCCGGAGGGTAACCGAGGGCGGCGAGGTCTTCGAGCCACGGCGAGTCCAGCATGCGCAGGAACGGCACCGATGCCCGCGCGTTGCCGACGCATGTGTCCACGAGGATCCTGCGCATGCCGGTGTCCACCACCAGCCCGTGGACCGAGAGCACGAAGGTGCCGTCCACCCTGCTGAAGTCACGGGCGGGCCACGGGTACCTCTGTAGGAGTGCGGTGTCGTCCGTCCGCAGGGCCGCCGTGGGAAGAACCGGCACCTCCGCCTCCAGGACCTTGTGAATCGTGGTTGTACCGATACGCCACGTCGCCATTCGATCCTCCGTCTCAACGGTGGATCGAATAATATTGACGCTCGCCACAATTTCGCAATAACTTGGAGTGGCCAAGATCCTCGATCCCGGTCTGGAAGGACGCACTGGATGGGTTTCACTCAGGACCGCACCGCGCCCGTCGTGAACACTCGCTCGGGCCCGATCCGCGGCGTCTTCGAAGATGACCTTGCCGTGTTCAGGGGCGTGCCGTACGCGGCGCCGCCCGTCGGGCCCCTCCGGTGGCGCCCCGCGCAGCCGCACCGGGGATGGAGCCTCACCCTCGACGCGACGACGCACGGACCCAGTTCCCCGCAGGCCGTCCGCGAGGGCGACCCGATACTCGGCGGCCACGGCTTCCCGCCCTTCGACGAGGACTGTCTGACGCTCAACGTGTGGACGCCCGGCATCGACGACGCACACCGTCCCGTCCTGGTCTGGATCCACGGCGGCGCCTTCATCTCCGGGTCCGGGGCGATGCCGAACTACTCCGGTGAGACCTTCGCGCGGCACGGCGACCTGGTGGTGGTGAACCTCAACTACCGGCTCGGACCGCTCGGCCTGCTGTCCTTCGCATCGAACGACGGCGCCGAGTGCGCCAACCTCTGGCTCACGGACCAACTCGCCGCGCTGCGTTGGGTCCAGGACAACATCGGCGCCTTCGGCGGGGATCCCGGCAACGTCACCGTCGCCGGCCAGTCCGCCGGCGCCCTCTCCACCGCGGCACTCGCCGCCCACGGAGGTGACGGCCGCCTCTTCCGCCGAGCCATCCTCCAGAGCGTCCCGCTCGCCATGCCCCTCGCGACGCCTGCCGAGTCCCTGGCCCGCACCGCCGCCTATCTGGAGATCGTCGGCGCGAAGGACGAGGACGAACTGCGTACGGTGCCGTGGCCGCGACTGGTCGAGGCCACCGTCGGACTCCTCACGGCCACCATGGAATGGGGACACTGGACCGCGCCGTTCATGCCGGTGCTCGACAGCGGGACGGCGGCGCGGCAACCCGCCCTGAACCTGCTCGACGGTCCGGGCGCGGACATCGACGTCCTCATCGGCTGGACCAGGGAAGAGTCCGCTTTCACCTTCGCGCTGGGCGAGGCGTACGCGTCGACGACCAAGGAACAGGTGCTCCGCCGGGCACGGGACAGCTTCGGTGACGGCGCGGCCGAAGCATACGCGGCGTACGAGGCTGCCCGCCCCGGCGCACGGCCGATCGACGTTCTCATCGACCTGAGCACCGACGAGCTGTTCAGGAAGCCCACCCTGGCGTTCGCGGAAGCGCGGGCGGTACGGGGTCGCCCGGTCTGGGCGTACGAGTTCGACTTCCCCACTCCCGCGCACGACGGCCGCCTGGGCGCCCCGCACTGCCTGGACCTGCCGTTCGTCTTCGACAATTTCGACAAGTGGTCGCACGCGCCGTTCCTGGCGGGCATGGACACCGAGATCAGGGACGGCCTCGCCAGGACCATGCACCAGGCATGGATCTCGTTCATACGCACCGGCGACCCCAACCACCCGGCCATGCCGCGCTGGGACCGGTACGACCAGGAATCCCGCACCACCATGCGCTTCGCAGGAAGCTAGACGAGGAGCCCGCCGATGGGTTGCTCCGTCCAGATGGTCTTCCCGGTACTGGTGAACCGGCAGCCCCAACGGTCGGTGAGCTGGGCGACGAGGAACAGGCCACGCCCGCCCTCGTCCGTCTCACGTGCACGACGCAGGCGCGGCTGGGTGCTGCTGAGGTCGGACACCTCGCAGACGAGCACCCGGTCACGGATCAGCCGGAGGCCGACCGGTCCCCCTGCGTAGCGGATCGCGTTCGTGACGAGCTCGCTGGCGACGAGCTCCGTCACGAAGCTCAGTTCGTCCAACTGCCAGCTGGACAGCTGGCTCACCACCAGCTCGCGGGCGTGCGCGACGAGGGACAGGTCGGCTTCGAGTTCCCACTCGGCGACCTGATCGGACGAGAGGGCGTGGGTGCGGGCGAGCAGCAGGGCGACGTCGTCGGAGGGCTCGTGGGGCAGCACGCTGTCGAAGACGCTCTGGCTGATCTCGCCCAGGGTCCGGTTCGCGTTCGCGCCGACGAGCGCGCTCCTCAGTCTTTCCATCCCTTCCTCGATGTCGCCGCCGCGGCTCTCGACGAGTCCGTCCGTGAAGAACGCGAGCAAACTGCCGGGCTGTACACCGAACTCCGTTACCTCGAAAGGCATTCCGCCGACTCCCAGGGGCGGTCCGGGCATCATGCCGACGAAGACCGGCTCCTCACCAGGCGACAGCACCGCCGGCGGCGGATGTCCCGCTGTGGCAGCGGCGCACCTTCTTGTCACCGGGTCGTAGACGGCGTACAGGCAGGTCGCTCCGAGCACCGCCGTCTCGGAGCGGGAATCGCCGGTCATCTCCTCTCCGGAGAGACCGAGCACCAGGTCGTCCAGGTGCGTGAGGAGCTCACCCGGATCCAGATCGAGGTCGGCGAGGGTCTGCACCGCGGTCCGCAGTCGCGCCATGGCCGCGGTGGCATCGAGGCCATGGCCGACGACATCCCCGACGACGAAGGCGACGCGCAACGACGCCAGGGGGATCACGTCGAACCAGTCCCCGCCGACTCCCAGGCCGCCGCTCGCCGGCTGGTAGACGCCCACCGCCTCCGCGGCGGCGCAGTCCAGGGCCGAGCGCGGCAGCAGGCTCCGCTGCAGGGCCACCGCAGACCGGTGCTCCTTGGCGTAGCGGCGTGCGTTGTCCACGCCGAGTGCGGCCCTGGAGACGACGTCCTGCAGCAGGGCTGCGTCCTCCTCGCCGAAGGCGGAAGGCAGCTGACTGCGCCAGACCGTGACGCAGCCGAGGATCAGACCTCGCGCGAAGAGCGGCACCGCTACGGAGGAGTGAGCCCCGCGCGGGACGAACAACGGCAGGCTCTCCGGATCCACGCCGAGCTTCGCGTGCAGGATGGCAACGTCCGGCACCAGCACGGGCAGCCCCTTCATGAGGGGACGCATCAACGTACTGTCCTTTACGGGAGGAAGCGCCTCTCCCACCGCCAGGAGGTCCTCGGCGGAAATCTCCGGGCTCTGCGCGGCAGCGGTCCGACGCAGGCGGACGTCGCCGCTGGTGTCAAGGTGCGGCGGCTCGTCGCCCGCCAGCACTTGCTCGGCGATGTCCACGGTCGCCAGGTCGGCGAAATCAGGGACGAGCAGATCCACGAGGGTCTCGGCCATCTCGGTCACGTCCAGGGAGGCGCCGATGCCCGCGGCGGCGGCGTGCGACAGCCCCGTGCGGCGTCGCGACGCATCTCGCTCGGCTGCCTCCACCGCGGTTTCCGCTGGGACGACCAGGACAAGCCACTGCGCGTCAGCGCCGGAATCGCCTGGACTGTGGCTGTGAGCCGTCAGCCGGACAACCGTGCAGACCAGAGAGACGTTTTGACCCGCATGATCGCCACCCGGAACGGCCACCAGGCGCCCGGCCGGTCCCGCATCCGTTCCGGCTCGCGGCAGCAGCCCCAGAAGGGGCGCACAGGTCTGCCCCGGCGAGCATTCCAGCAGCGTCGCGGCCCACTCCGATCGGGCGACGACCACACCTGCGCCGTCCAGTACGACCGCAGCCGTTTCGCTGACGGGCACCGAGGCCGGCCTCGGGCCACGATGCTCCGGTTCACGCATGTCGCCTCCACACGCCGTGACCTTCAGTATCTTCCCCGAGGCGAGACCCGGCGACCCGCAGCACGCGCCTTCGCCTGGCGGCCCTCCTACTGCGGGCCGGTCATCGCGCCCTCCTCGGCGCTCCGTGGCCGTTGCCTGTGGCCGGACCGGGCCGCCCAGCGGCCGTCATGGCGGGTGACCTCGATCGGACGGCCGAAGCATGTGGTGAGCAAGTCGCCGGTCAGGACGTCAGCGACCGGGCCCGACGTATGGACGCGGCCCTCGCGCAGCAGCAGCGCGTGGCTCGTACTCGGGGCCAGTTCCTCCACGTGGTGGGTGACCGTGACGGTCGCCAGATCCGGGCGACCGACGGCGAGTCGGTGCAGGGCGTCGATCAGGTCCTCGCGCGAGGGCAGGTCGAGCGCGTTGAACGGCTCGTCGAGGAGCAGCAATGACGGGTCGGCGATGAGCGCGCGAGCGATGAGGATGCGGGCCCGCTGGCCGCCGGAGCACACGCCGTACGGCCTGTCGGCCAGATCCTTGCAGTTCATCTCGGCGAGCAGGTCGTGGGCGCGCTCGCGGGTCCCGGCGTCGTACTTGCGCCACAGCGGCTGAACGGTCCCGGTCGCACCGGTCAGGACGATCGTGTGCGCGGTCTCGTTCTCGGGAACACGCTGCGCGCTGGAGACCAGGCCGATACGCGCCCGCAGTTCGCGCAGGTCCACGCGACCGAGCCGGTGGCCGAGGATCTCGACGGTGCCGTCCGTGGGGTGCATCAGCGCACCGATGAGGCGCAGCACGGTCGTCTTGCCCGCGCCGTTCGCGCCGAGCAACGCCCAGTGCTCACCGGAGCGTACGGTCCAGTCGATCCGGTCGAGGATCACCAGCCCGGAGGTGAAACGGCGCACGCTCGCTGCGTTGAGCGCGGCGACGGTCCGAGGCTGCGCGGGCGTGTCCATGGTCGCTCCTGCCTGGCGCTGATGCGCGCAACGATAGCTGCAGGGGCCACTCTTATGTGCGCGTATGCGGCAGGTCGGCACGCAGAACCCAGCAACTGGAGGGGTTACGGCCAGGACTTTGCGCCAGGCAAGGTTCGTCGGCGATGCCACCCGCCGCTCGGCCACCGCGACTGTCTGCAGCAGAATCCGTCGGCTCTTGATCGATTGGCCAGGGTATGACCGCCGGAGGACTCTCGACAGTAGGGAAGAAGGTGGTCTACGTGGATCGGATGGCGTCGTGTTGTGCACGGCATGGGGTGCCGTGATTGTGGTCGCGCTTTCCGGCGTCATAGGCCCGCAGGCATACGCGACCGCGACGACCGCGAGAAACGCAGTGCGGGGGTTCTCCAGGAGCTGGTGCCTTCCGCCGATGGTCCAGGCTGCGCGGCCGCGGTGGGCAAACGCGGTGATGTCATCTGGGAGGCGGGCAGAGGGAAAGCCGACCTGGCGACCGGGCGTGCCATTACCTCGAAGACGGTCTTCGACATGGCATCCAATTCCAAGCAATTCACTGCGGATGCGGTTCTTTTGCTGGCCGGGCGGCATCAACTCACACTGAACGACCCCCTGTCCGATTACCTCGACAACCCGCCCGCCTGGACGCAGCATGTCACGCTGGGCGACCTGATGCGTCACACCAGCGGCATTCCCGACTACCAGGATCTGCTGGAGGACAAGGGCATCGAGGTGACGGATCCGGTCGGCCAGCAGGAAGCGATCGCGGCCATCCTCGCCTCACAGCCGGAGGATCCGCCAGGTAAGCGTTTCTCCTACTCCAACTCCAACTACATCCTCCTGGCCCACGTTGCCGAAAGGGTCACCGGCACGCCGTTCCCGACGTTCCTCCAGCAGGAATTCTTCACCCCGCTGCACCTGCGCATGACCTTGTCCCCGGCGGTGGACGTTCCCGGCAAGGCGAAGTCGTACGACGAGAAGGACGGCTCCTTCACTCCCAATTCCTCCCCCTGGAAACAGTACGGAGACGGGTCCGTCCAGACCACCCCTGGGGAATTCGTCCGCTGGGCCGACAACTACCGCACCGGCCGCATCGGTGGAACGGAACTGCTGACCGGAGTCACGGAGGGAGCCGTGAGTGTGGGCGACGTCCTGCGCCAGCGCGGCATCGAAGAAGGACGGTACGGGGCCGGGATCCTCCTTCTCCCCGACAAGAGCCTGGTGCACCGCGGCGACTGGGAGCAGTTCCACAGCACCTTCAAGGTGAGCCCGGACCGGAACACTGCAGTCACCGTGGTGTGCAACGTGGATTCACCCGATAATTTCCGTGCGGCGAACCAACTGCTGGACATCTGGACCAAATGACGGGGCGGCCGACGACCCCCTGCGGGCCGCCGACTGACACGACAGCCGCGGGCGTTGGCGTAATCGGCGTGGACGTGACGTCGCGTGCAGTGCGCGCGGTGTGGGACGAGTGGCGCTCGAAGTCATTCCTCAACTCCCGTTGATCAGACGTGGGGTTAGCAGTTGATGACGGACGTGTCGCGGACTTACCGTCCCGACGCGTGTTGGTGCACTTCTTCTCTGCCGAGGGCTGGCAGTCCTGGGGGCTCGATGGCGAGCCGTTGATCCCCGAACGGATGTCGGTACTGTTCGACGACGACTTCCTGTTCGAGGACGAGGGCGGCCCCAGGGCGACGCGGGCGGTGAATGCCTGGCTTCGTACGCTGCCGTCGAGCGCGGCGCCGTCGCCGAATTCGTGGCGGGCGTACGCGCTGGCGGCCCGGGACTGGTTGATGCACTTGCGTAGGCACCGTGTCGCGGTGTTCGGTATGGGGCCGGTGACGCGGACCGAGGCCGCCGCTCACCTGGGCATCACGCCGGATGAGTTCACCAGGAGGCACCGGGGCATCGAGAGGGTGAGGGCTGGGCTGTTCCCGTCCCACAGGGATGCGATTCCCTACATGCTGCTGCTGGCGGCCTGGACCGGCATCGTGCCGGACGGGCTGACCGGCCTGGAGGGCCGTCAGCTCAGTACGGCCGCTGCGGTCCCGGATCAAAGGCAGGGGACGATGCCAAGGGCGTCGTCCCCCTGCCCCGCCGCTGATGTCACACCAGTGTGATCAGCAGGGCGGAGACCAGCAGCGCGGTCTGGTGAAGGGCCTGGTGTGTTGACTGCACCGACGACGATCAGTTCGACTCGGCCCTGCCCGGCCGGAGTCCGGCGGCAGATCGGTCGGTGGGGCCTTCGAGGAAGTGACGGAGGTCGGGGCAAAAGATGCCATCTGCTCAACTTGATCACAGCCCGCTGACGGGTCCCGCGGTGCCACCGCGTATGCACCCATTGGGGTCGGCACCACTGGTCCGATCCACTGACGCCTCCGCGAGGCGTCCCACCACCTGTGATCCCGATCCCCACGATGGCCGAGGTGGTCCGGAAGGGGACCCACCGCCATCGTGCGATCCGGTTTCGAGAAAGAGCGGCGTTACATGAGCACCGAGCACAAGACCAGTACAACCCTTGGACCACTGCCCAGACGCAGCAGCTGGCTGACTGGCGGCACCCTCGCATCGCTTGCCCTGGTACTCACGGGAATCGCCGGCCCCGCCCTCGCCACCGCCCAAACCATCCAGACCACCAAGGCAGTCCGCACAGCGGGCCCCACAGGAGGAGGCGACGAATGCCGGCCGGATCACCACCGGCCCGATGACTACTGGCCCCGGACAGTGGCCGGTGAGGACGACGACCACGACGACGAGTGCCAGCCGGGACAGCCGGGCGCCACCGGTCCGACGGGCGCCACCGGCCCCCAGGGTGAGCCCGGTGCAACGGGCCCGACAGGTCCAGCCGGCGCCACTGGCACCCAAGGTGAGCCCGGTACCCCGGGCGCCACCGGAGCCACGGGCGCCACCGGCGCCGGCGGCGGAGCCACCGGTCCGACGGGCCCGAGCGGTCCAGCCGGCGCCACCGGCACCCAAGGTGAGCCCGGTACCCCGGGCGCCACCGGAGCCACGGGCGCGACCGGCGCGACGGGCGCGACCGGCGCGACGGGCGCGACCGGCGCGACGGGCGCGACCGGCGCGACGGGCGCGACGGGCGCGACGGGCGGCAGCGGCCCTATCAGCACACACGAGGTAACCGGCACCGCCACGACGACACCGCCGGACAGTTTCGGGGCGGCTCGTGTCGTGTGTCCGGCCGGCGAGGTCGCGATTAGCGGCGGTTTCGTCACGGGGGCGCACGTCATTCCCATTGACTCTCGCCGGGGCACCACCTTCGCGCCCGGCGACACCTGGCTAATGGACTACTTCAACGACAGCACTACCGTCAGGGGAGGCGCCGCCCGCGCGATTTGCTCACCCGACGCGACAGCAAGCTAGCCTCCGCCCCCGGTCCGAGCCCCGCCGCGCCAAGCGGACACTGAGCACCGCTGAGGAGCCGGGGGCCCTCGCCGCGCGCCGCGCCCCCTGCCCGAGCCGCCCACGTGGCTGATCGAGCGGGGGGTCGGAGCGGGCCGGCTGACGCTCCGCCTGCACGCCGGGGACTGCTGGGACGCTGGTCGAACAGCAGATTCGGGGACGCCGGGCCAGCTCGACAACCTCAGCGCCCATGCTGCCAAACCCAGGACCGCGGAGCAGCCCGAGCCGCTCACGGTCCCGCATCGCGAACTTGGCCACCGCCACCTTGCTGCTGCGCCCCAGGGCCTGGCTCAGCAGCTCGTACGGCTTGGCGCCGAGCCCTCGGCGGCCAGGTAGTAGGAGGGCCCGATCTGGATCGGGCCGATGGACGAGGCCGGGAAGAACGCCACGATCTCGATCGCCTTCGCCGTGGCAGCGGCAACGCGTCCAAGTCCTCATCACTGACCGGGACGATCGTGCCGACCGCGGTCTCATAGCCCCCGGGTGATCTCACTCTGGTCCAGCTCACGGCCGTCCAGCCTAGGTCAGCCCAGAACCGCCGTGTCATTGGTACAGAGAAGGTCAGTGAGATACATGCCGTTCATCCCGGCCGCCTTCAGCTCGGCAAACCCCTTGGAGCCGACGTGCTCCAAGAGCCAGCGGACCGGCCACCGCCGATCGAAGGAGGCGTGGGTCACGGCCGACACGGCGAGGCCCGCCACCAGGCCGGACCAGGACATCTGCAGCGGCAGAACGACCCAGACCAGCGTCAGCATCACGGCCATCACCAGGTGTTACTGGGCGACGTGTCGCAGGCACGCACCCAACCCCGCCGCGGGCTGACACCGTCGGCGATCTCCGCCGCCGACGGCGCCGCCTTCCCCGCGGCCTGGTGGTCGGTCTGCCCAATGACGTGGTCCGCAAGGTTGTGGCCGACAGTGAGCACGGCCCACACCGAGCCGAACGTTGCCAGGGTGGCGATCTGATCGATGGAGGTCATCAGCCGCCACCCACAAGAGCGAATCGCGAGGCGCGACCGCGACGCCGCACGACCGCGACACCGGCACCCTGCGACGGGAGACCGCCTAACCCGGTCGCGAGCCACGGGACCGAGACACTCGACATGGTGGACACGATCTTTGCCGCGTTAGCCCAGTGAGCCACGAACAACATTCCTGCCGTGACGTCCTCGAAAGCCGGCGCCACCGCGGGAGCGCCCAAGCCCGTGATCCTCGGGCTCGACCTGGCCCGGAGCCCCTTCTCCTGGCTCCGGTCAACCGATGTCGTCACCGGCGTCGGTCGCTGCCAGGACCGCGGCGAGGATCCGTTCCCAGGTGCCGCCCACGGCCCACCTGACCAACCGCTACTGAAATTGAATGAGTGGTGTCGGGCGCTGGTCAGGGTCAGCTGTCCATGATCAGTCCGGCTTGGGTGAGGCATCCGTCGATCAGGTGCGGT
>NZ_JBVIFS010000048.1:0-40828 GCF_055571215.1 Streptomyces sp. NPDC030995
GCAGCCATCTGGCACAACCGGGCCAGCGGAACACCGCTGACCAGGTCATTAATCGCCTACGACCACTGACCAAGACTTCGGACTTAATCGTCTAGCCCTCGTCACCCGCCAGGTTGCCGAAGTCGCGGTGGAATTCCGTGGGGAGGGTCGTGTCCAGGCCGTAGTGGTGGTAGAGCTGCAGCTCCTGCTCGGGGGAGAGGTGGCGGCCGACGCCGAAGTCGGGGGCGTCCCTGATCAGGGAGCGGTCGAAGGGCACCCGCAGGGTGTCGCCCACCAGCTCGCTCGGCTCCAGCGGGACGAAGGCGTCCCGGCTGAAGAGCCCCGTCCGGACGGCCGCCCACTCCGGGACGCCCGTGGCATCGTCGAGGTAGACCTCGTCGACGGTGCCGATCTTGGTGCCGTTACGGTCGAACGCCTTGCGGCCGATCAGGCTGCGCGGATCGATGTCGGTCTGCACGGTCCCTCCAAATGGTCGCAACTCTTCCGTAATGACTACAGAAGTGCATATCCGCACCAGAGGCCACTCGGGGAGTGTCCGGATCCTCGCTGGTAGGCTGGGTGATGGCTGTCGACCCTGTGCGGGAGAGTCCTCCGAGTGAGCAAGACGGAGGCGCCGAAGGAGCAAATCCTCCCCGGAATCTCTCAGGCATACGTACCGCACGGACGAGGCCACTCTGGAAAGCAGGGGCGGGTACCAGGCGCGCAGCGCCGGTCCCTCTCCTCACCGACGGTGAAAGTCGGCACTCAAGCGATCCTTGAGCGGCCGGTGAAACTCTCAGGTTGAGATGACAGAGGGGGAGGCCGTCCGGGTGCCCGCGCCGTGGTGCCCCTCGCAGGTCATACGACCAGGAGGCCTCCGTACATGACCGCCAACCGCATTCCGCTCTCCCAGCTGGAGCGAGGCATCCCCTTCGAACAGCGCCACATCGGCCCGGATGCCGAGGCGCAGGCGAAGATGCTCGCCCAGGTGGGCTACGGCTCCCTGGACGAACTGACCGCCGCCGCGGTGCCGGATGTGATCAAGACCGCTGAGGCGCTGAACCTGCCCGAGGCGCGGACCGAGGCCGAGGTGCTGGCCGAGCTGCGCTCGCTCGCCGACCGCAACCAGGTCCTCTCCTCCATGATCGGTCTCGGCTACTACGGGACCTTCACGCCGCCGGTGATCCTGCGCAACGTCATGGAGAACCCGGCCTGGTACACGGCGTACACGCCGTACCAGCCGGAGATCTCCCAGGGCCGCCTCGAAGCGCTCCTCAACTTCCAGACCGTCGTCGCCGACCTCACCGGCCTGCCGACCTCGGGCGCCTCGCTGCTCGACGAGGGCACCGCGGCCGCCGAGGCCATGTCCCTCGCCCGCCGCGTGGGCAAGGTCAAGGACGGCGTCTTCCTGATCGACGCCGACGCGCTGCCGCAGACCATCGCCGTGATCGAGACCCGCGCCGAGCCCACGGGCGTCGAGGTCGTCGTCGCGGACCTCTCGAACGGCATCCCGGCCGAGATCGCCGAGCGCGGCGTCTTCGGCGTGCTGCTCCAGTACCCGGGCGCCTCCGGTGCCGTACGCGACATCAAGCCGCTCATCGACCAGGCGCACGAGCTCGGTGCCATCGTCACCGTCTCGGCCGACCTGCTCGCCCTGACCCTGCTGACCTCCCCGGGTGAGCTGGGCGCCGACATCGCGGTGGGCACCACGCAACGCTTCGGCGTCCCGATGGGCTTCGGCGGACCGCACGCCGGCTACATGGCCGTCCAGGCCAAGCACGCCCGCTCGCTGCCCGGCCGCCTCGTCGGCGTCTCCGTGGACGCGGACGGCAACAAGGCGTACCGCCTGGCGCTGCAGACCCGCGAGCAGCACATCCGCCGTGAGAAGGCCACCAGCAACATCTGCACCGCGCAGGTGCTGCTGGCCGTCATGGCGGCCATGTACGCCGTCTACCACGGCCCGGACGGCCTGCGGACGATCGCCCGCCGCACCCACCGCTACGCGGCGCTCCTCGCCGCGGGCCTGACGGCCGGCGGGGTCGAGATCGTGCACGGCGCGTACTTCGACACCATCACCGCCCGTGTTCCGGGCCGTGCGGCCGAGGTCGTCGCCGCCGCCCGTGAGGGCGGGGTCAACCTCCACCAGGCCGACGCCGACCACGTCTCCGTCTCCTGTGACGAGACCACGCTGCGCGCCGACATCGAGGCCGTCTGGGCCGCCTTCGGCGTCACCGCCGACATCGAGGCGCTCGACGAGACCGCCGCGGACACCCTGCCCGAGGGCCTGCTGCGCTCGGACGACTACCTGACGCACCCGGTCTTCCACCAGCACCGCTCCGAGACCGCGATGCTGCGCTACCTGCGCAAGCTCTCGGACAAGGACTACGCGCTGGACCGCGGCATGATCCCGCTGGGCTCCTGCACCATGAAGCTCAACGCGACCACCGAGATGGAGCCGGTGACCTGGCCCGAATTCGGCCAGCTGCACCCCTTCGCCCCGGTGGAGCAGGCCGAGGGTTACCTCACGCTCATCACCGAGCTGGAGGAACGTCTCTGCGAGGTCACCGGCTACGACAAGGTCTCCATCCAGCCCAACGCCGGCTCCCAGGGCGAGCTCGCCGGCCTGCTGGCCGTCCGCGCCTACCACCGTGCCAACGGCGACGAGCAGCGCACCATCTGCCTCATCCCGTCCTCCGCGCACGGCACCAACGCCGCCAGCGCCGTGATGGCCGGCATGAAGGTCGTCGTCGTCAAGACCGCCGACGACGGCGAGGTGGACGCGGCCGACCTGCGCGCCAAGATCGAGCAGTACCGCGACGAGCTCGCCGTGCTGATGATCACGTACCCCTCCACGCACGGTGTGTTCGAGGAGCACGTCGCCGACATCTGCGCCCAGGTGCACGAGGCCGGCGGCCAGGTCTACGTCGACGGCGCCAACCTGAACGCCCTGGTGGGGCTCGCCAAGCCGGGTCACTTCGGCGGCGACGTCTCGCACCTGAACCTGCACAAGACCTTCTGCATCCCGCACGGCGGCGGCGGCCCGGGCGTCGGCCCGGTCGGTGTCCGGGCGCACCTGGCCCCGTACCTGCCGAACCACCCGCTCCAGCCGACCGCGGGCCCGGAGACGGGCGTCGGCCCGATCTCGGCCGCCCCGTGGGGCTCGGCCGGCATCCTGCCGATCTCCTGGTCGTACGTGCGCCTCATGGGCGGCGAGGGACTCAAGCGCGCCACCCAGGTGGCCGTGCTCGGCGCCAACTACATCGCCAAGCGCCTGGAGCCGCACTACCCGGTGCTCTACACCGGCCCGGGCAACCTGGTCGCGCACGAGTGCATCATCGACCTGCGCCCGCTCTCGAAGAGCACGGGCGTGAGCGTGGACGACATCGCCAAGCGTCTGATCGACTACGGCTTCCACGCGCCGACGATGTCCTTCCCGGTCGCGGGCACGCTGATGATCGAGCCGACGGAGTCCGAGGACCTCGCCGAGATCGACCGCTTCTGCGACGCGATGATCGCCATCCGCGGCGAGATCGAGCGGGTCGCGGGCGGCGAGTGGCCGGTGGACGACAACCCGCTGGCCAACTCCCCGCACACCGCGGCGGCGCTGGGCGGCGAGTGGAACCACCCGTACACCCGGGACGAGGCCGTCTTCCCGGGCGGGGTCACGGCCGCCGAGAAGTACTGGCCGCCGGTCCGCCGTATCGACGGCGCGTTCGGCGACCGGAACCTGGTGTGCTCCTGCCCGCCGCTGGACGAGTACGACAACTGAGCACCGACGCGTGAGCGTGAGCGTGTGAACGCGTGAGCTCATGAACGAGGGGCCGGTCCGGGAAGTTCTCCCGGGCCGGCCCCTCCGTCGTTGCTCGTGTCGCTCACGCCGCCGCGAGCGGGCGGTGCGGGGCGATGATCTGGCCGTCCGGCAGCAGCTCACCGGTGTCCTCGAAGAGCAGGACGCCATTGCACAGCAGGCTCCAGCCCTGCTCCGGGTGGTTGGCCACCGGGCGTGCGGCCTCCCGGTCGGCGGATTCGGCTGACGGGCAGGCTGGCTGGTGCTGGCACATGGATGCGTTCTTTCGCTGCGGTGTGGTCTGCGTGCTACGGCTCGATGGGTGGTTCATGGCCGTCCCCCTGGGTCATCCCCGCACCCGCGGGGAGCATGTCCTCAGTCTTCCCCCACGACAGCCGCTTCGCAGGTATTTCCCGGCAGCTGTCCTCATAGAGTGAGGACGCATCACTCGTGCGGGCGGTTCAGGCCAACTCCCCTGTCATTTCGGATGGTTCGCCAGTGGCCCAAGCGGGCTAGGCCGAATGGGTCACCTGGGCCAGGCGCCCTCTAGGCGGCGGGCGCGGCCAGCGACGGCGGGACCGGCGCCGTCGCTGGGGTGAGCCGATGGGTCAGCACGGGCAGCAGCTCGGAGACCGGATGCGGCCGGTACGCGGCGATGCCGGGCGGGGCCGGCGCCAGCGGCACCAGCAGGTCCTCGCCGGCGGGCAGCCCGGCTGAGGCGTCGGCGCCCACCGCCCCGTGCAGCCACAGGGTCAGCATGTAGAGCTCCGGTACGGACAGCAGCCGCGGTTGGTAGCTCCCCCCGAGGGACTCCGCCTGGCGCAGGGCGCGTTCGGTGGCGGCGACGTAGGGCCCCTCGAAGAAATGGGAGAAGGCCCACCCGTCCGGTGTCAGCCGGGTGTCGGCGGCCGCGACGTGGCGGTCACCGCTGCGGATCAGGAACCGCCAGCCGGTCAGCCGCGTGCGCGGGGGCCTGCCGCCCGCCGCGAGGCCGGACATGCTCAGCCGGTCGAGGACGTGGACCGGGAGGGGCAGCTCAGGGGTCAGCGGCCCCTGGATCGCACGCAGGGCCGGAGTGTGCACCTCGTGCACGGCGGTGGGGGAACCGAGGGCCGCGAGGACGCTGCGCAGGGCGGGCGCGGGAGCCGGGGGGACATGCAGCGGCATGGTGGGTCGCCTCTCACTTGGGAGACCTGTGGAACGGGGGCAGGTGCGGACGGCGCTGTCGCATTCTGGGGCCAGAGGGGGGCCGAGGGGCAATGGCCGCGCGCCAACTCTCTGCCTCGTTTGCGGAGTTTATACGACATGTGTTCACACAGTGTTTCGGCTAGCTGTCCCGCCTATTGCCGACAAGGCGCTTACCGGTCCCACTGACATGGCATTCATGCCGGATGTGCGCGGACATGCCGCGCTGACCTCGGAGGCTACCGGACGGGGGCTCGGCTGGAAAGCGTCGGTTATCCGAAACCGGCAAAGTCGGAGGGGAATTTGCGCGAGGCGACATGCCAGGTGAATGTGCCGAAGCGCCCTTCGGCCAAACCGGCGCGCGCTCCTCGCCACGCACGCCCCCCGCGCGTTATGGATCACGCTGCCGGGGCATCATCGACCGTAATGCGCGCCTGGATGTCCCGGGCCAGGCCCACTCGAGGAGGGACGCTTCGATGGGGGAGAAGGTCGTGGCGGGCGGATTCGACCTGTCCGATCGGCAGCGGTATCGAAGGAAACTTCACGAGTGTCTGGAGGGACTGGAGCGGCTGCTGGCGGAGAAGAGGTTCGATCGCCCGAAGAACATGATGGGGCTGGAGATCGAGTTGAATCTCGCGGGTGCCGACGGGTTGCCGAGAATGCTGAATGCCCAGGTGCTGGAGCGGATTGCGAGCCCTGATTTCCAGACCGAACTCGGAATGTTCAATCTGGAGGTGAACGTTCTTCCGCACCGGCTCGGCGGCCGGGTATTCGACCAGCTCGCCGAGGAACTCAGTGCGGGGCTGGGCTATGCCCACAGGCAGGCCGCGGAGATCGACGCCGGAGTGGTGATGATCGGTATTCTGCCGACGATCTCCCGCGCCGACCTGGTCACCGCGAACCTGTCGGCGGTGGACCGCTACTCCCTGCTGAACGAGCAGATCCTGATGATGCGCGGGGAGGACTTCACGCTCGACATCGACGGGGTCGAACGGCTGATCTGGACCTCCGGGTCGATCGTTCCGGAGGCCGCCTGCACCTCCGTACAACTGCATCTGCAGGTGACGCCCGCCCGCTTCTCCGACGTGTGGAACGCGGCGCAGGCGGTGGCCGCCGCGCAGATAGCCGTCGGCGCCAACTCGCCCTTCCTGTTCGGGCGCGAGCTGTGGCGGGAGTCGCGGCCGCCGCTGTTCACGCAGGCCACCGACACCCGGCCGCCGGAGCTCCAGGCGCAGGGGGTGCGGCCGCGCACCTGGTTCGGGGAGCGGTGGGTGGACTCGGCGTACGAGCTCTTCGCCGAGAACGTCCGGTACTTCCCCGCCCTGCTGCCGATCTGCGACGAGGAGGAGCCCCTGCGGGTGCTCGCCGAGGGCGGGGTGCCGGGGCTCCAGGAGCTGGTCCTGCACAACGGGACCGTCTACCGGTGGAACCGGCCCGTGTACGGGGTCGTGGACGGGGTGCCACACCTGCGCGTGGAGAACCGCGTGCTGCCGGCCGGGCCGACGGTCGCCGACGTCGTCGCCAACGCCGCCTTCTACTACGGGCTCGTACGCACCCTCGCGGACGAGCCGCGCCCGGTGTGGAGCCGGCTGCCCTTCGCCGAGGCGGAGGCGAACTTCGACGCGGCCTGCCGGTACGGGATCGACGCGCGGCTGCGGTGGCCGCGCCGGGGCCGGGCCGGGGGACTGGCCAGCGTGCCCGCCGTGCGGCTGGTCCTGGACGAGCTGCTGCCGATGGCGGCGGCGGGGCTGGACGCCTGGGGCATCGAGCCCGCGGACCGGGACCACTACCTCGGCATCATCGAGGAGCGCTGCCGGCGGCGGGTGAACGGGGCGACCTGGCAGGTGGACACCTACCACCGGGCCCTGGCGGCCGGACTGGAGCGGGACGAGGCGCTGGCCGCGACCACCCGGAGGTACAGCGAGCTGATGCACAAGGGCGACCCCGTGCACACCTGGCCCGTGGGGTTGGGGGAGGTGAGCGCCCCGGTGCCGGCCGCGCGCTGAGGCACCGGGCGCCGCCACGGCCGCCCGGGGCCGTCGGCTGTCGTCCGGTGCCGTCCGGTGCCGTCCGCTGCAGTCCGCTGCCCTCGTGGTGATCCTCCGAGCCGCCCGAGGGGGCAGTATGGGGTGGTCGCAACGGGATGGCAGGACGGGAGTCGGGCGTGCGGGCGGAGCCGGAGCCGGTGGTCGTGGGGCTGGGCGAGGACGGGCGGCGTCGGGGTGTCCTGCGCACCGAGACGCTGCTCGTACTGGCGCTGTCGCTGGGTGCGAGCGGGGTCTCGGCCCTGATCAGCTTCATCGGCTCGCTCACCAAGCCGGGCGGCCTCAAGGACCAGGCCGCCACGCTCAACGGCTCGTACGCGCCCGGCCGGCCCTGGCTGGACCTGGCCTGGCAGCTGTTCGGGATCGCGACCGCGCTGGTCCCCGTACTGCTGGTGGCGCACCTCCTGACCCGTGAGGGCGTACCCGGGTTGCGGGTGCTGGGCTTCGACCGCACCCGGCCCGGGTGGGACCTGGGCCGGGGCGCTGTGGTCGCGGCCGGGATCGGGAGTGCGGGGCTGGCCTTCTACCTGGCGGCGCGGGCCACCGGTTTCAACCTGACGGTGGTGCCGGAGGCGCTGCCCGACGTGTGGTGGAAGTTCCCCGTACTGATCCTCTCCGCGCTGCAGAACTCCGTGGTGGAGGAGGTCATCGTGCTGGCCTACCTGCTGCGCCGGCTCGACCAGCTGGGCTGGTCGCCGACGGCCGCGCTGCTGGCCAGCTCGGTGCTGCGCGGCTCGTACCACCTCTACCAGGGCATCGGCGGCTTCATCGGCAACCTGGTGATGGGCGTCGTGTTCGTCCTGGCCTACCGCCGCTGGGGGCGGGTGGGACCGCTCGTCGTCGCGCACGCGCTGCTCGACATCGTGGCCTTCGGCGGGTACGCCCTGCTCGCGGGCAAGGTGGGCTGGCTGCCGACGCCGTGAACGGCCCGGTCAGGGGGCGGTGAGCAGCTCCCCGTCGAGGACGGTGACCGCGTGACCGGTCAGCAGGGTGCGCTCCCCGGCCAGGGTGACCTTGACCAGCCCCCGGCGGGCACCGCCCTGGAGGCCGGTCAGCTCGGTACGGCCCAGGCGCTCCGCCCAGAACGGGGCGAGCGCGGTGTGAGCGCTGCCCGTGACCGGGTCCTCGTCGATCCCGAAGGCGGGGAAGAAGCCCCGGGAGACGAAGTCGTACCCGCAGGAGGGATCCTCGGCGGGCGCGGTGACGATCACCCCCCGCTTGGCGAAGGCGCGCAGGGCGCCGTGGTCCGGCTCCAGTTCGCGGACGGTCTTCTCGTCGGCGAGCTCGATCAGGAGGTCGCCGATGTGCGCGGCGGTGTCGTGCACGGAGAGGATCGGGGCCCCGCCGAGTGCGTGGTCCACGGCGGGCGGGGCCGGGACCGGGGTCAGTGAGGACGTCGGGAAGTCCAGGGTGATCGCGCCGTCAGCGCCGGCCTCGGCGGTGAGGATGCCGCAGCGTGCGGTGAACCTGATCAGGCCCGTGGCCAGGCCCTGTTCCTTCAGGACGTGTGCGGTGGCGAGCGTGGCGTGGCCGCACATGTCGACCTCGGCGGCCGGGGTGAACCAGCGCAGCGCCCAGTCGGCGTCCCCGCCGGGCGGCAGCGGGTGGGCGAAGGCGGTCTCGGAGAGGTTCATCTCGGACGCGACCTGCTGGAGCCAGGCGTCCGGGGGGAACGCGGTGTCGAGGAGCAGGACTCCTGCGGGGTTCCCGTGGAAGGGGCGGTCGGTGAAGGCGTCGACGGTTCGGATGCGCATGCCCCGACGGTAGGGGCGTTCCTTGATCGACGACAAAGGCCAATCCGGGGTGACTGGCCTCCTTTGACGACCCTCGGCCAGGGCTGTTCGCTGAAGTAGTTTCCGATATATCGTTGACGCATCGCGATGGATCACCGATAGTGGAGACATCGGAGAACCGACAACCAGCACGAAGTGACGAAAGGAGCGCAGTCATGCGTTCACATGGACAGCACGGACAGTCGGGACAGCCCGGACACGGCCACGGACATGAGCACGGACGGGGTCACGGTCACTGCGGGCCCGATCGTCGGGAGGGGTTCAAGGGGCTGCGCGCCGCCTTCGGTCCGTTCGGGCCGCCCTTCGGCCAGGGCCCCTTCGGCGGGCGCGGCGGCCGCGGGGGACCGCGGGGCAGGGCCCGGCGCGGTGACGTGCGCGCCTCGATCCTGGCGCTGCTCACCGACCGGCCGATGCACGGCTACGAGATGATCCAGGAGATCGGCGAGCGCAGCGGCGGGGCCTGGAAGCCCAGCCCGGGCTCGGTCTACCCGACCCTGCAGCTGCTCGAGGACGAGGGGCTCATCACCAACGAGAGCGAGGGCGGCAAGAAGCTGTTCACGCTCACCGACGCCGGCCGCAGCGAGGCCGAGTCGGGTCCGGACGCCCCGTGGGCGGATGCCGGGCGCGGCTTCGACTTCGAGGCGATGCACGAGGTCCGGACGGCCGGCATCGGCCTGATGGAGGCCTTCGGGCAGGTCTTCAAGACCGGCTCGCCCGAGCAGCGGGAGAAGGCGCTCGGCGTCATCAACGACGCCCGCAAGAAGCTCTACCTGATCCTGGCCGACGAGCACTGAGTGCCGAAGGCTCCCGCTGCGCGCAGCGCGCCCCGCGAGTCCGCTCGTGGGGCGCGCTGTCGTGCGTAGGGGCTCTCCCGCAGGGGTGTGGGCGGGACGGTCAGGCGACCAGGCCGGCCAGCTTGCGCAGGGACTCGTTCAGCGCGGCGGTGGCCGAGTCCTTGAGCTTGCCCGCCATCAGGGAGACGGCGGCGCCGGTGAACTCGCCGTCGATGCGGACCGTGGTGGCCGCGCCGTCCGGGGTCAGGGTGTACCGGGTGAGGACGGCCACGCCCATCGGGCCCTTGCCGGTGATGGCGAAGAGGCGCTCGTCCTCCAGCTCCGAGACGGTCCAGACCACCTCGGCCGGGAAGCCCATCATCTTCATGTTCTCGGCGAAGGTGGACCCGACCGCGAGGGTCTCCGGGCCGCCCTTCGGGAAATTCGTGTGGGTCATGCTCCACTGGCCGTACGCGTCCCAGTCCGTCAGCTGGGACCAGAGCTTCGCGGCGGACGCCTCGATGCGTGATTCCGCGGTGACTTCAGCCATGCGACCACCCCTTCTCGTCGGGTACGTGCGGCGGAAGGTAGCCCCGGCGAGTGCAACATTCAATACTGACGACCTGTCAGATATTGCGGTGCCGGCCGGGCGTGGTGTCGAGTGCATCTCAACAGGTGTCACCTCCGTGACGGTCCTGACCCACCCCTGCCATGATGGCCGGATGCAAGCGTCAGGGAGACATGCCGGACTGGGCCTCGCCCTGGTCTCGGCGTTCGCGTTCGGTGGTTCCGGCGTGGCGGCGAAGCCGCTGATCGAGGCGGGTCTGGACCCCCTCCACATGGTCTGGCTACGGGTGGCCGGGGCAGCGCTCGTGCTGTCCCCGCTGGCCTGGCGCCACCGGGATCTCGTGCGCCGCAAACCCGCGCTGCTCGCGGGCTTCGGGCTGGTCGCCGTCGCCGGTGTGCAGGCCTTCTACTTCGCCTCCCTGTCCCGGATCCCGGTCGGCGTGGCCCTGCTGCTGGAGTACCTGGGCCCGGCCCTGCTGCTCGGTTACATCCGCTTCGTGCAGCGCAAGCCCGTGACGCGGGGCGCCGCCGCCGGCGCGGCCGTGGCCGTCGCGGGCCTGGCCTGCGTGGTCGAGATCTGGGCCGGGCTGAGCCTGGACCTGCTCGGCGTGCTGTTCGGCCTCGCCGCCGCCTGCTGCCAGGCCTTCTACTTCGTCTTCGCCGATCAGGGCGCGGACGGGGACGACGTCCCCGACCCGCTCGGGGTGATCGCCTACGGCATGCTCGTCGGCACCCTGGTGATGACGGTGATCGCCCGGCCGTGGGAGATCGACTGGCAGGTGCTCGGCGGGCAGGCCGCCATGGGCGACACGATGGTGCCGGGGCCGGTGCTGCTCGGCTGGGTGGTGCTGGTGGCGACCGTCTTCGCCTACCTGACCGGCGTGGTCTCGGTGCGCAAGCTGTCGCCGCAGGTCGCCGGCGTGGTGGCCGTCCTGGAGGCGGTCGTCGCCACCGTGCTGGCCTGGATCCTGCTCGGCGAGCACCTCTCGACCTGGCAGATCGTCGGCGGCGGCCTGGTGCTGGGCGGCGCCTTCATCGCCCAGTCCTCCCGGTCCGCCCCGGCGGCCCCGGTGGCCTCGTCGGCCGCGGCCGACGCGGTGGCCCTGGACCGCGAGACCACGAGAGCCTAGGGTGGCGATCATGCATTCGACCGTGCTTCCGCCTCCCGCCGCCTAGCGCGGGCGGCCCCTCCACGCTTGTCCGACCCGGCCCGGGAGTCCCCGGGCGGGTCCGTGCTGCCCGCGAAGCGATGACCTGCATCTCTCATCCTTCACGCATGCGCGGAGACTTCTCGTGTCGAACCATTCGCCCGCTGCCGGGCGCAGTCTGCTGTACCTCGTCGTCGCCGGAGCCGCCTGGGGCACCGCCGGGGCGGCCGCCTCACTCCTCTTCCTGGCCAGTGACCTCGGCCCGCTCGCCCTGTCGTTCTGGCGGTGCGCCGGCGGGCTGGTGGTGCTGCTGGGGGTGCTCGCCGTCCGGGGGCCCCGCCGCGGCGGCCCGGTGCGGGCGCGGCCCTCGGTGGGCTCGCTGATCGCCACGGGGCTGCTGTTCACGCTGTTCCAGGCCGCGTACTTCGCCGCCGTGCGCGAGACCGGCCTCGCCGTGGGCACCGTGGTCACCCTGGGCGCCGGCCCCGTGCTCATCGCGCTCGGGGCGCGCCACTGGATGGGCGAGCGGCTCGGCCGCGGGGGCGTGACGGCCGTCGTCGGGGCGCTGGCCGGGCTCGCGGTCCTGGTGCTGGGCAGCGGCGGCGGTGAGGTACGGCCGCTCGGCATCGGCTGGGCGCTGCTGTCGGCCGCCGGGTACGCCGCGATGACCCTGCGCGCCCGCTGGCTCGGGCAGCGCGGGGCGGGTGGGGACCCCCTCGTCACCACCGCCTGGTCGGTCGCGGTGGGCACGGTGTGCCTGCTGCCGCTCGCCGCGGCGGAGGGGCTGCTGCCGCACACCGCCGAACTGGGGCGGGTGCTGTGGCTGCTGGTGTACGTCGCCACCGTGCCGACGGCGCTGGCGTACGCGCTCTACTTCACGGGGGCCGCGGCCGTACGGGCCGCCACCGTGTCAGTGATCATGCTGATCGAGCCGGTGAGCGCCGCGGTGATCGCCGTACTGCTCCTCGGGGAGCGGCTGACCGGCGCCGTGGTGCTGGGCACCGCACTGCTGCTGGCGGCGGTGGGCGCCCTGATCGTGGCCGAAGCCCGCCGTCCGGCGGACGGGCCGGACCGGGAACCCACCGCCGCGCGGCCGATTCCTCAGAGCGCGGTGAGGTAGCCGGGGACCTCGATGCCGGGGGCCAGGTCCGCGGCGGGCACGGGGGTCCCGTACGCCGGGGCGACCGGGATCAGGCCCGCCCAGTAGGGCAGGTCCAGGTCCTCGGCGTCGTCGTTCACCGGGCCGGTACGCAGCTTCGCGGACACCTCGGTCAGGTCCAGCCGGATCACCGCCGTGGCGGCGAGCTCCTTGGCGGTGACGGGCCGGACGTCGGCGGAGCGGCCCGGGACGGCCGAGTCGACCAGGGCGTTCAGGGCCATCCGGCGTTCCGCCTCGTCGGTGACCTGGTAGGCGGTGCCGTGCGCGACCACCGAGCGGTAGTTGAGCGAGTGGTGGAAGGCCGAGCGTGCCAGGACCAGCGCGTCGACATGGGTCACCGTCACGCACACGGCCAGGCCCGGGTCGCGCCGGCCGGCCGCCATGAGCGGGCGGGAGCCGGTGGAGCCGTGGATGTAGATCGATTCGCCGACCCGGGCGAAGAGCGTGGGCAGGACCACGGGGGCGCCGTCGCGGACGAAGCCGAGGTGGCAGACGTAGGCCTGGTCGAGTATCGAGTGCACCGTCTCGCGGTCGTAGCGCGCCCGGTCGCGGGACCGGGTGGGGACGGTGAGGTCGGTGGGTTCGTACGCGCCGGTCGACTCGGCCGACTCGGCGGACTCGGTCGTGTCCGTGGCAGGCGTGCTGGTCATGGTGCGAACTCCATTGCACTAGTGCATACTTGTGTTTGTGCTAGGAGACTATCGGATCACGGGCCGTCGTACAGCGGATATCGCCGCAAGTGTCGAAGCGGGCGTGGCCTCGGGCGCGCTCGCGCCGGGGGCGCTGCTGCCGCCGATGCGGGAGCTGGCCGGCGAGCTGGGGGTGAACCCCAACACCGTGGCCGCGGCGTACCGGACGCTGCGCGAGCGCGGGGTCATCGCGACCGACGGGCGGCGCGGCAGCCGGGTACGGGCCCGCCCGTCGAGCACGCCCCGGGACGCGCTGCGGATGGAGCTCCCGGCGGGCGTACGGGACCTCGCCGGGGGCAGCCCGGACGTGGCGCTGCTCCCCGCGCTGGACGGGGCCCTGGCGGCGGCCGCCCGGCGGTACGCGCAGGCGCCGACCCTCTACGGGGCGGACCCGGTCGCCCCGGAACTCGCACGGCTCGCCCGGGCCGACTTCGACGCGGACGGGGTGCCGCCGGGGCCGATCGGGGTGACCTCGGGCGCGCTGGACGGGATGGAACGGGTGCTGGTCGCCCACCTGCGCCCCGGGGACGCGGTGGCGGTCGAGGACCCGGGGTGGGGAGGCGTGCTGGACCTGGTCCCGGCGCTCGGGCTGCGGATGCTGCCGGTGGCGGTGGACGACGACGGGCCGCGGGCCGACGCGGTCGCCCGGGCGCTGGCGGCCGGGGCGCGGGCCCTGGTGGTGACCTCGCGGGCGCAGAACCCGACCGGGGCCGCGGTGACCGCGGAGCGGGCGGCGCAACTGCGGGAGCTGCTGGCACGGCACCCCGGGGTGCTGGTGATCGACGACGATCACGGTCACGGGATCGTCGACCTGCCGCTGCATCCGCTGGGCGGGGTGACCCGGCACTGGGCGCTGATCCGGTCCACGGCGAAGCCGTACGGGCCGGACCTGCGGCTCGCGGTGCTGACGGGGGACGACGTGACGCTGGACCGGGTGCGGGGGCGTCAGCGGCTGGGACCCGGGTGGGTGAGCCGGCTGCTCCAGTACGCGGTGGTGGAACTGATGACCTCGCACGCGGTGGACGCGGCGGCGGTGGCCCGCTCCTACGGGGAGCGGCGGGACGCCCTGGTCGCGGCGCTGCGGGAGCGGGGAGTGCCGGCGCACGGCCGGAGCGGGCTGAACGTGTGGGTGCCGGTGGCCGACGAGACCGCGGTGGTCACGAGGATGCTCGCCGCGGGGTGGGCGGTGACCCCGGGAGCCCTCTTCCGGGTCGAGGCGGCGCCCGGGGTGCGGCTGACGGTGTCACCGCTGGAGGTCGCCGAGGTCCCGGGCCTGGCCGACGCGGTGGCCGCGGCGGTCAGGCCGGGGGCGGCGGGCGTCCGGTACGACTGACCGCGGTCGGCTGCCCGGCCCCGCTCTCGGTGTGATGATCGCCCGGCGGTCAGCGCCGGTCAGGCGGGCTTGCGGGGGCCGGGGCGGGTCTGGGTGAGGGCGGCGCCGGCCAGCACGATCGCGGCGCCGACCGGGGTGTTCCAGTGGAGCTGCTCGCCGAGGACGAGGACGCCCGCCGTGGTGGCGATGACCGGGATGAAGTAGGTGACCATCTGGGCGGTGGTCGGCCCGACCTCCGTCACCAGCCCGTACTGCATCTGCAGGGCCATCCCCGTGCCGAGCGCGCCCAGTGCGATCACCGACAGGGTCGGCCAGAGCGGGAACGAGGCCGGCGCCGTCGTGAACAGGGTGCTCACCAGCGCGAGCTGGAGCGTGGAGACCACGAGCTGGCCGCCGGTCAGGGCCACCGGGGAGCCGGGGGTGCCGGCCAGCGTGCGGCGGACGTAGATCCAGCCGATGGGGTAGCAGAGCGAGGCCAGCAGGGCGAACGCGGTGCCCTTGGCGTCGACGCCGGAGAAGCCGTGCCAGGCGCCGAGGACGGTGAGCACACCGAGGAAGCCCAGGCCCAGGCCCGCGAAGCGGCGGCGCGTCGGACGGTCCTCGGACAGCGCGACCATCGACAGCGCCATGCCCCACAGCGGCGAGGTCGCATTGCAGATGCCCGCCAGGCTGGAGGGGATGCTCAGTTCCGCGTACGCGAAGAGGGAGAAGGGGGCGGTGTTGAGCAGGAGCGCCGCCACGGTGAGGTGGCCCCACGTGCGCAGCCCGCGGGGGAGCGGCTCACGGCGGATCAGCAGCACGGTGAGGAGGGCGAGCGCGCCGAACAGGACCCGGCCCAGAGCCACCTGGAAGGGGGCGTACGCCTCCGTGCCCACCTTGATCAGCAGGAAGCTGAAGCCCCACACCACCGAGAGGATCGCGAACCGGACGCGCCAGTCGAGGAGACCGCCCCGCCGGGTGGGGGCGGTGGTGGTGGCGGTGGTGGCGCCGCTGGTGGAGGACGGGGCGGTGGGGGCCGGGGCGGTGGGGGCCGGGAGGGTCGGCCGGGCGGCGGTGGGTGCGCTCATGACCCTTACTGTGCTCGTATCAACTTCGTAGGACAAGCGAGAGTTTCTCGGAGTGACGGCGTAGCATCGCTTACATGTTGAACCTGGAGCGCCTGCGCACCCTCGACGCCCTCGCCCGCCACGGCTCGGTCAGCGGCGCGGCCGACGGCCTCCACGTCACCACCTCCGCCGTGTCCCAGCAGATGGCCAAGCTGGAGCGCGAGGTCGGCCAGCCGCTGCTGGCCAAGAACGGGCGCGGGGTCCGGCTCACCGACGCGGGGCGGCTGCTCGCCGATCACGCGGCCCGGATCATCTCCCAGGTGGAGCTCGCCCAGGCCGACGTCGAGGCCCAGCGGGGCTGCGCCGTCGGCGAGCTGCGGATCGGCGCCTTCCCGACCGCCATGCGCGGGCTGCTGCCCCGGGCCCTGTCCGCGCTGCGCGCCGGGCATCCGGACCTGCGGGCCCTGGTGCGCGAGCAGGAGCCCGAGGAGAGCATGGCGGCCGTCGTGCGCGGTGACCTCGACCTGGCCCTGGCGATCGACTGGTACAACAAGCGGATGCCGGTGCCCGCCGAACTCACCCGGACGCACCTGCTGGACGACTCCGTCGACATCGCGGTCCCGGCCGGCCACCGGCTCGCCGGACGGTCCGAGATCTCCCTCGCCGAGTTCGCCGACGACGACTGGATCTCCTGGAACGAGGGGCAGTTCTGTCACGAGTGGCTGGTCTTCACCCTGCGCGGTACGGGCATCGAGCCGCGCATCGCCCACATCGCCGAGGAGCACCACACCCAGCTGGCCTTCGTGGAGGCCGGACTCGGGGTCTGCGTGGCACCCAGGCTGGGCCGCGGCCCGGTGCCCCCGGGGGTACGGCTGCTGCCGGTCTGCGACACCGTACGCCGCCACGTGTACGCCGTCTGGCGCGCGGACGCCGACCGGCGGCCCTCCATTCGCGCCGCCGTCGACGCCCTGCGGGAGGCGGCCGCACGGTAGCGGGCCGCACGGGTCCGGCTCCGGTGCGGCGGGCCCTACAGCTTGCGGAAGTCCCAGGAGACGACCGACTCCGGGGTGAGCCGGATCCAGGCGTGCCGTCCGTCGTGCGGCATCTGCGCGATCCCGAAGTTCTTGACCGGGAAGATCCGCTCGGCCTCCGCCAGGTCGGGGCAGGGCTCGCCCGTGCGCGGGGCCTCGCCCACGAAGACGGCGCTGCCGGACAGTTCCACGCCGCGCAGTTCGTCGTACGCCTCACCCGCGTCCACGACCACCGAGATCCGCGGGTCCTTGCGCAGGTCGGACCAGCGGCGGCTGCGCGTGATCGAGTACAGCCACAGCGAGCTGCCGTCCCAGGCGAACCACAGGGCGCCCACGTGCGGGCGTCCGTCCGGGGAGACCGTCGCCACCCGGCAGGTCTTCTGCTCGCGCAGGAAGGCGTCCACTTCCGCGTCGCTCATCATGATGCGGCGGCCCCGCCGCTGCGTCTCACTCACGCGTGCCTCGTCCATCCGTCCTGCACCCCTTCACATCTGACTGTGTGTCAGGAATCATGAGGGCTCTTCCGTCGCCACGCCAGGGGGAGTCATGCCGGATCTCGATCCCGCCACCACCGCGCTGCTCACCGTCGAGTGCCAGAACGGTGTGGTGGGCGAGGAGAGCGCGCTGCCCGAGCTCGCCAAGGAGGCCCGGGACTCCGGGATGCTGGAGCGGGTGGCCGCGCTGGTCGACGCGGCGCGCGGGGCCGGCGTACAGGTGCTGCACGCGGTCGCCGAGCGGCGGCCGGACGGGCTCGGCGCGAACAGCAACGCGCGGTTGTTCCGGGCCGCCGGGAAGCTGCCCGTACGCCAGCTGACCGGGAGCCCGGCGGTGGAGGTCGCCGCCCCGATCGTCGTGGCCGGGCAGGACCTGGTGGTCCGGCGGCTGCACGGGCTCTCCCCGATGGCCGGGACCGACCTCGACGCCCTGCTGCGCAACCTCGGCATCCGCACCCTCGTCGTCACCGGGGTCTCCTCCAACATCGCGATCCCGAACACCGTCTTCGACGCCGTGAACCTCGGCTACCAGGTCGTGGTCCCGGCCGACGCCATCGCGGGGGTGCCCGCCTCCTGCACCGCCGAGGTGATCCGCAACTCCCTCGCGCTGGTGGCCGCCATCACCACGGCCGAAGCGCTGCTTAAGCAGTGGGCTCCCGCGTCCTGACCCCCGTAACCTGGGCGGATGTTGTCCGAAGTGATCGCGACGCGCTACGTCACGCCCCTGCGTGAGGGCGGCTCGCTCCCGGGAATCGTCGAGGCCGACGACTACGGGACCTACGTCATGAAGTTCACCGGAGCCGGACAGGGCCGCAAGACCCTGGTCGCCGAGGTCATCTGCGGCCGCCTGGCCCAGCGGCTGGGGCTGCGGGTCCCGCGGCTGGTGCAGATGCAGCTCGACCCCGTCATCGGGCTCGGCGAGCCCGACCAGGAGGTCCAGGAGCTGCTCAAGGCCAGCGGCGGGCTCAACCTCGGCATGGACTACCTGCCCGGCTCGATCGGCTTCGACCCGCTCGCGTACCAGGTGGACCCGGTCGAGGCCGGGCGCGTGGTCTGGTTCGACGCCCTGATCAACAACGTCGACCGGTCCTGGCGCAACCCGAACATGCTGGTCTGGCACGGCGACGTCTGGCTCATCGACCACGGCGCCACCATGATCTGGCACCACAACTGGCCCACCGCCGCGGCCGCGGCCGCCAAGCCCTACAACGCCTCCGACCACGTACTGGCCCCCGTGGGCCCGGACATCGCGGCCGCGGCGGCCGCCCTCGCTCCGCTCGTCACCGAGGAGCTCCTCACGGAGGTCGCCGCCGACGTCCCCGACGAGTGGCTGGTCGACGAGCCCGGCTTCGACACCACCGACGCCCTGCGCCGCGCCTATGTGGAGGCACTGCTGCCGCGCGCGGCCACGATCCACGAGAGGATCTCGCTGGAGGCCGAGGTGAAGGCCCCGGCCGGACCGCCCGGCTGGCTCACCGAC
Organism: Streptomyces sp. NPDC030995; assembly: GCF_055571215.1. NCBI lineage: Bacteria > Bacillati > Actinomycetota > Actinomycetes > Kitasatosporales > Streptomycetaceae > Streptomyces > Streptomyces sp. NPDC030995. The sequence goes on from NZ_JBVIFS010000048.1 coordinate 18,510, forward strand.
CACCTGCCCGAATGGCCGCACAAGACCAAGAAGAAGAGCGACGACGAGTGACCAAGCGGGACGTGTTCGAGTACGCGCTGGTGCGTGTGGTGCCCCGGATGGAACGCGGCGAGTGCTTCAACGCCGGCGTGATCGTCTATTGCCGGGCGCACTCCTACGTCGCCGCGCGCACGCACCTCGACGAGGCGAAGCTCCTCGCGCTGGACCCCCGGGCCGATGTGGCCGGTGTACGGGCCGCCCTGCGCGGGGTCGAGGGCGTGTGCGCGGGCGGCGAGTCGGCCGGGCAGGCGGCGGGCGATGACGCGGGGCGCCGGTTCCGCTGGCTGATCGCGCCGCGCAGCACGGTGGTGCAGCCGGGGCCGGTGCACACCGGCCTGACGGCCGATCCCGCCGTGGAGGTGGAGCGGTTGCTGGACCTGCTGGTCCGCTGACCGGGGGTCCCGCCGGTGTGTTCGGGTGCGGCGGCGTTGCGGGGGGCTCCGCCCCCGGGCCCCCGCGCCTCAAACGTCGGCGGGGCTGAATCGGCCCCCGGCGGCTCGAACGCGCCGGCGAGGCCGGGGTGGTCCCCGGCGGGGCTGAATCGGCCTGCCGTTGACACCGGGTGCCAGGGCTCCTAGCGTCTCCTCAGCTGAAGCTACTAAGCGGTTGCTCACCTCTGGGCGGCCGCCTCTCAAGGGCGAGGAGATCCAGCATGTCCACCACCGAGCAGCGCGTCGCGATCGTGACCGGGGCGGCCCGGGGCATCGGCGCGGCCACCGCCGTACGCCTGGCCGCCGAGGGCCGGGCCGTCGCCGTACTCGACCTCGACGAGGCGGCCTGCAAGGACACCGTGGAGGCGATCACGGCGGCCGGCGGCAAGGCCCTCGCGGTCGGCTGCGACGTCTCCGACGGGGCGCAGGTGGAGGCGGCCGTCGCGCGCGTCGCGAGCGAGCTGGGCGCCCCGACCATCCTGGTCAACAACGCGGGCGTGCTGCGCGACAACCTGCTCTTCAAGATGAGCGAGACCGACTGGGACACGGTCATGAACGTGCACCTGCGCGGTGCCTTCCTGATGTCCAAGGCCTGTCAGAAGTACATGGTGGAGGCCAAGTTCGGCCGCATCGTGAACCTCTCCAGCAGCTCGGCGCTCGGCAACCGCGGTCAGGTCAACTACTCCGCCGCCAAGGCCGGCCTGCAGGGCTTCACCAAGACGCTGGCCATCGAGCTCGGCAAGTTCGGCGTCACCGCCAACGCCGTCGCCCCCGGCTTCATCGTCACCGAGATGACCGCCCAGACCGCCGCCCGCGTGGGGATGGGCTTCGAGGACTTCCAGGCGGCCGCGGCCACCCAGATCCCCGTCCAGCGCGTCGGCCGTCCGGACGACATCGCCAACGCCATCGCCTTCTTCACGGGCGAGGCCGCCGGCTTCGTCTCCGGCCAGGTCATGTACGTGGCCGGCGGCCCCCTCAACTGACGAGTCCACGAGAGGCAGGGCGCACGTCATGACGTACAACGGAACGGACAGCGACAAGGTCGCGCTGATCACCGGGGCGAGCCGGGGCATCGGCTACGGCATCGCCGAGGCGCTGCTCGCACGCGGCGACCGGCTCTGCATCACGGGGCGCAACGAGGAGTCCCTCAAGGAGGCCGTCGAGCGGCTCGGGGCGGACCGGGTGATCGGTGTCGCGGGCAAGGCGCACGACGAGGCCCACCAGGCCGTCGCGGTCGAGCGCGCGATGGAGGCCTTCGGCCGCGTCGACTTCCTGATCAACAACGCGGGCACCAATCCGGTCTTCGGGCCGATCGCGGACCTGGACCTCGGAGTCGCGCGCAAGGTGTTCGAGACCAATGTGATCTCGGCGCTCGGCTTCGCCCAGCGGACCTGGCACGCCTGGCAGAAGGACAACGGCGGTGCGATCGTGAACATCGCCTCCATCGCCGGCGTCTCCGCCTCGCCGTTCATCGGCGCGTACGGGATGAGCAAGGCGGCCATGATCAACCTCACCCTCCAGCTCGCCCACGAGATGGCGCCCGGGGTCCGCGTCAACGCCATCGCCCCCGCGGTGGTCAAGACGAAGTTCGCGCAGGCGCTCTACGAGGGCCGGGAACAGGAGGCCGCGGCCGCCTATCCGCTCGGGCGGCTCGGGCTTCCGGAAGACATCGGTGGGGTCGCGGCGTTCCTCACATCCGCACAAGCGGAATGGATGACGGGCCAAACTCTCCTCGTTGACGGAGGGATGTTCCTCAATGCTGGAGTGCATTGACCGATAATCGGACACATTGGCCTCCGAAACAGAGGTAAATGCGTATCGAATATGCACGGAACCGGTCAAGTGCCTCACGAAACCACCCCATTGGATTCGTGAGGCACTGCGGTAGGGTCTGCCGCACCCCTGGCTGATCGAGGAGCGTGCACGTGTTCAACCGGACCAGATGCCTGCAGATCACTGCGGCCCTTGCGTCCATATCCCTGCTCGCCGGATGCGGCCTGCTGTCGGAGGACGACGGCGACGATGCGAAGAGGATCGTCGTCGGTACCACGAGCGCACCGAGCAACCTCGATCCCGCGGCGGCATGGGACGGCTCCTGGGAGCTGTACCGGAACGTCTACCAGACCCTGCTGGCCTTCCCCACGGGCTCCACCAAGCCCCAGCCGGACGCCGCCCAGAGCTGCGAGTTCACGGACGGGGCGAGCCAGGCGTACCGGTGCACCCTGCGCAAGGGCCTGAAGTTCTCGAACGGCGAGCCGCTCGACTCCAAGGCCGTCAAGCACTCCCTGGACCGGATCAGGACCATCGGGTCCAAGGTCGGCCCCAAGGACCTCTTCGGCAGCCTCGACAAGATCGAGACCCCGGACGCGCTGACGGTCGTGTTCCACCTGAAGACCTCGGACGCCACCTTCCCGTACGTCCTCGGCTCGCCCGCCGCCTCGCTGGTCGCGCCCAAGGAGTACCCGGCCGACAAGGTGCGGGAGGACGGCAAGATCACCGGTTCCGGCCCGTACGTGCTCGACTCGTACAAGGACGGCGGCGAGGCCGTCCTCAGCCGCAACGGGAGCTATGCGGGCTTCGCCAACCGCCGCAACAACGGGGTGACCATCCGCTACTTCGCGGACTCCCCGAAGATGGTCGCGGCCCTGAAGGCCAAGGAGATCGACGCCACCTACCGAGGCCTGTCGGCTCCGGAGATCACGGACCTGCAGACCCCCGCCTCGCACGCGCTGGGCGTCCAGGTCGTCGAGAACGTCGGCGCCGAGATCCGCTACCTGGTCTTCAACCCCCAGGACCCGGCGGTCAACAAGCTCGCGGTCCGCCAGGCCATCGCCCAGGTCATCGACCGCGGGACGCTCGTCTCCAAGGTCTACCAGGGCACCGCGGAGCCGCTGTACTCGATGGTCCCCAAGGGGGTCGTCGGCCACAAGACGCCCTTCCACGACAAGTACGGTCCCGCGGACGTCGTCAAGGCCAAGAAGATCCTCCGGGACGCCGGGATCACCCAGCCGGTCGAGCTGACCTTCTGGTACACCACCGACCGCTACGGCTCCTCCACCGCCGACGAGTTCACCGAGCTCAAGCGGCAGCTGGACGAGAGCCTCCTCTTCAAGATCACCCTGCGCAGCCAGCCCTGGAAGGCCTTCCAGGACGGCTACAAGAGCGGTCAGTACCCGGTCTTCGGCCGCGGCTGGTTCCCCGACTTCCCGGACCCGGACAACTTCATCGCGCCGTTCGTCGGCAGGGAGAACGCGGTCGGCACCCCGTACGAGCAGACCGAGATCCTGAACGATCTCCTGCCCAAGACCCGCCGCGAGGGCGACCGCTCGTCCGGAGTCCGCGAGTTCGAGAAGGCGCAGCAGATCTTCGCCGAGGACGTCCGGCTGCTGCCCCTGTGGCAGGGCAAGCTGTACGTCGCCGCACGCGAGGACATCGCGGGCGCCGAGCGGGCGCTGGACCCGCAGACCGCCATGCAGATGTGGGAGCTGTACCGCAAGACCAGCTGGTAGTCGCGGTACCGGGGCGGGCGGCCGCCCCGGGCGGCCGTCGCGTTGTCAGTGGGCCCCGGTAAGTTCTGGAGCAGTTGCACGAACTTGTACCGGAGGTTGTCACCGTGACCCAGATGCTGCCCGAGTCCTGGCTCCCCGTCCTCGGCGGGGAGCTGGACCAGCCCTACTTCAAAGAACTCACCGAGTTCGTCGAGAAGGAACGGGCGAACGGGCCGGTCTACCCGCCCCACGAGCAGGTGTTCGCGGCCCTGGAGGCCACTCCCTTCGACCAGGTGAAGGTGCTCGTCCTCGGCCAGGACCCCTACCACGGCGCCGGCCAGGGTCACGGCCTGTGCTTCTCCGTGCAGCCCGGGGTCAAGACCCCGCCGTCGCTGCGCAACATCTACAAGGAGATGAAGGAGGAGCTCGGCCTGCCGATCCCGGACAACGGGTACCTGATGCCGTGGGCCCGGCAGGGCGTCCTGCTGCTCAACGCGGTGCTCACCGTCCGCGAGGCCGAGCCCAATTCGCACAAGGGCAAGGGCTGGGAGAAGTTCACCGACGCCGTGATCCGCGCGGTGTCCGAGCGCCCCGACCCGGCCGTCTTCGTCCTGTGGGGCGCCTACGCCCAGAAGAAGATCCCGCTGATCGACGAGGAGCGGCACGTCATCGTCAAGGGCGCCCACCCCTCCCCGCTGTCGGCCAAGAAGTTCTTCGGGTCCCGGCCCTTCACGCAGATCGACGAGGCCATCGCGGCCCAGGGCCATGAGCCGATCGACTGGCGGATCCCGGACCTCGGCTGACGCCCCACCGCGCCTCGGCGCCATTGCCGGTACCTCCGGCTAGCTTCTTGATGATCAGACCGGAGCAGGTCTGGCAGAGCAAGCCGGAGGCCGCGTTGACGGAGCAGCAGGAGGCGTCGGAGGACGCCGTCATGACCCGGATCGGCCAGGCGGTCATCCTGCTGCACGCCGGGGACCGCGAGGAGGCCCGCAACCGGCTCGGCGAGATCTGGTCCGAGATCGGTGACGAGGGCGACTCCCTGCACCGGTGCACCCTCGCCCACTACATGGCCGACGCCCAGGACGATCCCGCCGACGAACTGGCCTGGGACCTGAGGGCCCTGACCGCGGCCGACGCGCTGGGAGAGGGACCCGAACCCGGTCCCGATCCCGCCCCGGGTGCGGCTCCCGGCGACGGAGCGCCCGCACGGCGTGAACCACACGCGGCGATGCGCGTGTTCTACCCGTCCCTGCACCTCAGCCTGGCCGCCGACTACGTGAAGCTGCAGCGCCCGGAAGCGGCCCGGGTCCACCTGGCACGGGCCCGCGCGGCCACCGGGGCGCTGTCCGACGACGGGTACGGGAACGGCGTACGGGCGGCCATCGCCCGGCTGGAGCGGCGCCTCGCCACGGAACCGGGCGGGGGGCCCCGGCCGTTCCCCGAACAGTCCCCGTGAATCAGCCTCCCTGGACGCCCGCGCAGATACGGGCCTCCGGGCTGTCCGGGTGCCAGCGGCCGTGCCGGCGGCCCAGCGCGCACACGTCGGCCGGCCGCACCGGCAGCTTCCGGATCAGCTCGCGCTCCACTTGGGCGTCGGGCCGGGAGCGCTGCGGGCGGCCGTCGGGACGCCCGGAGGCCGGTTCGGCGGGCCGGTGCGGCTCCGGGATGTCCGGGACCGGCGGCGCGTCCGGCGCGGACCCGTCGGAGGCACCCCGCGCGGGCTGCCGGGAGGACCGCGGGGCGGGGACGGAGGCCGCGGGCCGCGCGGGCTGCTCCGGGACCGCCCGCAGTGCCTCCAGGGCGGGTGCCTGGACGACCACAGGGGCGGCCCCGGCCCCGGGCCCGGTGCGCGGCTCGTGCCGGGGCGGCACCCCGGCCGCGGGGGCCCCCGCCGGCTGGGCGGGACCGGGGCTCACATTCACACAGCCGGAGACAGCCGAGACGGCACAGGCCACTCCGAGCAGCAGAGTTGTCGTGGTTCGGGTTGGATGCACTCGCGCAACTCTGCTGTGCGAGGACCCCGTTGCGAAAACCCGGAGCCGATATTCACCCCGCACGGGTGACGGCCGATCCGCCGCACACCGCCGCGGACACCACCCCCGGACACCCCCGGACACCGTCCCCGGACACTGCCCCCGTCAGTCGCCCGTCGCGCCGTCGATCTGCTCCCGCAGCAGGTCCGCGTGCCCGTTGTGGCGCGCGTACTCCTCGATCATGTGGGTGTAGACCCAGCGCAGGCTGAACACCTCGCCGCGGTGGTGGCTCTCGGCCTCCGACAGCAGGTCCAGCGAACGGCCCCCGGCGGCCTGGCGCGCCAGCTCGACCTCGGTCTGCCAGACCCGCTCGGCCTCGGCCCAGGTGTCCTTGTCGGTGAGGTGGAAGTCGCCGTCCGGGTCCGCGCTCGTGCAGTACAGCTCGGGAAGGTCCTCGCCGAGCATGATCTCCCGGAACCAGTACCGCTCCACCTCCGCCATGTGCCGTACGAGGCCCAGGAGGCTCAACTCGGAGGGCGCCAACGGCGCGCGGCGCAGCTGCTCGTCCCCGAGCCCCTCGCACTTCCAGACGAGGGTGGAGCGGTGGTAATCGAGCCAGCCGTCGAGCATTTCCCGCTCGTCGGCGGTGGTGGCGGGTTCGCTGCGGTGTGATCCAGAACTGGTGGTCATGGGGGACATCCTCGGCGAACCCGGCCCCCGCCACCAGGGATTAAGCTGCGGGAATCCCACAAGGTACGAACCAGGAGGCTCCCGGTGAAGGTCGGCTGCATCGGACTCGGCGACATCGCGCAGAAGGCGTACCTGCCCGTCCTCACCACGCGCCCGGGCATCGAGCTGCACCTGCAGACCCGCAGTGCCGCCACGCTGGAGCGGGTCGGCGAGATCCACCACGTCCCGGCCGGGCAACGGCACGCCGATCTGGACGCGCTGCTCGCCGAGGGGCTCGACGCGGCCTTCGTGCACGCCCCGACGCCGGCCCACCCCGAGATCGTCGCGCGGCTGCTGGAGGCCGGCGTTCCGACGTACGTGGACAAGCCGCTCGCCTACGAGTACGCGGACTCGCAGCGGCTGGTGGAGCTGGCCGAGGAGCGGGGGGTCTCCCTCGCCGTCGGCTTCAACCGCCGCCACGCGCCCGGCTACGCGCAGTGCGCCGACCACCCGCGCGATCTGATCATCATGCAGAAGAACCGGGTCGGGCTGCCCGAGGACCCGCGCACCCTGGTGCTGGACGACTTCATCCACGTCGTCGACACCCTGCGCTTCCTGCTGCCCGGCGAGGCCGACCACGTCGACGTCCGCGCCGTGGTGCGCGAGGGGCTGATGCACCAGGTGGTGCTCCAGTTGTCCGGTGCCGGTTTCACCGCCCTCGGCGTCATGAACCGTCTGTCCGGCTCCACCGAGGAGATCCTGGAGGTGTCCGGCCGGGACACCAAGCGGCAGGTCGTCAACCTCGCGGAGGTCATCGACCACAAGGGCCAGCCGACCGTGCGGCGCCGCGGGGACTGGGTACCGGTCGCCCGCCAGCGCGGCATCGAGCAGGTCGTGGACCGGTTCCTGGAGTCCGTCGCGGCGGGCAAGGTGCTCAGCGCCCGGGACGCGCTGCTCACCCACGAGCTGTGCGAGCGGGTGGTGAACTCGGCTCTGGAGCAGGCCTCCTGAGCGACCGGATTCCCGCCACCCCGCAGTACGCCGCCAGGGCTGCCAGGGACGCGGCCACCGGCCAGTCCCCGAAGCGGACGTAGAGGGTCGTGCCACGGGCCAGCGGGACCTCGTACACCGCCGCCGCGCTCGCGGAGGTGGGCAGGGCGGCGCCGATCCGCTCGCCGGACGGGCCGTGCACCACGCTGACGCCCGTAAGGGTGGCGTGCACCATCGGGCGGCCGTTCTCGGCCGCCCGCAGCGCGGCCAGCGAGGCGTGCTGGGCCGGGGCCCAGCTGTCCTGGAAGGTGGAGGTCGCCGACTGGGCGATGAGCAGGCCGGCCCCGTCGCGGGTGAGGTGCCTGCTCATGTCGGGGAAGGCCGACTCGAAGCAGACCAGGGGGCCGAGTCGCACGCCCGGGCCGCCGTCGGCCCGCACGGGCAGGTCCATCACCACCGGAGCCTCGCCGCGCACGCGGTCCTCGCCGGCCGCCTTGCCGACCGAAGTGGCCCAGCCGAGCAGCGTCCGGGCCGGTACGTACTCGCCGAAGGGGACGAGCCGCATCTTGTCGTACCGGTCGCCGGTGGGTCCCAGGGGGCCCATGAGCACCGCGCTCTTGTGGATCCCGGGGCGGTCGGCCCGCCGCGCGTCCACGTTCACCAGCAGCGGAGCCCCGACCTCCGCCGACAGCGAAGCCAGCCGCCGGGCCAGGTCCGGGCGGGCCGTCAGGTCCTCGCCGACGCTGCTCTCGCCCCACACCACGAGGTCGACCCGTTGCCCGGCCAGGGTCCGGGTCAGCCGCTCCCCGGCGGCGAACCGCCGCTCCGCGCTGTCCGGGCCGTCCGCCACCAGGCCCGGCTGTACGACGGCCACGCGCAGCCCGCCCGACTCCTCCGGCCGCGCCGCCCACACCCACACCGCCCCCGTCAGTACCGCGCACCCCGTCATCCCCGCCACCGCGGGGAACCGCGCCCCCGGCGCCGCGATCAGCAGCACCAGGACGCAGTTCACCGCCACCACCAGCAGGCTGACCAGCCACACCCCGCCCACCGAAGCCAGCCGCAGCGCGGGCGGCACCTGCCACTGGCTGGCCCCCAGCAGCCCCCACGGCCCGCCCAGCCCCTGCCAGGACCGGGCCAGCTCCGACAGCAGCCACCCCGCCGGTACGAGGACCAGCGCGGCCCCGGCCCGGCCCGCCGTCGGGACCCCGCCGAGCAACTGCCGCACGAGCAGCGCCCAGGGGATCCAGAGCAGCCCCAGCAGCGCGGCCACCGGTATCAGGAACACGTGCAGGCTGGGCAGCAGCCAGTGGTGGACGGCCACGATGAAGGCGGCGCCGCCCAGCCAGCCCTCCAGGGCGGCCCGCCGCCCGGTGGGGGCCGACCGCAACAGCAGCATCCAGGGCGCGAGGGCGACGTAGGCGAACCACCAGAGCGCGGGGGCGGGGAAGGCGAGGGCGGGCAGCGCGCCGGCGGCGGCCGCGGCGGGCCCACGCCACCACCGGCACAGCGAATTCCGCATCGAGACCATGGCGCGCCTCCGCTTCCAGTGTGTGCAGTGCCGGACGACCGGTCCAGGCGGGCCGCGAAGCTCGCCTGGTCACAGCGCTAGACGGCCAGGTGTCGCCACTTCTCGTGCACGGTGACGCGGGTGAGCCGCCAGCCCTCGTAGGTGCGGGCCAGGGCGAAGGCGTAGCGTCCGGCGGCGACGAAGTTGGGCGAGGTGACCGTACCGCCGTCGGCCCCGGCCCCCTCCAGGCGCATCGGATTGAGGAAGTCGGCCCGGACCTCGGCGCTGTCACCGGGCGAACCGCCCAGGTCCTCGAGCCGGATCAGCCGGTTGACGATCAAGTGCTGGCGCACCGGGAAGAGCTTCATGGTCTCCGCGAGCCAGTCCGCGACCTCCCCCACCGGGCCCTCGATCCCGCCCGCCGAGCTGTAGTCGACCCGCCCGCCGGCGGCGAACAGGGCCCGGTACGCGGCCCAGTCGCCGTCGTCGACGGCCACCGCGTAGCCCGTGACCACTTCGTCGATCGCCAGCCGGTCCATTACCGTCGCGAGGTCCACACGCTGAGTCATCGGGTCAGTGTGGGGCTGCGAGGGCGCCAGGCCAAGGGGCGTGCGCCGACCGGATCTTTGCGCGGGCCGGTCAGTGACCGGAACGGCCCTCCCGCTGCCGGACCACGACGAGGAACGCGTCGCTGTCGAGATCCATGACCACCTCGGCCGGCACACCCTCGCGCAGGCGCTGCGCGGCGTACTCCTCGGCGGGCCAGCTCCCCCTCGGACTTCCGGCCGGAAAACGCTCCAGCACCACTCGACCCATGGGACACCCCCTGCTGTTTGCCTTCCGGTCTCTTCAGGCACAACGACGCGAAAGCCGCCCGGGAACGTTCCCGAGCGGCCTTCGGTTCGCGCGAAGCGGTGAGGCGGGGGCGCGCCTACTGCCCGGACTCGCCGGCGTGCGGGCTCAGCACGTCGGTGCCGACGAGGATGAACAGGGCGATGCCGAGCAGGATCCGGTAGATCACGAAGGGCATGAAGCTCTTGCTGGAGATGAACTTCATGAACCACGCGATGACGACGTAGCCGACGAAGAAGGCGATGACCGTCGCGAAGATCGTCGGACCCCAGGAGATGTGACCCGGCTCCTCGACCACGTCCTTGATCTCGAAGGCGCCCGAGGCCAGCACGGCCGGGATGGCGAGGAGGAAGGAGTAGCGGGCCGCCGCCTCGCGGGTGAAGCCCAGCAGCAGACCGCCGGAGATCGTCGCGCCGGACCGGGAGACACCCGGGATCAGGGCCATGGCCTGGCAGAGACCGAAGATCAGGCCGTCCTTGACGCTGAGCTCCTTGAGCGTCTTGCGCTCGCGGATGGCGCGGTGCCGGCCGCCCTCCTCGTCGCGTGCGGCGAGCCGGTCGGCGACGCCGAGCACGATGCCCATCACGATGAGGGTGGTGGCGGTCAGCCGCAGATCGCGGAACGGGCCCTCGATCTGCTCCTTGAAGGTGAGGCCCAGGACACCGATCGGAATCGAGCCGACGATCACCAGCCAGCCCATCTTCGCGTCCTGCTCGGAGCGCAGCGACTTGTCGAAGAGCGAGCGGAACCAGGTGGATACGATCCGCGCGATGTCCTTGCGGAAGTAGATCAGTACGGCGGCCTCGGTGCCGATCTGGGTGATGGCGGTGAAGGCCGCTCCCGGGTCGTGCCAGCCGGCGAACGCCGCGGTCAGCCGCAAGTGGGCGCTGGAGGAGATCGGGAGGAACTCCGTAAGCCCCTGGACGAGACCGAGGATTAGGGATTCGAACCAGCTCATGTCGGGGTGCGCTCGTCCTTGTGATCGTCGGGCAGTTCGCGTCCGATGCTAGGGCCCGTGCGGAGCGCCGCTGACCACTGGGGGGTGCTGGGGCGTCAGTTCGCACGCCGGCGCGCCGGTGCGGGCGGGCGCCAGGCGGTGCCGCTTGCGCCAGGCGACGGCTCCCGCCCCCACCACGGAGACGACGATGAAGCCGAAGGAGACGAGGAAGGCGGGCGATCCGGGGGAGGAGGCGCTGGCCCCCGCGATCACGTACGCCGTCGTGTTCGGGACGACGCCGACCGCCGTGGCGAGCAGGAAGGAACCCCAGCCGCAGCGGGACACCGCCGCGCAGTAGTTGGCCACCACGAAGGGCACCCCGGGAAAGAGCCGGACGGCGAGCATCGAGCGGAAGCCGTGCCGGCTGAGCTGGCCGTCGGCCGCCTCCAGCCAGCGGCCGCGCAGGTACGGGCGCAGCGCCTCCTGGCCCATGATCCGCCCGAGGCCGAAGGCGATCGCGGCGCCGAGCACGGTGCCGGCGACCGCCGCGACGAGGCCGAACTGGGTGCCGAAGACGGCTCCCGCGGCCAGATTGAGCAGGGGGCGCGGCACGAAGGCCGCCGCGCACACGCCGTACGCGGCCGCGAACAGCAGGACCGCGGTGCCCACCGGGAGCCCCGGGGGCCAGCCCTCCGAGAGGATGCGCTGGGGCTCGTACAGCAGCACGCACACGCCGGCCGCCACGAGCAGCACGACGAGCAGCGACAGCCGGGTCCACGGCGCCAGGAGGAGGGACATTCCGGGAGACTAGCCGACCTGTGCGGCGTCGCGCCGTAATCCGGGTCTCATGCGGTCGAACGCCCGGCGACGCCTGCGCGCTCCCGGCGGCCGCTCAACCGTCCTCGGGCGCGCGGAAATTCATTCGACGGCCCCGGGACGGTCCGGCAGGATCAGGGGCATGTCCCGGTTCGCCTTCCTCGCAGCGCCGTCCGCAGTCGCGGACGCGCCGAAGGCTGCCGCGTTCGCAGAAGCACTCCCTGCAGCACTGGCAGGCGCACCTGCCCCCGCCGCATTCGACGGCGCACGAAGCTGACCCTTCCCGGATCGTCCGGCGGACCCCGCAGGGGGAGGGTCGGTTCGGTTCAGGGGTCCCGTTCCAGCTTCGAGCCACGGGAAAGACATCATGGCCAAGACGGCCTTCGTGCGTACCAAGCCGCACCTCAACATCGGCACCATGGGTCACGTCGACCACGGCAAGACCACCCTCACCGCCGCCATCACCAAGGTCCTCGCCGAGCGCGGCGGCGCCTCCTTCGTGCCGTTCGACCGCATCGACCGGGCCCCCGAGGAGGCCCGCCGCGGGATCACCATCAACCTCACGCACGTCGAGTACGAGACCGACACCCGGCACTACGCCCACGTGGACATGCCCGGGCACGCGGACTACATCAAGAACATGGTCACGGGCGCCGCGCAGCTCGACGGGGCGATCCTCGTCGTCTCCGCGCTCGACGGGGTCATGCCACAAACCGCCGAGCACGTGCTCCTCGCCCGGCAGGTCGGCGTCGACCACATCGTGGTGGCGCTCAACAAGGCCGACGCCGGGGACCCCGAGCTGACCGACCTGGTCGAGCTGGAGGTCCGCGAGCTGCTCACCGCGCACGGGTACGGCGGTGACACCGCGCCGGTCGTACGGGTCTCCGGGCTCGGGGCGCTGGAGGGCGACCCGCGGTGGACCGAGGCGATCCAGGCGCTGCTGGACGCGGTGGACACGTACGTGCCCACGCCGGTGCGGTACACGGACGCGCCGTTCCTGCTGCCGGTGGAGAACGTGCTGACCATCACCGGGCGCGGGACCGTCGTGACGGGCGCCGTCGAGCGCGGGAGCGTACGCCTCGGCGACCGCGTCGCGATCCTGGGCGGCGACGGAGAGCCGGCGGAGACGGTGGTCACCGGCCTGGAGACCTTCGGCAAGCCGATGGAGTCCGCCGAGGCCGGGGACAACGTCGCGCTGCTGCTGCGCGGAGTACCGCGCGACGGGGTGCGCCGCGGGCACGTGGTGGCCGCTCCCGGCAGCGTGACGCCGAAGCGGCGCTTCACCGCGCAGGTGTACGTGCTCTCGGGGCGCGAGGGCGGCCGTACGACACCGGTCGCCACCGGCTACCGGCCGCAGTTCTACATCCGCACCGCCGACGTGGTGGGGGACGTGGACCTGGGGGAGGCCGCCGTGGCCCGGCCGGGGGAGACGGTCACGATGACCGTCGAGCTCGGGCGGGACGTCCCGCTGGAGTCGGGGCTCGGCTTCGCGATCCGCGAGGGCGGGCGGACCGTCGGCGCGGGGACGGTGACGGCCGTCCTGGGGTGACCCGGCCGGGCTGATCCGGCCGGATCGCTCGGGACCCCCTGTGGTGACGGCGGGCCGGCTGCGCCAGACTGCCGTCACCACAGGCATGCGCGCAGGCGCGGAGGGGCGGGCGGAGATGGGCGGCGACACGGCACTGGTGCTCGGAGGCGGAGGCCTGACGGGCATCGGCTGGGAGTGCGGAATCCTCTACGGCCTCGCCCGCGCGGGCGTCGACCTCACGACCGCCGACCTGGTCGTCGGCACCTCCGCCGGGTCGGTGGTCGGGGCCCAGCTCACCTCCGGACTGCTCTCCGTGCAGGAGCTGTACGAGCGCCAGCTCGGCGACGCGCGGGGGGAACTCGCCGCGAAAATCGGGGCGGGCGTCATCGCCCGGTACGCCCTCGCGTTGGCACGCTCCCGCACGGCCACGGCCTACCGGCAGCGGGTCGGCGCCCTGGCGCTGGCCGCTGACACCGGCGAGGAGGCGGAGCGGCGCAAGGTGCTCGCGGCCCGGCTCGTCTCCCACGAGTGGCCGCAGCGGCGGCTCGTCGTCACCGCGGTGGACGCGCTGAGCGGTGACTTCAAGGCATTCGACAAGGAAAGCGGGGGCGGGCTCGTCGACGCGGTCTCGGCGAGCTGCGCGGTGCCGGGGGTGTGGCCGCCGGTGACCGTGGACGGACGGAGGTTCATCGACGGAGGCATCCGCTCCGCCACCAACGCCGATCTGGCCGCCGGTTACGCGCGCGTGGTGATCATCGCACCGGTCTCCCTCGGCTCCGGGCTCGTCCCCGCCCCGTCCGCGCAGGCCGCCCGGCTGCGGGAGGCGGGGGCGCGGGTCCTGCTGATCACCCCGTCGACGGCGGCCCGCAAGGCCATAGGGCGCAACGTACTGGACCCCGTCCGGCGGGACCCGGCGGCGCGGGCAGGCCTGGCGCAGGCCGCCGAGCACGCGGCCGAGGCGCAGGCGGTCTGGGCGGGCTGAGCCCGGGCCGACAATGGTGGGGTGAGCGACGAACAGATCCCGGTGATCCGGAACGTGGACCAGGGCACCGCCAAGCTGATGCCGGACGTGGACGGCGAGCGGGCCTGGCTGCTGACCGTCGACGGGGCGCCGCAGTCGTATGTGGACCTGGACGATCCGCAGCACCTGGAATTCGAGTACGTACGCCGCCTCGCGCACGTGCTGGACTGCGCGGCGGAGCCCGGGCGCGCACTGGACCTCCTGCACCTGGGCGGCGGCGCGCTCACGCTGCCGCGCTATGCCGCGGCGACCCGGGCGGGATCCCGGCAGGACGTCGTCGAGTTCGACGCGGGCCTGGTCGAGCTGGTCACCGAGCACCTGCCGCTGCCGGAGGGCTCCGGGGTCACGGTGCACACCGCCGACGCGCGGGCCTGGCTGGAGGCGGCGCCGGCGGGGAGCGCGGACGTGGTGGTGGCCGATGTGTTCGGCGGCTCGCGGGTGCCGGCGCAGCTGACGTCGGTGGAGTACGCGCGGGCGGCGGCGCGGGTGCTGCGGCCCGGCGGGCTGTACGTGGCGAATCTGGCCGACGGGGCGCCGTTCGACTTCCTGCGGTCGCAGCTGGCCAATTTCCGGGTGGCCTTCGCGGAACTGGCGCTGATCGCGGAGCCGGGGGTGTTGCGGGGGCGGCGGTTCGGGAACGCGGTGCTGCTCGCGTCGGACGCTCCGCTGGAGGTGGGCGCGGTGGCTCGGCGGTGCGCGGCCGACGCGTTTCCCGCCAGGGTGGAGTACGGGGACGGGCTGGGCCGGTTCATACGCGGGGCCGTGCCCGTGGCCGACGCGGATGCGGCTCCTTCCCCGGCTCCGCCGGAGGGTGCGTTCAGCCTGGGGTGAGCGGGCCGGGTGCGGCGCCGTTGCCGGGGGCGCTGCCCCCGGACCCTCCCCAGACTCCGTCCGGGGGGACCCCCAGCTGAAAGAGCGCCTCAAACGCCGGCGGGGCTGAAAGATCGCCTCAAACGCCGGCGGGGCTGAAAGATCGCCTCAAACGCCGGCGGGGCTGGGAGTGTGCTCGGCGGGGCTGTCCTTGCGGCGGGTCATGTGGCGGACGTCCGGGATGAGGAGGACCAGGGCGGTGGCCAGGACGACCAGGGCCGCGCAGCCCCACAGGGCCTCGGTGCGGCCGAAGGCCGATTCGGCCGGGCCGGCCAGGGCGGTGGCCAGCGGCAGCATCGAGACCGAGCCGAACCAGTCGTAGGCGGAGACCCGGGAGAACTTCTCCTCCGGGATCTCCTGATGCATCGTCGTCATCCAGCTCACGCCGAACACCTCGATGGCGGCTCCGCTGACGAGCATCACCGCGCACAGCCCCCACACGGGCAGCGGCACCGCCAGCCCCGCCGACGGGAGCGCCAGGGGGAACACGCACAGGGTGCCGACCAGCAGCAGCCGGCGCGGCTTCCACGCCATCATCAGGACGGCCCCGGCGATGGTGCCGACCCCGAAGAAGGCCAGGGCCAGCCCCCAGGGCGCCGCCCCGCCCAGCCGGTCCCGGGCGACCAGCGGACCGTAGACCGCCTCCGCGGCGCCGACGACGGCGACGACGACGGAGAACTGGAGCACGATGCTCCACAGCCAGGGGCGGGTCCGCACCTCCACCCAGCCCTCGCGCAGGTCGGCCAGCAGGCCGCCGCCCGGGGCCCGGTCGGCGGCCCGGCTCACGTCGAGGAAGGCGCGCAGGGCGCCCCCGATCGCGAAGGCCACCGCGTCCACGGCCAGCACCCAGCCCGGGCCCATCACGGCGATCATCGCTCCGCCGAGGGCGGCGCCGCCGATGCCGGCGCCGTTCATCGCCATGCGGAAGAGCGCGAAGGCGCGGTTGGCGTGCTCGCCGGAGACCGTCGACAGCAGCATGCCCTCGGCCGCCGGATTGAAGAACGCCGTACCGGTGCCGCACAGGGCGGTCAGCAGCATCATCTGCCACAGCTGGGGGTCGCCGACGAGGACGAGCACGGCGAAGGCCGCCTGGGAAAGGCAGTTGAGGGCGTTGGCCGCGACCATCACCCGGTGGCGCGGCAGCCGGTCGGCTATCGCGCCACCGACGAGCAGGAAGAGGACGAGCGGCAGCGTGCGGGCGGCGGCGACCAGGCCGAGGTCGCCGGCGGTTCCGCCGGCCTCCTGCACTGCGAAGGCGGCCGCGATGAGCGCTCCGTGGCTGCCGAGGTTCGTGACGACCGCCGCGCCCGTGAGCAGGGTGTAGTTCCGGCCGGCCCAGGCGGGCCGACGAGGGCGTGCGAGGGTCCGGGGCGGTGCGGTGGGGGGAGAGGTCACTCTCGGACTATCGCCGCCCCGGGCCGGGAATCCAAACGGATTGCCGGCCCGGGGGCGGGGGAGGGCGAGATCAGCCGGTGGCGAGCCGGATGGAGCTGAGGATCTTGTCGGAGACGTCGGCCGGAACCTCGTCCTTCATGCCCGCCACGCCGACGATCACGAAGCTGGCGAAGTCACCGACGGCGTTCTTGAAGGCGAAGCCGATCGCCTTGCCGTCCGAGGAGCACTTGTTCACCTTCTTCACGCCCGGAGCGGTCGCGACCACCGTGTGGCCCTTGAGGCCGGAGGCGGTGGTGTACTCCTTCACCTCGCCCACCTTGACCGTTCCCTTGGGCTCGTTCTGCGCGTAGGCCGCCCAGACCCAGGCGGACGTGTTGTCCGACGCCACCTGGGCCGTGTCCTTGGCGCCCTGGGCACCCTTGACACCGGTGTCCGCGAGCGAGAACTTCTCGAGGGTGCCGTCCGCGTTCTTGTCGACGGTGCACCACTCCTCCTTGAGGCTGGCGCTCCCGGACATCGTGATGAGCGGCTTGCCCTCCTTCTCGTCGTGGATGGCGAGGGACACGCCGGGGTCGTGGACGTTCCACTCGGCGGGTACGTCGTAGGCGACGTTGTACTTCGTGTTGACGACGACCTTCCAGCCCGGGATGACGGGCTGCATGCTGCCGCCCGCGCGCGGGTTCGCGCTGCTGCCGGCCGGGGCGGGCGGCTCGGAGACCGGCGCGGAGGAGCTGGCCGCCGGCGGCTTGTCGTTCGCCTCGGTGTTCTTGTCGTCGCGGGTCAGCACGAACGCGCCGGTCGCGGCGGCCGCCACGACGACCGCGGAGGCCGCGACGATGGCCACGGTCTTGGTCGAGTACGGGCTTCCACCGCCGCCTTGCGGGGCCGGGGGCGTCTGCTGGCCCCACGGCTGGGCGGGCGGGGGCGTCTGGTAGCCCTGCTGCGGGTACCCGTAACCGGGCTGCTGCTGGTACGGGTTCGGCTGTCCCGGCTGCTGCTGGTACGGGTTCTGGTGCGCGTCCTGGGGGTTCTGTTCGCCCCCGGGCGGCTGCTGCTGTCCTGGCCACATGGCCGGTAACGATAGTGGGAGCGACCCCCGGGAGCCACGGCCGCCCCCTGTCAGGCTCTGGCCAAGAACATCTACCCACGGGTAACATCGCGTTCCATGAGCGCAGATCAGATGAACGTGGGCGAACTGCTCGCCGCGACCGTGCCGATGGCCCGGACCCTGAACCTCCAGTTCCTGGAGACCACCCCCGAGCGCGCGGTCGTCCGGCTCCCGGACCAGCCCGACTACCACAACCACGTCGGCGGCCCGCACGCCGGCGCCATGTTCACCCTCGCCGAGTCCGCGAGCGGCGCGATCGTCCTCGCCGCCTTCGGCGACCAGCTCTCGCGCGCCGTGCCCCTCGCCGTGCGGGCCGAGATCGGCTACAAGAAGCTCGCCAAGGGCGTCGTGACCGCCACCGCCACCCTCGGCCGCCCGGCGGCGGAGGTCGTCGCCGAACTCGACGCCGGCGGCCGCCCCGAATTCCCGGTCACCATCGCCATCCAGCGCGAGGACGAGGCCGTGACGGGCGAGATGACCGTGGTGTGGACCCTGCGCCCCAACGCGTAGGCGTTCCCGGCCATGACCGGCCATGACCGGCCGGGCATCCCCTAAAGTCCCTTCCACGACGATGGAGGGAGACCCGTGGCCAAGGTCAACATCAGCCTCGACGCCGAGCTCGTGGTGGAAGTGATGGTGCTCGCCGGGGTCGGCTCACCGCAGGACGCGGTGGAGGCCGTCGTACGCGACTACATCGCGCGCGGGCACCGCACCGAGGCGCGGGTCCAGCTCCAGGACGGGCCCCGGCGCAGCGCCGACAGCCCGCCGCCGCTGCCGGAGGGCTGAACCTGGGGGTCCGTGAGGGCGCGTCTCGGCGCGGCGCGCGGGCGCGCGGCGCACAGTGGGTGCGGGAGCGGTCCGGCGCGGGCCGCTCCCGCCGACCACGCCGCAGGGGAGCGCCCATGAGCGAGGCCTTGTCCCGACGTTCCGCGATGCGGCTGCTCGGAGCGGCCGGCGCGGTGGGCACGGTCCTCGGAGCGGGCTCCTGCGCACCCACCGTGCCGACGGGCGCGGGGCTCCGCAAGGCCTCACCGGCCGCGCCGGCCGCCGCCGAGCCCGGGAGCGCAGCCCGGATCGACTCCCTGCTGGAGCGGCTCACCCTCGACGAGAAGACCACCCTGCTCCACGGCGCCCCGGACCCCGCCCCCCTCGGGCAGGCCGGCTACGTACCCGGCGTACCGCACCTGGGCATCCCCGCGCTGCGCCTCGCCGACGGCCCCGCCGGGGTACGGGTCGCCGCACCCGCCACCGCGCTGCCCGCCCCGGTCCTGCTCGCCTCCGCCTTCGACCCGGCGCTGGCGCGCGAGTACGGCAGGGTCCTCGGCCGCGAGGGCCGGGCGCTCGGCCAGGACGTCCTGCTGTCGCCCATGGTCAACCTCATCCGCACCCCGTACGCGGGCCGCAACTTCGAGACCTTCGCCGAGGACCCGCGCCTCACCGCCGACCTGGTCGGCGAGATGATCCGCGGGATCCAGGACGAGGGCCTCATCGCCACCGTCAAGCACTTCGCCCTCAACAACCAGGAACGGGGCCGCGACACCATCGACGTGATCGCCGCCGAGCAGACCCTGCACGAGACCGAGCTACGGGGCTTCGAAGCCGCCGTGGCCGCCGGCGCGGGCGCCGTGATGGGCGCCTACAACAAGGTCAACGGCGTCTACGCCTGCGAGAGCAAGCCGCTGCTCGACGAACTGCTGCGCGGGCACTGGGGGTTCGACGGCTGGGTCATGTCCGACTGGGACGCCGCCCACAGCACCGTCGCCGCCATCGGCGCCGGCCTGGACATGGAGATGCCCGGCGGCACGCACTTCGGCAAGCCGCTGCGCGAGGCGGTGCGCGGCGGCTCCGTGCCGGAGCCCGCCGTCGACCTCGCCGTCCACCGGATCCTCACCACCATGGACCGCTTCGGGCTGCTGGCGGCCCGGCCCGCCGCCCGGCCCGCGCGCGACGCCGCCGCCGGCGCCCGGGTGGCCCGCAAGGTGGCCACCGCCGGGGCGGTGCTGCTGCGCAACGAGCACGGGACCCTGCCGCTGACCGGCGCCGCCGCCCGCTCGATCGCGGTGATCGGACCCACCGGCCAGGTGCCCTTCGTCGGCGGCGGGGGCAGCGCTCACGTGGTCCCCGACGGGGCGGCCGCCCCGCTCAGCGCCATCCGGCGGCGGGCCGGGAACGGCTCCACCGTCCGCTACGCCCTCGGCGAGGACCTGTACGGGCGGCCGCTCCCCGCCACGCTGCTGACCCCGCCCGCCGACCTGGACGACCGGGGCGTGGACCCCGGGCGCGGCTGGAGCCACGAGGGCGCGTTCCGCCTGGCGGCGGACGACGAGTGGACCCTGCTCGTCCACTACACCGGGCAGCGGCCCAGCGTGCGTCTCGACGGGGAGGAACTGTTCCCCGTCCGGCAGGGCGTGGCCGAACACTTCGTGGGCGGACTGCTCGGCTCCGCACCCGACGGAATGACCGTGCGCCGCCGGACCCTGGCCCTGAAGGCGGGCCCCCACCGGCTCGCGGTGAACGCCCAGGGCGGGGCCAAGGGCCAGCGCTTCCGGCTCCGGCACACCACCGGGGCGATCCGGGCGGCGGACCTCGCCGAGGCCGTGAAGACCGCGAAGTCGGCCCGCAGCGTCGTCCTGTTCGCGTACGAGGACGCCACCGAGGGCAGGGACCGGACCTCCCTGGCGCTCCCCGGCGGGCAGGACCAGCTGATCGAGGCGGTGGCCGCCGCGAATCCCCGTACGGCGGTCGTGCTCAACACCTCCTCCAGTACGACCATGCCGTGGCTCTCCCGTACCGGGGCGGTCCTCCAGATGTACTACCCGGGCCAGGAGGGCGCGGGGGCCACCGCCGACATCCTCTTCGGGGACGTGGACCCCGGCGGGCGGCTTACCCAGACCTTCCCGGCCGACGAGCAGGAGACCCCGGTCGGCGGCGACCCGCTGCGCTACCCGGGGGTGGGCGGCCGGCAGGAGTACTCGGAGGGCGTCCACGTCGGGCACCGCTGGTACGACGCGCAGCAGGTGGCTCCGCTGTTCCCCTTCGGGCACGGACTCTCGTACACGACCTGGCACTACGAGGGGCTGACGGTTCGGCCGGGCGCCCCGGACGGGAAACGTGCGGGCCTGCGCGTGGAGTTCACCGTCCGCAACACCGGCCGCCGCAAGGGCACCGAGGTGGCCCAGGTGTACGTCGGCCCCTCCCGCGAGCTGCGGCTCGACCAGCCGGTGCGCGCGCTGGCCGGTTACCGGCGGCTCACCCTGGCGCCGGGCGAGGCGCAGCGGGTCACCGTGGACGTCGACGCACGGGCGCTGTCGTCCTGGGACCCGGAGCAGCGGGCGTGGGTGCTGGGTTCCGGCCGCCGGGAGGTGTTCGCGGGCCGTTCCTCGCGGGAACTGCCACTGAAGTCAAAGGTCGTGGTGGGGAGCCGATAGGCTGCCCGTTCGGCGTGTCACAGGGGTCGCGCCGGCGACGACTCGGGAGGACGTACCGGTGCACATCCAGGAATGGCTGGAGACGATTCCGGCGGTCAGCATCTATCTCCTGGTGGGTCTGGTCATCGGGCTGGAGAGCCTCGGCATCCCGCTGCCGGGAGAGATCATCCTGGTCAGCTCGGCGCTGCTGGCCTCGCAGCACGGGGAGATCGATCCCGTGGTGCTGGCGCTCTGCGCGATCACCGGGGCCATCGTGGGCGACTCGATCGGCTACGCGATCGGCCGCCGGGGCGGCAAGCCGCTGCTGGCGAAGCTGGGCCGGCGCTTCCCGAAGCACTTCGGCCCGGACCAGGTGGCCGTGGCGGAACGCTCCTTCGAGAAGTGGGGCATGTGGGCCGTCTTCTTCGGGCGGTTCGTGGCGCTCCTGCGGATCTTCGCCGGGCCGCTGGCGGGCGTGCTGCAGATGCCGTACTGGCGGTTCCTGATCGCCAACGTCCTCGGCGGGATCCTCTGGGCGGGCGGCACCACCGCCGTCATCTACTCGGTGGGGATCGTCGCGGAGCCGTGGCTCAAGCGGTTCTCCTGGCTGGCGCTCGCGCTCGCCGTGCTGTTCGGGCTCGCGGTCACGCTGGTGATGCGCAGCCGGATGAAGAAGGCGGCGCGGGCGGTGTCCGTGCCCGCCCCGGCCGGGCCGGCCGAGGCGCCGGCTCCGGCGGTCGCCTCGGACTGACCCGGCCCGCCCCGACAGGGGCCCAGGTCCGGACACCCCCTAGGAGCTGTCCGGTCGATCATGTGACCGTCGGTTGATCGGCTCGTTGTTCTGGGCATGGGGCGGGTTGAGCGTGGTGATCTGTCGGATGCGGAGTGGGAACGGCTGCGGCCGTTCCTGCCGGTGAGTAATGGTCGGTGCGGCCGGTGGCGCGATCACCGGCAGGTGATCGACGGGATCCTGCACCGGGTACGGACTGGCATCCAATGGCGGGACCTGCCAGATCGGTTCGGACCATGGAAGACGGTCTACGAGCGCCATCGGCAGTGGTCGGCGAACGGCACCTGGGAACGTCTTCTTCAGCAGGTTCAGGCCGCAGCCGATGCAGCGGGTGAGATCGACTGGGACGTGGCGGTGGACTCCACCATCGTGCGCGCACATCAGCATGCGGCCGGCGCCCGAACCGACCCGCCGCCCGCGTCGGCCGCCTCAAAGGGGGACGAAGCGCCAGAACGTCAGAACGAAACTCCGTGGCAAAGCCTGGTCGGCCGC
>NZ_JBVIFS010000049.1:0-40479 GCF_055571215.1 Streptomyces sp. NPDC030995
TACGTCCAGTACTCGGGCGCCCCTCCGCCTTGCGATGCACGGCACCAGACAACGCGGGCTTAACCGGCAAGATCCGAAAGAGACGGCCTAGGCCCGTGCCCCGGGGGGTCCGCGGCCGGATCGGCCGTATGGGCCGCGCTCGGTACGGCGAGTCCGACGGCTGCCGCGACGACGGCGGGGGAGATCCTGAAACGGTGACGGTACACCGGCCCCCGTGTTGTTGAACTTGTTCACAACGGCCATGATCAGGCCACCCCGCCGCCCGAACGCGTGTGCGTAGGCAATCGGCGGGCGGGGCGGCCGGCCGGGCGGGGTACGGGTACGGGGCGGGCCGGATGGGGCCCCGGGGCCGGAAATCTCCTGCGGCCACGTACCATGGCGGCATGTCCTTCCTCCGCCGCCACCGCGCCGCCACACCCGCCGGCCCGGACTTCGACGTCCTGGCCATGGACCCGGGGGACTGGCCTGGCAATCTCGGGGCCGGGCTGCTGCCCGCGCCCGACGGCAGCTGCCAGGGTGTCTTCCTCCGCTACGACCTTTTCGGCGGACGCGGCCCCGCGATGATCATCGGAAACCTCCCCGAGGGCTCACCCGCCCGGGACCTCTCCGACGGGGAGGTGCCCTTCGAGGTGGCCCAGCTCCTCGACGCGCTGGAGAACGACGAGGACGTCGAGGTCACCGGTGTCGAGGACTGCCCCGTCATGCAGGGCGACAACCTCCTCATCGTCCGGAAGGTCAAGCTGTCGGAGTCCCGCATCTCCTGCGTCCAGTTCGACCGCAGTGACAACGTGCTGGTCACCATCGCCAGCTGGGACCGCCCGATCACCGATGACCTCTACGCGCTCCTGAAGCCGCTCCCCGCCGAGCTCTTCCAGCAGGGCTAGGGTCTGTCAGCAGGGCTGGGGCCCGTCAGCAGGGCTGGGGTCCGTCTTTCGGCTCAGGGCCTGGCACCCCCCGCTCACGCGTCCGCGATGTCGTTCGCCGCCACGTAGCCGAACGTCATCGCGGGGCCGATCGTCGATCCGGCCCCCGCGTAGCTGTGGCCCATCACCGCCGCGCTGGCGTTGCCCGCCGCGTACAGGCCCCGGATCACCGAGCCGTCCGCCCGCAGCGCCCGGGCCCGCGCGTCCGTCACGATGCCGCCCTTCGTGCCGAGGTCCCCCGGCACGATCTTGAAGGCGTAGAACGGCGGGGCCCAGATCGGCGCCAGGCACGAGTTCGGCTGCACGTTCGGGTCCGTGTAGTAGTGGTCGTACGCCGTGTCGCCCCGGTGGAAGTCGGGGTCGGTCCCGTTCCACGCCTGCGCGTTGAACCGGCCCAGCGTCGCCCGCAGTGCCGCCGCCGGGACCCCGATCTGGCCGGCCAGCGCGTCCCACGTCCACGCCTTCTTCGCGGCGCCCGCCTCGTACCACGCGTCGGGGAAGACGAGCGTCGGCAGGATGTCCTTGAACAGGTACTTGTTGCGGTAGTTCTGATCCACGATCAGCCAGGCCGGGATGTGCGAGCCGACCGCGCCCCGGTCCTTCTCGTACATCACGTGCACCACGTCGCTGTACGGGGCCGCCTCGTTGACGAACCGCGCGCCGTTGGCGTTGACGATCAGCCCGCCCGGCAGGGTCCGTTCGGCCAGGCAGAAGTACGGCTCCCCGGGCAGCGGGATCGACGGGCCCCACCACGCGTCCTCCATCAGGGCCAGCTTCGCCCCGGCCCGCTGCCCCGCCCGGATACCGTCGCCGGTGTTCTCCTTCGCGCCCACCGACCACTGGGTGCCGATCGGCTGCTGCTGGTACTGCGCCCGCATCTCCGCGTTGTGCTCGAAGCCGCCCGAGCCGATGATCACCCCGCGCCGGGCCCGTACGGTCCCCCGTACGCCCTCCTTGTCGACCACCACACCGGTGACCGCACCGCCCTCCTGGACCAGGTCCACCAGGGGGCTGTTCAGCCACACCGGCACCCCGGCCCGCAGCAGCCCGGCCCGCAGCCCGGCCGCCAGGGCCTGGCCCATGGTCAGCGGCTTCTCCCCGCGCAGCGCCGCCTTCGTGCCGCGCGCCAGGCACTCGGTGGAGACGGCGAGCCCCTTCGCGCTCACCGCCGTGAGGTTCAGCCACTTGTAGTCCTGGCTGAAGACCACCATCCCGGCCGGGACCGGCATGTACGCGGGGTTGAGGCGGGCCAGTTCGGCGCCCAGGAGACGGCCGTCGAGCTGGTCGGGCTCGATGGAGCGGCCGTTCGGCAGCCCGCCCGGCAGGTTGGGGTAGTAGTCGCTGTACCCCTCCATGAAGCGGAACCTGAGCGGGCTGTTGGCCATCACGAAGTCCAGCATCCGGGGCCCGTTGGCGAGGAAGGCCGCCTGGCGGTCGGCCGGCACCTCGCTCCCGACGATCGCCGCGAGGTACGTCGCCGCCTTCTGCGGGGTGTCCGGCACACCTGCGCCCAGGATCACCGAGTTGTTGGGGAGCCAGATACCGGCCCCGGAACGGGCCGCCGATCCGCCGAAGGTGGGGGCCTTCTCGACCACCAGCACGCTCAGCCCCCGCTGGGCGGCGGTGAGCGCGGCGGTCATCCCGGCGGCTCCGGAACCGACCACGACGACGTCGTACTCGCCGAGCGGCGGGCCGTCGGAGGCGCCATCGGCCCGGGCGGCGGCGGACGGCAGCACGGTGGCGGCGAGCACCCCGGCCCCCGTCCCGGCGAGGACCGTACGTCTGGTCGGGAGGGCATGGGGCGACGTGCGTGAAGCGCTTGCGGACATGGGCAGGCTCCAGCGGGGTGGGGAGGAGGAAAGTGACTCCAGCATGTCTGATGCTGAGTCAGAAAAGGTCTTCGGGGGATCATGTGATGTCAAGGCATCCGGCGCCGCCGCCTCACGCGTGGACGCACACGAGCGAAGTCCCGTGGCGGTGGGGGCCACGGGACTTCGCGTAGGAGGGGGGACGGGTCAGCGGGTGCCGACCGCCGCGCGGACCGCTCTGCGCGCCATCCCCGCATCGTCGTGCAGACGGCGGAGCAGCAGCCGCTGCTCCTCCCCGGAGGACAGGGCGCCCGTCGGCAGCGGCTGGGTCGGGGCGGTGGCCAGCATCGAGCGCTGCACCGCCGTTTCGGACATCCGGATCTCCCGGGTCAGCACCAGCATCAGATTGATCAGGAACGCGTCCCGTGCGGCCGGACCGGCCGACTGGGCGAGCTTGCTGATCTGGGCGCGGGCGGCCGGGGCGTCGCCCAGCACCGTCCACAGGGTGGCCAGGTCGTAGCCGGGCAGGTACCAGCCCGCGTGCTCCCAGTCGAGCAGCACCGGACCGGCCGGGGACAGCAGCAG
Organism: Streptomyces sp. NPDC030995; assembly: GCF_055571215.1. Classification (NCBI taxonomy): domain Bacteria; kingdom Bacillati; phylum Actinomycetota; class Actinomycetes; order Kitasatosporales; family Streptomycetaceae; genus Streptomyces; species Streptomyces sp. NPDC030995. The sequence continues at coordinate 3,317 of NZ_JBVIFS010000049.1, forward strand.
GTTGGACAGCAGCGCGTCTCCGTGGTTGAACTGCAGGGCCGTTCCCGACAGTTTCACACCGTGCAGCAGCTTCTGCAGGTCGCCGAGGTCCCGGTCGGTCAGCAGCCCGAGCTCGTAGTCACGCGCGATCCGCCGCGCGTAGTTCATCGGAGTCCCGAACAGCTCGGCCGGCGGCTGCCACTGGTTGACCCGGCACACCGCGCCCAGGGCCGCCCGCAGGTCCACCCGCGGCGGCGGCTCCACCGGGTGACGCTGGAGCGCTGCCACCCGGCCCGCCATCCGCTCGACCACCAGGGTGCAGTTCTCCGGGTCGGCGGCGATCAGCCGGGGTACCCGGACCGGCGGGCGGTGCCGGACGAAGGCCCGGTACGCAGCTATTTCGTGCCGGTAGCGCTCGCGCCATTCCGGCGAATGATCCAGTAAAACCTTGGCGACGGCGGTCATCCGTCCGGTGGTGCCCACCAGGAGGACCGAGCGGCCGCTGCGCCGCAGCACCTGCACGGGCGTGAACTCGGGACAGATCCGCTGCACCGAGGCGAGCGCGGTGCGCAGTTGCGCCCCCTGCGGCCCCGAGAGGTCGATTCTTCCGCTGACGGGCTGTGATCCGGTACTGGGCATCCGCCGCGCCCGGACGGCGCCCTGCGCCGCGGCGGGCTGCCGGCCGGGTTCGAGGTAGGGACCGCCGCCCGCCGGGAGCGTGCGGTGCGACCGGACCGGTGCGGACACGGAGGAGGTTGCTGCGTACATGGTGATACGGATCCCTTCGTGCGCCGACGAGTTGCGTACGCCACCCCGCCGGATCCCGTGCTTCACCCTGGGGAGTTCCGCCGGTGAACCGGGTCGGGGAGGCGCATTCCTACCTGACACCCGACGCAAGGTGGCGAACCATCGGGCGTGCCCTGGCGAAGCCTGGCGAATAGTCGCTGGGCATCTGACGGGGGGCTACTGTCAACTCAGCCGAGAACCTGGGGGCTTGACGTGAGCAAAGGTCCAAACACCCGCTTGAACGACCTGTTCGGCCTGGCCGGCTGGTCGAAGGGCGAACTGGCGAGGATGGTCAACAGACAGGCGGCGGCCATGGGCCACCCCCAGCTGGCCACCGACACCTCGCGGGTGCGGCGCTGGATCGACATGGGGGAGAGCCCCCGCGAGCCGGTGCCCACGGTACTGGCAGCACTGTTCACCGAGCGGCTCGGTCGTGTCGTGACCATCGAGGACCTCGGGTTCGTACGGCAGCGGCGCACCACCAGACGGCAGCCGGACGGGGCTCGCGAGAACCCCGACGGAATGCCATGGGCGCCCGAACGCACAGCCGCGGTCCTCACCGAATTCACGGGAATGGACCTCATGCTCAACCGTCGCGGTCTGATGGGCGCGGGCGCCGTGCTCACCGCCGGCTCCGCCCTCAGCAATGCCATGTACGACTGGCTCCACACCGACCCCGCCCTCGCGAAGGAGGCCCGGCACTTCGGGGACGCCTTCCAGGCCGACCCGGCGGGCTACGACCGCTACGAGGCCGCCCCGATCGGCTCCCAGGAGATCGAGGCACTGGAGCGCTCCGTCGAGGTGTTCCGCGCCTGGGACGCCTCCAGAGGGGGCGGACTCCAGCGGAAAGCCGTCGTCGGCCAGTTGAACGAGGTCGGCGGAATGCTGGCCTACCACCACCCCGACCACCTCCAGCGCAGGCTCTGGGGGGTGGCGGCCAACCTGGCGGTGCTCGCGGGCTGGATGTCCCACGACGTGGGCCTCGAACCCACGGCGCAGAAGTACTTCGTCATCGCCGCGCACGCGGCCCGCGAGGGCGGCGACCGCCCGCGCGCCGGCGAGGCGCTGTCCCGGGCCGCCCGTCAGATGGTCCACCTCGGCAAGCCGAACGAGGCCCTGGACCTGATGAAGCTGGCCCAGTCCGGCTCCGGCGAGCAGACCCTGCCGCGCACCCGCGCCATGCTGCACACCATCGAGGCCTGGGCGCAGGCCGCCATGGGCAAGGGCCAGGCCATGCGCCGCACCCTGGGCGAGGCGGAGGAGCTGTTCGTCTCCGACAAGGGCGACGTGCCGCCGCCGAGCTGGATGCAGCACTTCGACGAGGCGGACCTGCACGGGATGCAGGCCCTGGCGTACCGGACCCTCGCCGACCACGACGCCGCGGCGGCCCCGATCGCCGCCCGCCACGCCAAGGAAGCCCTGCGGCTGCGCGGCGAGGGCTACCAGCGCTCGCAGATCTTCGACTACATCTCGATGGCCTCGGCCTGCTTCATCGCCGACGAACCGGAACAGGCCGACCGCTACGCCCGCCTCGCGCTGGTCTCGATGAACGAGACCTCCTCGCACCGGACCTGGGACCGGCTGCGCGAGATGTACCGGCTCACCGCCCAGTACTCCGGGTACGCGCGCGTCGAGGAGCTGCGCCAGGAGATCAAGCTGGCACTCCCCGACACCCCGGCGCCGCCGAGCCCGCGGAGTAAAGGGGCGTAGTCCCCGGCCGGCGGCGCCCGTACGTCTTGTACACCTCGTACGCCCTGTACCTGTACGGAGACGAGAAAGGCCGCGCCTTCCGGCGCGGCCCCGAAGCCCGTACATCCGGGGTCCGTTACCCGCCGACCCGGGCCACGAGCACGCAGGCGTCGTCCTCCCGCTCGCTCTCGCCGAACTCCTCGATCACGATCCGCACGCAGTCCTGCGCCGACCGCGCCGCCGAGAACCGCGGCGCGAGCGCGAGCAGCCGCTCCGTCCCGTCCGCCCGGCTGAACTCGATGCTGCGCGGCGTCAGTCCGTCCGTGTGCAGGACGAGCAGGTCGCCCACCTCGAGCCGTTCCTCGGCCTGTCCGTACGAGGCTCCGGAGGTGGCGCCCAGGAGCACGCCCTCCGGCGGCAGCAGGGAGCGGCCCGACCCGCGGCGGAACAGCAGGGGGGCCGGATGGCCGGCCTGCGCCCAGGACAGCACCCGGCGCGCGGGATCGTAGCGGCAGCACACGGCGGAGCCGAGCGCGGGCTGTACGGAGGTCTCCAGCAGCTGGTTGAGCCAGCCCATCAGCGGACCCGGCTCGATGCCCGCCATGGCCATCCCGCGCAGGGCGCCCAGCATCATCGCCATCCCGGACGTGGCGGTCACCCCGTGCCCGGTCAGGTCGCCGACCGTCAGCATCGAGCGTCCGTCGGGGAGTTCGAGGGCGTCGTACCAGTCTCCGCCGATGAGCGCGCTGGTCGCGGACGGCAGGTAGTGCGCGGCCACGTCCAGCGTTCCCGCGCTGCTGTGCGGGAAGCGCAGGGAGCCGCGCCACGGGGGAAGCACGGCTTCCTGCAGCTCGACCGCCAGCCGGTGCTCGGTCTGCGCGATCTCCCGCTGGCGCTGGAGCGAGTCCCGGGACTCGCGCACCGCCCGCTGGCTGCGGCGCAGTTCACTCACGTCACGCAGGACGGCCCACATCGAGGCCGTGCAACCGTCGGAGTCGAGTACCGGCTCGGCCCTCATGTGCAAGGTACGGACCCGGCCGTCGGCCCGGACGATGCGGAACTCGCCGTCGATCGGCTTGCCGTCGACCAGGCAGGCGGTGACCCACGCGGTGAGCAGCGGCTGGTCCTCGGAGAAGAGGGTGGAGCCCAGTTCGTCGAGGGGGAGTGCGCCCGCCTCGGGGGAGCGGCCGAAGATCTGGAACAGTTCGTCGGACCAACTGACCTCGTCGGTCAGCAGGTTCCACTCGGCGCTGCCGACGCGGGTCTGGGCCTCGGGCCCGGCTTCCGGGGCCGCCTGCGGGAACTCGATGGCCTCGGGGACCGGCGGCAGGCCCTCCTTGAGCTGACCGAGGTGCTCGCGGAGGTCGTCGAGGTGGTGGACCGCGAGATCGCACAGCGCGCGCTGCCAGCGGCCCTGGGCGTCGTCGTCGTCCACGACGGTGTCGCGGCGGACCGCGTCCACTTCTCCCCGCAGCCGCCGGGTCTGAGAGATCAGCGCGTCCACCGACCCCGGCTCGGGCGGCTGCGCGGGACGGTCCGCGAACAGGTGGGACGGCATGAGAACTCCGATACAGGCGCGGCACGGCCAAGTCTGAAGGAAGGACCGGTAACGACTGTTGCACAGGCAGCGACGGCGTGTAAGGCGTTTGGCAACATCCGCAACGTTCTTGCTTCCGGCATATGCCGTAGGCCTTACGGGTCGTGTTCCCTGTGCGAACGAATCCGGTCAGACGTGCTCCGCGAGGGGGGACCGACCGGGGTCCGACACCAGCCGGTCCGGGCCGAATCGCCGTGGTACGGGCGGCTGGAAACCGGCCATCCGGCCCGCGCGGCTCGATCGTACGGCCGAAGTGTACGAGGCCCTCGCGCGGTTGTAATCGCGTGGGGTGCGGATCAAGGCGTCCACCGCGATACCCCCGAAAGGGTGAGCCCGGTTCCGGTGGTCCGAGGCTTCCCACCGTACGGCCCAATCGCTACTCTACGTGTCGGTAATGAGCCGGGGGAGGTCCGCGCGGGCGGACCCGCGCAGCGTGGGGACACAACGACATGACCGGGCAGAACCGCGCCGCCGGGCAGAGCCGCCGTTCCTTCCTCACCTACCTCGTGGCGGCGCCGACGCTCGCCCTCGTCACCCGCGCCGGCGTCGACGCGCTGGCACCGCAGCCCGCCCACGCCGTGATTCCCTCCCTGCCCGCCATCGCCGACGTGATCGACCTCGGCGACCTGTTCATCCTGGCCGGCGCCCCCACCTCCGCCCTGCTGGCGCTCGCCGTGGAAGCCGACGGAACGATTCGCTTCCGGCTGCCGCGCGAGGAGGTCGGCCAGGGCCTCACCACCGCGGTGGCCATGCTCGTCGCGGAGGAACTCGACGCGCCGCTGGCCGACGTACGCGTGGAGTTGGACGACGCGCGGCCCGAGCTGCTCTTCAACCAGCTCACCGGCTCCTCCAACTCCATCCGCTCCCTCTACGGGCCGGTCCGCCAGTGCGCCGCCACCGCCCGGGCCCGCCTCGTCGCGGCCGCCGCCCACCGCTGGGGCCTCTCCGCGGCCACCCTGACCACCGCGAACGGCGCCGTCCGCGCCCCCGACGGCCGCACCGCCGACTACGGCTCCCTCGCCACGGCGGCCGCCGACCCCGGCCTGATCGTCCTCGGCGCCACCCCCAAGAAGACGGCGAAGCACACCCTCGTGGGCAAGCCCACCAGCCGCGTCGACGCCCGCGCCATGGTCACGGGCGCCCAGCAGTACACCCTCGACCTCGACGTGCCCGGCGCCAAGCCCTGTGTGGTGCGCCGCCCGCCCACCCTCGGCGGCACCGTCCGCGGCGTCGGAAACCTCGCCGCGGTCCGGGCCATGCCCGGCGTGCTGCACGTGGTGACCGTCCCCACCGGGGTCGCCGTCGTCGCCGAGACCTTCGGGCAGGCCATCACCGCCAAGTCCGCCCTCCAGGTCACCTGGGGGCCCGGCCCCGCCGACCAGCTGTCCGACGCCCAGATACGCACCAAGCTGCGCGCCGCCACCCCGCTGCTGGTGCCGCCGCTGCTGACCCCGTACGTGGACGCCGAGTTCGACTTCGCCTTCGTCAGCCACGCCCCGATGGAGACCAACTCCGCCATCGCCGACGTACGGGACGACCGGGCCGAGATCTGGTCCGGGCTCAAGTCCCCGATCGTGGCCCGCGAGACCATCGCCGCCGACCTCGGCCTGCCGCTGGACAAAGTGAAGGTGCACGTGGTCCAGGCCGGCGGCTCCTTCGGCCGGCGGCTCTTCTTCGACGCGGCCCTGGAGGCCGCCCGCATCTCCAAGGCCTGCCGCCGCCCGGTCAAGCTGATGTGGACCCGCGTGGACGACACCCGGCACGGCCGGATGCGCCCCGCCACCCACCACAAGATCCGGGCCACCCACCTGCTGGGCGAGGTGCTCAGCTTCGAGCACCGCGTCGCCGCCGCCGAGACCGACTTCCGGCACGGGCTCGGCGAGATCATCTCCGCCACCGCCGCGAGTCTGCCGCTCGGCATCGGCAACGCCACCCTCGCGCAGACCCTGTTCCTGACCACGGTGAAGTCCCCGTACCACTTCGGGCTCACCACCCAGGCGCTCACCGAGGTGCCGACCGGCATCCCCACCGGCTCCTGGCGCTCGGTGTACTCCGCCAACACGCGCGGAGCCGAGGAGATCGTCGTCGACGAACTGGCCGCGCGCACCGGCCGGGACCCGTACGCCTTCCGGCGTACCTTCCTCAAGACCGCCGCCCAGCGCGCCGTGCTCGACAAGGTGGCGGCGGAGGGGCAGTGGGGGCGGCCGATGGAGGCGGGCTGCGCGCAGGGCATCGCCTTCCACGAGGAGTACAAGTCCCGCACCGCGTGTCTCGTCGAGATCGACACCCGGGACCCGGAGCGCGTCCGCGTCACCAAGGCGGTCATCGCCGTGGACGTGGGCCTGCCCGTCAACCCGCGCGGACTGGAGGCCCAGATGATCGGCGGCCTCACCGATGCCATCTCCACCACCCTGCGCGCCGGGCTGCACCTGGACAAGGGGCTGCCCCTGGAGGGTAGTTACAGCCAGTTCCACTGGGCGAAGCAGCGCGACACCCCGCGTGACGTACGGGTCTTCGTGCTGCCGGCCACCGGCGAGGACCCGGGCGGCGCGGGCGAACTCGGCGTCCCCGCCGCGGTCGGCGCGATCGCCAACGCCTGGGCCCGGGCCACCGGTTCCAAGCCGCGCAGCTTCCCCCTCGACTTCGACGTCGACTTCACCCCCTACCCGCGATAGTTCGCCGGAGCCAGGAGTACGCCGTGCCCTCGCACACCTTCACCGTCAACGGGCAGAGCGTCACCGTGGACGCCCCCGACGACCTGCCCCTGCTGTGGGTGCTCCGCGACATGCTGGGCGTCCGCGGCCCCAAGTACGGCTGCGGGGTGGACGTCTGCAAGGCCTGCACCAGCCATCTCGACGGAGCCGACATCCGCCCGTGCGTGGTGCCCGTCTCCGCGTGCGCGGGCAAGGCGGTGACCACCATCGAGGGGCTGGCCGACGGGGACGACCTGCACCCGGTGCAGGAGGCCTGGCTCGAACAGGACGTCGCCCAGTGCGGCTTCTGCCAGCCCGGCCAGATCATGGCCGCCGTCGCCCTCCTGAAGCGCACCAGCGAGCCCACGGAAGAGGACATCGACGCCATCGCCAACATCTGCCGCTGCGGAACGTACTTCCGTATCCGTGAGGCCATCCGCAGTGCGGCGCGCAAGGTGTGAGCAGGGGATCGCCGCATGACACAGCGGCCAAATGGGGCGAATCGCGCGGAATGTACGTGATCATGCCCCAATGAGGCGTATCAATGCGAAACGCGTGCTGGTGGGCGAGCCCCTCGACACCTCGCGCCTGGGCGAGACCCTGCTGCCCAAGCGGCTCGCCCTGCCGATCTTCTGCAGCGACCCGCTCTCCTCGGTGGCCTACGCCACCGAGGAGATCCTGCTGATCCTCGCCCTCGGCGGCGTCGCACTGCTCCACCTCACCTGGTACGCGGCCGCGGCCATCGTCTTCCTGCTCGTGGTGGTCGTCGCCTCGTACCGGCAGACCTGCCACGCCTACCCGGGCGGTGGCGGCGCCTACGTCGTCAGCTCCGAGAACCTCGGGCAGAGCGCCGCCCTGACCGCCGCCAGCGCCCTGCTCGTCGACTACGTGATGACCGTCGCCGTCTCCGTGGTCTCCGGCGTCTCCGCCATCACCTCCGCGATCCCCTCCCTGAGCGACCACGAAGTGGCCCTGTCGGTCGGCTTCGTGGTGCTGCTGACCCTGATGAACCTGCGCGGCGTACGCGAGTCGGGCCGGATCTTCGCCATCCCCACCTACGGCTTCGTCCTGGTCATCTACCTCATGTTCGCCTGCGCCGCGGTCCGGCTGGCCACCGGCGACACCATCCGCGCCGAGTCCTCCCACCTCCCCATCACCGACGCCGGCACCTACACCGGACTCGCCCTCGTGCTCCTCACGATGCGCGCCTTCGCCTCCGGCTGTACCGCCCTCACCGGCGTCGAGGCGATCAGCAACGGCGTACCCGCCTTCCAGAAGCCCAAGGCCAAGAACGCGGCGACCACCCTCGCCGCGATGGGCGTGCTCTCGGTGACGATGTTCGTGGGCATCACCGCCCTCGCCATGTCCTACAAGGTCCACGTCGCGGCCGACCCCACCGAACTGGGCCTGGCCCCCGGCACCCCGATGTCCACCGCCCTCGCCCAGATCGGCCGCGCCACCTTCGGCAGCTGGCACTTCCTCTTCTACCTGCTCCAGGCCGTCACCGCCGGCGTGCTGGTCCTCGCCGCGAACACCGCCTTCAACGGCTTCCCGATGCTCGCCTCGATCCTGGCCAAGGACCGCTACGCGCCCCGCCAGCTCTTCAACCGCGGCGACCGGCTCGTCTACTCCAACGGCGTCGTGCTCCTGGCCCTCGCCGCGATCGCCCTCATCGTCGCCTTCGACGCCCAACTGACCCGCCTCATCCAGCTCTACATCATCGGCGTCTTCGTCTCCTTCACCCTCTCCCAGGCGGGCATGGTCCGGCACTGGAGGAGGGAGCTCGCCTCCCCCGCCACCCCGCGCGAGGAACGGGTCCACATCCACCGCAGGCTCGCCATCAACGCCGTCGGCGCCACCCTGACCGCACTGGTCCTGGTCATCGTCCTGATCACCAAGTTCACGCACGGGGCCTGGCTGGTCGTCATCGCGATGCCGCTGCTCTTCCTCGGCATGAAGGGCGTACGCCGCCACTACGACCAGGTCGCCCGCCAAGTCGCCGTCGCCCCCGACGCCACACCGCGCAAGCCGGCCCGCCACCACGTCCTGGTCCTCGTCTCCGCGGTGCACGCCCCGACGCTCAAGGCCATCGGCTACGCGCAGGCGCTGCGCCCCGACACGCTGACGGCGGTCACCGTCGCCGCCGACGAGGCGGACGCGGCCCGGTTGCGCGAGGCGTGGGCCGAGCACGATCCCGGTCTTCCGCTGAAGATCCTCCACTCGCCGTACCGCGAGGTGGTGGGCCCGATCCTGGCCCACGTCGAGGAGCTGGCCACCGACTCGGCCACCGACGTGCTGTCGGTGGTGATCCCGGAGTACGTGGTGGGCCACTGGTGGGAGCAGCCCCTGCACAACCAGAACGCGCTGCGGCTGAAGGCGCGGCTGCTGTTCACGCCCGACGTCGCGGTGATCGACGTGCCGTTCCTGCTGGAGTCGGCGCGACCCGTGGAGCCGGCGCGGCAGGAGGGTTAGGCCCCGGCGGTTCCCCGGTGCCCCGCTGGATCACCGCCGCGTGCGCCAGCGCCAGTTCCACCACGTGCCGCGGGTCGGAGAGGGAGCGGCCGGTGAGCTGCTCCAGGCGGCGCAGCCGGTTGGAGACGGTGTTGCGGTGGCAGTACAGCCGCTGCGCGGCGTACGTCGTCGAGCCCTGGCAGGCCAGCCAGATGCCCAGGGTGGTCAGGAGCACCCGCCGGTCCTCCGCGGGCAGCGCGAGCACCGGGCCCAGCACCACCTGCCGCAGCCGGCCCGCGAGTTCGTCCTGGGCGGCGACCAGCGCCGCCGGCAGCCCCTCGTCCAGCAGTGCGGTGCGCGGGCCGCCGGACTCGGGAACGGTCCGCAGGGCGAGGACGGCCAGCCGGTGCGCCCCGGCCAGCTCGGCCGCCGCCCCGACGACCGGGCCGACCCCGGCGCGTACGCCGAGGGGCGCGAGCAGTTCCCGTACGGACTCCAGCGGATGGTGGCCGAGCTCCACGAGGCCGCTCTCCCCGTCGGCGCGGATCCGCCACAGCACGCGCGGAGCGGAGGCGGCGCCGGGGCTCCCGGCTGCCGGGCCCGTGGCCGTACGGCCGCCCGTACGCGTGGCCGTGCGGGCGTCGGTACGAGCGGCCGCGGCCGCGCCGCCGGAAGCCACCACGACCACCGCGAACCGGCCGCGTTCCGGCAGGCCCAGCTGCGCCGCGGCCTGCGCGGCCGTCGGCCCGTCCGTGGTGGCCGTACCGTCCAGCAGCAGGTCCAGCAGGGCCGCCCGGCGCTCCCGCTCCCGGTCGGTGTGCGCGGCTTCCGTCCGGCGGTACGACTCGGTCACGGCGTCCGTCATCTGGTCCAGTACGTCCCACAGTGCGCTCGCGCCCGGGAGCAGCCGGGGCAGCGCGGCCCGGTCGTGCGCGGCCACGGCTTCGGTGAGGCTCTGCCAGAGCGCGCGGCCGCCGCGGCGGTAGGTGCGCAGCAGGGAGCCGAGCGGCAACCCCTGCTCGGCCCGCAGCTCGCCGACGGCCCGGGCGTCGGCGAGCTCCGGCGGGAGGCCGCGCGAGCTGCGGACCAGACCCTCGACGGCTTGGCGGAGGTGGTGGTGGATCCGCTCGCGCAGCTCGGCCCGGCCGAGCAGGGCGGCGTACGCGGGGTCCTCGGCCAGCGTCCGGTCGGCGAGCCGGTCCGCCGCCACGGCGATCCGGCGGGACAGGTCCTCGCGTATCTCCTCGATGATCCGCTCCATGGCGGGCAGCCTGACACGGGGGAGGGGGCGCTGGGGAGGGGGCGGTGGCCCGGGGACGGTGGGGAAGGGTGCGGGAACGGGCGCGTCCGCTACCGTGAGGTGAGCACTGCACTTGTAGTGCTCACCGTGAGGTGCCGCATCACCCCGAGGGACCCGTCATGCGCCAGAACCCGCAGCGCCGCGCCGCACTGCTCGACGCCGCCATCGAAGTCCTGGCACGCGAGGGATCGCGCGGCCTGACGCTGCGCGCGGTGGACGCGGAGGCGGGCGTGCCCACCGGCACCGCCTCGAACTACTTCGCCAACCGGGCCCAACTGCTCGTGCAGATCCTGCACCGCACCCGGGAGCGGCTGGTCCCGGACCCGGCGGACCTGGCGGGGCCGCTGGACACCAAGGTGCTGCTCGGCCAGCTCATGGACCGGATGCGGCGCGAGCGCAGTGTGCACATCGCGATGCTGGAACTGCGACTGGAGGGCACCCGGCGCCCCGAACTCCAGGCGGAGCTGGCCGGTTTCCAGGGCGCGGAGCTCGAAGCGAACATCGCCTGGCACCTGGAGGCGGGCCTGCCGGGGGACCGGCAGGGAGTGGTCCTGCTGTACCTCGCGATGCTGGGTCTGATCGTGGACGACCTGACCGCGCCGGCCCTGCTGGAGTCCCACCCGGTGGAGGGGCTCATCGAGGCGATGGTCGAACGCCTCCTCCCGGAGCGGTCCGTTGGCTGACCGGGGAGGGCCGGGATCCGGTGATCTTATGCTCAGGTTTACGCGAGTCTGCTGGTTTTGCGGCCTGTAAACGACTTTGATGGATCGGCCAGGCCTCGTACCGGAGCAGGGGGACCACTCATGAGAACAGACCACAGTCAGAAGGACACCACGCCCACCCTGATCGGTTCCGTTCAGCGCGCGCTGCGCCTCGTGGAGGCGATGCACGCGGAAGGAGGGGCGACGGCCAAGCGGCTCTCCCGGATCACCGGGATCCCCCTGCCCACCGTCTACCACCTGCTGCGCACCCTCAGCCACGAGGGCTACGTCCAGCGCGAGGGCGGCTCCTTCCGTCTCGCGGACGATCTTCCGCTCGCTTCGTGATCAAATTCCGACGCGTTCCGGCCAAGCTCTCACGCGGTTCGTGGCATGTTCCAGCGGAAAATGCCAGAACGCCTTTTCGCACTGCGGAAGTTGAGTAAGTTCCCTCCTGTCGCGCCGTAGACCGTGCAAACAGCACGTCCGGCCGGGAGGGGAGCCCGCGTGCCCGGGATCGACGAATGCCTGCTCGAAGCCATGGCCCTGCCTGGTGCGCGGGGGGCCGCGCTGGTCGACTGGAGCAGCGGACTGGCCCTCGGCACCGCCGGGGAATCGCCCGTGGGCGACCACGAGACCACCGCCGCCGAGACCGCCGAGCTGGCCCGGGCGGCCGCCGAATACGAGTCCTTCGCCCCCGCGACCACCGCGCCCTCGGGCGCTGACGCGGCCGGCCCGCCCGTCGAGGACCTGATCGTCACCACCCGCACCGGCTACCACGTGCTGCGCTTCGTCGAGACGAGCTTCGACAGCAGCGTCTTCCTGCACCTGTGGCTCGACCGCACCGAGGGCAACCTCGCCCTCGCCCGTCACAGACTCCGCGTCCTGGCCGAGGGGCTGGTGCTCAGATGACCGCCCCGGCCACCGCGCCGAACCCGTTCGCCGCAGTCTCCCCCCTCCTGACCCGGCTCGCCGCCGAGCGGGCCACCGGCGCCCTGCTCCGCGACCGCGGCACCCTCTTCCTGGAGGGCGGCCGCATCGTGCACGCCGAGAGCCCGGCCACCCCCGGCCTAGACGTCCTGCTCACCACCGGCGGCGGCCTCGCCCCCGAGCGCTGGCGCGAGGCCGTGGACCGGGCCGGCGCCCGCCGCCAGGTCGCGCGCTTCCTCGTGGACAGCGGCGGTCTCGCCGGCGGCGAGCTGGAGATATGCCATCTCGCCGCGATCTTCGACGCCGCGTTCTTCGCCCTCTCCCCGGGCAGCGGGCCCTCCCGGTTCCGCCGCGGGGCCACCCACTGGATCGGCTCCGTGCGCTCCGTCCCGGCCGCCGCCGTCGAGCGGGAGACCTGCCGCCGCCGGGAACTGCTCGACGCGGTCTGGCCCTACCCCCTGCTGGACACCGCCCCGGTGGTGCCCCGGGCGGCCGCGCCGGGCCAGACGGTCACCGCCCGGCAGCGGCTCCTGCTGCACCAGGCCGATGGCGTACGCACCCCGGCGGACCTCGCGTGGGTGCTGGGCCGGCCCGCCTTCCACACGCTGCTCGACGTACGGCGCCTCGCGGCGGCCGGACTGGTCGAGACCCCGCACGCGCCGGCCCCGCCGCCGGTCGCGGATCCCCTGCCCGACTGGATGACCCAGGCCCAATCCCCGGACGTGGCGCTGCTCCGCCGGTTACGCGACGCACTGGAGGCAAGCCTGTGAGGCTCCCGCTGCGACCGGCCCTGCGCGCCGACCGCTCCGAGCGGAGGCAGCCCGAGAGGAGGCGGCCCGAATTGAGGACGGCCGACATGAGTACGGTGCCCCCCGAGGCGGAGGCCGAGATACTCGCCGAGCTCCGCAGGCTGCGGGCCCGGGTACCCCAGCTCACCGGCGCGCTCGCCGCGAGCGCCGACGGCTTCGTCCTCGCCCAGGACAGCGCCGCGACCGAGGTCGAATCCGTGGCCGCACTGACCGCGGCCGCCCTCGGGGTGGCCCAGCGGCTCAGCGACTGCACCGGGCAGGGCGCGTTCCGCGAACTGCTCGTACGGGGTGAGGACGGATACGTCGCCACCTACGCGGCCGGTCTGGTGGCCGTTCTCACACTGACGGCGGAGCCGCGCGTCAACGTCGGGCGCCTGCACCTGGAAGCCCGGCGCTCCAGCCTGCGCATAGCCGAACTGATCGACCACACCCTCGGGCGGCGGGGCGCCGACCCCGCGCCCGCGTGAGCCGCGTACCGGCTCCTCAGCCATCCGACGCCAGGCACAGCCAGCTACAGCGAAACGAGAAAGAGGAACATCTCATGGTCAATGTGGAGACCGCGCTCAAGGAAGCCACCACCACCATCGAGGGCGCGCTCGGCGCCGCCCTGGTCGACTACGGCAGCGGCATGGCCCTCGGCACCGTGGGCGGCGGCAAGGACCTCGACCTCGCGGTCGCCGCCGCGGGCAACACGGACGTGGTGCGCGCCAAGGTCCGCACGATGGAGATGCTCGGGATCAAGGACGAGATCGAGGACATCCTGATCACCCTCGGCGGCCAGTACCACCTGATCCGGCTCCTCAAGGGGCGCGGCACGTCCGGCTTCTTCCTCTACCTGGCCCTCGACAAGAAGCGGTCCAACCTCGCGATGGCCCGCCATCAACTGAAGAAGATCGAATCCGAGCTGGAGGTCTGAGAGACCTCCGGACGGGTCGGCCGGGCCCGGCCGGGCCGCGTCGAACCGCATCGTCGAGGTGGCGGACGGCTGAATTCTTTGCCGTCCGCCCCGGCGATCAGCTGCGTATGCCCCATATGGGCGGACTTTATGACTCTGTTACAGAGTAAGATGCTGTGAGCAGCTGATCATCGATAAAGCATAAAACGCTGGAGATACCGCCACCCATGCCCCCGCGCCTGAGCATCGTCGTCCCCGTCTACAACGTCGAGCTCTACCTCGACGAGTGCCTGGAATCCATCGCCGCTCAGACCTTCGAGGACTTCGAGGTCATCCTCGTGGACGACGGGTCCACGGACAACAGCGCCGTCCTCGCCAAGGCCTTCGCCGCCCGGGACAAGCGGTTCCGCGTCGTCATGCAGGAGAACGCCGGCCTCGGCGCCGCCCGCAACGTGGGCGCCCGTCACGCCGACAAGGACAGCGAGTACCTGGCCTTCGTCGACAGTGACGACACCATGCCCGACTACGCCTACCAGCGGCTCATCGAAGCGCTCGACGAGACGGGCTCGGACTTCGCCGGCGGCAACGTGAAGCGTTTCCGCTCCGTCGGCATGCAGCAGTCGTGGGGCCACCGGGCCGCCTTCGCCAAGACGCAGCTGAAGACCCACATCTCCAAGTTCCCGGCGCTGGTCACCGACCGCACCGCGTGGAACAAGGTCTACCGGCGCACCTTCTGGGACGAGCACGGCTTCCAGTACCCGGAGGGCATCCTCTACGAGGACGCCCCGGTCAGCATCCCCGCGCACTACTTCGCCTCCAGCGTCGACATCATCAGCGACTGCGTCTACCACTGGCGTGTCCGCGAGACCGGCGAGCGCTCCATCACCCAGCGCTCCACCGACCCGGTCTCCCTCATCGACCGGGTCACCTCCGTGCGCCTGGTCCGCGAGTCCCTCAAGGCCAAGCAGGGCGCCAAGTACGCCCGCTACCTGCGCGACTACGACTACAACGTGCTGAGCGAGGAACTCCCGCTCATCTACAAGTACGTCGGTGAGGGCGGCCCGGACTTCCGCGCCGCGTTCGTCAAGGAGGTCGGCGGCCTCATCCGGGAGATCGGCACCGGCCCCTGGTCCGACCTGACCGTCGCCGACCGCCTCAAGGCCTACCTGGCCGGCGAAGGCCGCGTCGAGGACTTCATCGCGCTCCAGGACCACCAGCGCGACTACCACTACAGCGTGCCGGTCAAGGGCCTCGCCCGCCCGCAGGCGGACTACCCCTTCCTCCAGGGCCGCCCGCCGGTCCCCGCCAAGATCCTCACCCTCGGCCCGCGCGAGCGCCGCGTCGTCAGCCGCCTGGAGCAGGCGGCCTGGGCCGACGGCAAGCTGCTGCTGCGCGGCTACGCCCTCCCCGGCCACCTCGGTGCGGAGAGCCGCCTCGGCTCGCGCAAGATGCTGGTCTTCCGCGAGGGCGGCAAGCGCCGCCGCTCCGTGGTCAGCGCGCGTACGGTCGCCTCTCCCATGGCCACCGTGAAGTCCCCGCACCTCGCCCTGCGGCACGCCGACTGGGCCGGCTTCACCGCCGTCGTCGACCCCTCGATCTTCCAGTCGGGCGGCAAGTGGCACGAGGGAATATGGACCACCTCCATCGCCGTCACCGGAGCCGGCGGCCTGCACCGCGCCCGCCTCAGGGGCGGCGAGCACGACACCGGCCAGAACCCGCCCCCGTACTGGGTGGCCCCCGACGTCCGGATCATCCCGGCCGTGGCCGGCGCCCTCACCATCCAGGTGGAGATCGCCCGCGCCCGCGCGCTGGACGTCCGCCCCGCCGGTGACGACGCCGCCCTGATCACCGGCGAACTCTCCGCCGAGGTCGGCGCCGCCACCGCGCTGCGGGCCGTGCACGTCACCACCGGCACCACCCTCGGCTTCCCGCTGGAGACCGGCGCGGCCGACGCCGGCCGGATCCCGTTCAGCGCCCGCGTACCGCTGGCCGAGCTGGCCGCCGTACCGGACGCCGAGTGCGAGCCCGGCGAGTGGACCCCCGAGCCGTGGAGCCTCTCCGTCATCGGCGCCGACGGCACCGAGCACCGCCTGGCCCACGACGAGCGCGGCGGCTTCGAAGGCTTGGTCCTGGCCCTGCCCGGCGAGGACACGGACCGTGCCCTCTTCGCCAAGCGCGGCAACACCGGACACCTCACCCTCTCCGTGCAGCCCTCGCCGCCGCTGATCGACGAGGTCTCCGCCGAGGACGGCACCCTCAGCCTGCGGGGCCGCTTCGTCGCGCCGACCGACGAGCCGTACGAGCTGGTCCTGCACAACGCGCACGGCGTGGAGTTCAGCTACCCCGTCACCCGCGACGGCGACCGCTTCGAGACCACCTTCGCGCCGATGCTGCCCGAGGCGTACGCCGGTCGCACCACGCTCCCCGAGGGCCGCTGGTGGCCCACGCTGCGCCCGGCCGCCCAGGGCGGAACCACCGCCGGCCTGCTCGGCGTCGACCGCGGAGCCCCCGTACAGATGGGCCCCGGCCTGCTCTTCGCGGGACCGCACGCCTTCACCACGCAGGGCCGCCGGATGCGGGTCGAGACCCGCTTCCACGACCGCATGGTGCTGGTCGCCGACCCGATGATCAGCCCGCACGACCGCTCCCACTTCGCCCAGCGCGTCGCCCGTTTCGAGACCTACCCGGCGCAGCGCGCCCTGCCGGTCAAGGACATGGTCGTCTACGACACCTTCCAGGGGCACGGCGCCGGCGACTCGCCCCGCGCCATCCACGAGGAGCTGGTGCGCCGCGGCGAGAAGCTGGAGCACATCTGGCTGGTCCGTGACGGCCGCACCGAGGTCCCGGCGACGGCGCGCGCCGTGCAGTACGGCAGCGTGGAGTCCTGGGAGGTACTGGCCCGGGCCCGCTACTACGTGACCAACGACAACGTGCCGCGGCGCTTCGCGCGCCGCTCCGGCCAGGTCGTCGTCCAGACGTGGCACGGTACGCCGATCAAGCAGATCGGCCACGACTTCGTGCACGACTACTACACGAGCCCGGAGATCCTCGAGGGCCTGGAGCACGACAGCGCCCAGTGGTCCCTGCTGGCCTCCCCGAGCTCCTACGCCACGCCCCTCCTCAAGCGCGCCCTCGGCTACGACGGCGAGGTCATCGAGGCGGGCAGCCCGCGTACGGACGCGCTCGTACGGCCCGACGCGCAGCGGATCGCGGAGGTCCGGCGCCGGCTCGGCCTGCCCGAGGGCAAGAAGGTCGTCCTCTACATGCCCACGTGGCGCGAGAACTGCGAGGGCTGGTCGGGCGGCTACAAGCTCGACCTGCGGATCGACCTGGACCAGGCCCGCCGCGAGCTGGGCGAGGACCACGTCCTGCTGATCCGCGGCCACCACCACGTCACCGAGCAGGTCCGCGACGGCGTCCGCGACGGCTTCGTCGTCGACGTGTCCCGCTGGCCCGACGCCGCCGACCTGCTGCTGGTCGCCGACGTGCTGATCTCGGACTACTCCTCCGCGATGTTCGACTTCGCGCTCACGGACCGGCCGATCCTGCTCTTCACGTACGACCTGGCGCACTACCGCGGCACGCTGCGCGGCTTCAACTTCGACCTGGAGGAGAAGGCGCCCGGACCGCTGCTCGCGGACTCGGCCGCCCTGATCGAGGCCGTGCGCAACGCGGACGCGGTCGGTGCGGAGTACGCCGCGGCACGGGCGGCGTTCCGCGCCGAGTTCTGCGACCTGGACGACGGCGGCGCCACCGAGCGCGTCGTCGACCGGATGCTCGGCATGGGCGCGGCGCCCGCGCAGTAGACCGTACGAGCGAATTCCAGGCTGAACACAGACCGGCCCCGGGCCCACCGATGAATTTCGGGCCCGGGGCCGGTCTGTATGTGAGGGACGTACCCACGCACTCGCCTGGAGGCAGCCATGAGCGGCAACGGTTTCACCACGTGTCTGTGGTTCGACGGCAATGCGGAAGCGGCCGCCGACTACTACCTGTCCGTCTTCAAGGACGGCAAGCTCGGCCGGATCGCCCGCTACCCGGAGGCGGGCCCCGGGCCGACCGGATCGGTGATGGTCGTCGAGTTCGAGATCAACGGCCAGAAGTTCGTCGGCCTCAACGGCGGACCGCAGTTCCACTTCTCCGAGGCGATCTCCTTCCAGATCCACTGCGACGACGTGTCCGAGTCGGACTACTACTACGACACGCTGACGAAGGACGGAGGCGAGGAGTCCGCCTGCGGCTGGGTCAAGGACAAGTTCGGGCTGTCCTGGCAGGTCATCCCGCCGGGCGCCATCGACGCGGTCGCCGACCCGGACCCGGAGCGGGCCTCCCGGGCCATGGCCGCCATGATGACGATGAAGAAGCTGGACGTGGCGGAGATGCGCCGGGCGGCCGACGGGGCCTAGGCACCCCTACTCGGACCGATCGGCCGCGATCCGGGCCAGGAGCGCCGGGAGGGCCGTCCCGATCGGCTCGCGGACGATCTCGTCGGCGACCGGGTCGTACGGGGTCTCCTGCGCGTTCACGATGATCAGCCTGGCCCCGGCCTCCGCGGCCATCCCGGCCAGCGAGGCGGCGGGCTGCACCTGCAAGGTCGACCCGACGGCGATGAAGACCTGGCACCCCTTGGCCACGGCCATCGCCTGTCCCAGTACCTCGGGGTCGAGCCGCTCGCCGAACATCACGGTCGCCGCCTTGAGGATCCCGCCGCACACCACGCAGGCGGGATCCGGCTCCCCGGCGGCGACCCGGACCAGCGCCTCGTCCATGCCCGACCGGGCGTGACAGGCGGTGCACACCACCGACCGGGCGGTGCCGTGCAGCTCGAACACCTTGCGTGCGGGCATCCCGGCGAGCTGGTGCAGCCCGTCCACGTTCTGGGTGATGACCCGGACCGGCGTGCCGCCGCGCTCCAGCTCGGCCACGGCCAGGTGCGCGGCGTTCGGCCGCGGGTCCAGCGCGCCGAGCTCGGCCCGCATCAGCCAGGACCGGCGCCGGATCTCCGGATCGGCCATGTAGTACTCGTACGTCACGAGCTTCTCGGCGTCGGGCTCCCGCCGCCACAGGCCCTGCGGCCCCCGGTAGTCCGGAATTCCGGAGTCGGTGGACATCCCGGCCCCGGTGAACACTGCGACAAGTGGCTTCCCCATGCACCGACCCTACGTACGGGCGTCGCACGCCCGCGACCCCATTTCCGCGCCCCTGCCGTAAGGGGGCGGGAGGGTCGTTTCTGCGGTGAATCGCGCCCCCCACAGGAGTGAGATCCGGGCCGAGCCCTCCCGGCGGGCGGGTCAGGCGGGTACAAACCGGACATGATGCTCAAGCCGCACACCCTCGGCGCCCTCCTGCTGACCGTGCTCGCGCTGCCGGTCATGTCGCCCTCTCCCGCCCTCGCGGCAGGGGGCCACAGCGCCGACCAGATCAGCCGCTTCCTCACCCGCTTCTACGGTGACCACGGCCCCTCCGCGCACGACCGGCAGCACTACGTCTCCGAGGTCCTCAAGGACAGACAGCAGGTGTATACGGAGGCCGACGTCCTGCTCTGTGCCCAGAACGAACCGCAGGACATCGGCATCGGCCCGGTCACCGTCGCCCAGACGGCCGCGGTCGGCTGGGCCACGGTCACCACCCACTGGGCCTCCGGCGAGACCGACACCTTCACCGCGTACGTACGCCTCGACACGCAGCCCATCCGGCTGGACGACGTGATCTGCGCGGGCTGAAAGCCGTCCGGCGCAGGCCCCTCCCGGCTCCTGACGGTCTGCTACAACACCGGTCATGACAGCATTCAAGATCACCGGTGCGAGCGCCGCCGACATGGAGATGATCCGTTCCTGGGCCGACGAGGAGGGCTGGAACCCGGGGGACTCGGACCGCTTCGCGTTCGCGGTCGCCGACCCGGAGGGCTTCCTCGTCGGCCGGCTCGACGGCGAACCGGTGGCGTGCATCTCCGCCGTGCGGTACGGCGCCGATTTCGGGTTCATCGGCTTCTACATCGCCCGCCCGGACTTCCGCGGCCAGGGGTACGGGATCCGGCTCTGGCGCACCGCGATGGAACGGCTCGACGGGCGCCTCGTCGGCCTGGACGGGGTCGTCGCCCAGCAGGACAACTACCGCAAGTCCGGCTTCCTTCCGGCTTGGAACAACATCCGCTATGAGGGCGCCCCGCAGGGGGAGGACGACGGCGGGGCCGAGATCGTGGACGCGGCCTCGCTGCCCTTCGGCGTGCTCGCCGCCTACGACCGGCGGTTCTTCCCCGAGTCGCGTGACGCGTTCCTGTCCGCCTGGACCGGGCTGCCCGGCCGCACGACGCTGGCCGCCGTCCGCGACGGCCGGATCGAGGGACTCGGCGTGGTCCGCCCGTCCAGTGCCGCCCACCGGATCGGCCCGCTGTACGCGGCCACCCCGCAGGTGGCCGCCGCCCTGCTGCGCCGCCTCGCGCAGCACGCGCCCGGCGGCCTGGTGTCCGTGGACGCGCCGGACGCGAACCCGGGAGCCGCCGCACTGTTCGAGGGTCTGGGCCTGACCCCGGCCTTCGAGACCGCCCGGATGTACACCGGCCCGGCCCCGGAGCTCGCGCTCACCGAGTTCTTCGGAGTGACAAGTCTCGAACTGGGCTGAGCACACAGGGGTGTTGGATCAACATGGACGGGAGCAACCCCTGTGAGCCGGACGGCGGTCGCACGGCGCCGCCCGGCCCGCCGGACCGTGCGGGGTCAGAAGTCGAACAGCACGCCCGTGACGTTCCGCTTGCCGCACGGATTGGCGTAGGTGTACGTGTAGTTGAGCCGTCGGCCCTGCCACACCCCGTCGGCCGTCACCGTCATCGGGTTCCACTCCCTGGTACACGGGGCGTCGGCGGCCGGTTCGGCGAGCTGGTCCAACTCCGAGCCGCTCGCGCGTAATTCGGCGCACGCGGCGACCGGGTTCGGGTGCGTTCCGCCGGGCTTCGGCGCGCAGACGAGCGTGACCGCGCGCAGCACCGTACCGGTGTCGGCGTCCGGCCCGGCCGTCACGCCGAGCACGAGCGAGGAGGGCGAGTAGAGGCTCTCCGTACCGGCCGGTGTGGCGCCGGCCGCGCCGGGCCAGGCCAGCGCGGTGAGCGCGGTGAGCGCCATGGCGGCGGAACCGAGCCCGAGACCCCTGGTGATGGACCGCATTTCGAACACTCCCTTGGGTTGTTGTTTCGGATAGCGGACAGAGTCTTGCTCAAGCGGAGCGTGAACGCCCGTTCGGACCCCGATTTTTCGTCACCGATCGTGTACGGATGAGTGCAGACCGCAGCCGTGCGGGAGGGGCTGACCTGTGCGGGAGCGAGCCGCCGAATCGGCCGAACACCGACCGGGAGACATCCCCGAAACCTTTGCATCCGGCCGCGATGGGCCTGTAACCCCTCCCGGGGTAGGGCCGGCCATACCCCCGGAACACGGTCCAGCCCCGCTGCGGCGGGACGCCCGCGACGGTTGAGTCGAGGCATGCAAAACGACGCGATCCACCTCAGGGGCATCAGCAAGGTGTACGGTCACGGCGACCACGCCGTCACCGCCCTCGACCAGGTCTCCCTCCGCTTCCCCAAGGGCACCTTCACCGCCGTCATGGGCCCGTCCGGCTCGGGCAAGTCCACCCTCCTGCAGTGCGCGGCAGGGCTCGACCGGCCCACCTCGGGCAGCGTGAGCGTCGCAGGCGCCGACATCACCGGGCTCAGCGAGACCCGGCTGACCCTGCTGCGCCGGGACCGGATCGGCTTCGTCTTCCAGGCCTTCAACCTGCTGCCCGCCTTGACCGCCGAGCAGAACGTCGCCCTGCCGCTGCGGCTGGCGGGCCGCCGCCCCGCCAAGACCGAGGTCCGGGAGGTGCTGGCCCGGGTCGGCCTGGGCGAACGCGCCCGGCACCGGCCCGCGGAGATGTCCGGCGGTCAGCAGCAGCGGGTGGCCCTGGCGAAGGCCCTCATCACCCGCCCCGAGGTGCTCTTCGGTGACGAGCCCACCGGCGCCCTGGACTCCCGGACCGGCCGCGAGGTGCTCACCATGCTCCGGGACATGGTCGACACCGAGCGCCAGACGGTGGTCATGGTCACCCACGACCCGGTGGCCGCCTCCTACGCCGACCGCGTCGTCTTCCTCGCCGACGGCCGCCTGAACGGCGAACTCACCGGCGCGCACGCCCAGGACATCGCCGCCCGCATGACCAGGCTGGAGGCCGCGCCGTGCTGAGCATCGCCCTGCGCACCCTGCGCGTGCGCTGGGTCACCCTCGTCGGAAGCTTCGTCGCACTGGCCCTCGGCGTCGGCCTGATCGCGACCATGGGCCTCGGGCTCGCCGCCACCCTGGACGCCCCGGAGAGCCGGCCGGAACGATTCGCCCAGGCCCCCGTCGTCGTCAAGGGCGAGGACACCCTCCGCGTCCCGAGCCCGATCGGGGACCGCACCCGCAAGCTGCCCCACCCCAAGCCCGTCGCCCCCGAACTCGCCCGGCGGCTGGCCGGCCTCGGCCGGACCACCGAGGACCGCTCCTTCCCCGTCCGCGCCCGAGGCGGGCCGAAGCAACTCGTCGGCCACCCGTGGTCGGTCGCGGCCTTCGCCCCGTACGCCCTCGACGCGGGCCGCGCCCCGCGGACCGACGACGAGGTGGTCACCACCGGCTGGGCCCGGCCCGGCGACCGGCTGACCACCGACCACGGCCCCGTCACCGTGGTCGGCACCGTCACCGACCTGGGCTTCGAGGACGCCGTCTTCTGGACCGACGCCCGCGCCGCCGGGCTGTCGCCCGCCATCGACCAGCTCGTCGTCGAGGCCGACCCGGCCGCCGTGCGCGCCGCCGTAGGGGCCGCCGCGGGCCAGGACGCCGACGTACGGGTGCTGACCGACCGGGACCGCCGCCACGCCGACCCCGACCCGGAGCGGGGCGGCGAGGCCCTGCTCGCCGTCAACGCCATGCTCGGCACCTCCGGCGGGGTCACCGGCTTCGTGTCGGTGTTCGTCGTCGCCTCCACCTTCGCCTTCGCGGTCGCCCAGCGCCGCAAGGAGTTCGCCCTCCTGCGCACCGCCGGCGCCACCCCGGGACAGATCCGCCGCATGGTGCTCGCCGAGGCGCTGATCCTCGGGGTGGCGGCCTCCGCCGCGGGCTGCGTCCTGGGGGCGTACGGGGCGCCCGTGCTCGCCCGGTACACCGTGGACGACGGCATCGCACCGCACTGGTTCGCCATCGGCGATGCCACCTGGCCCTTCCACCTGGCCTTCTGGACCGGCCTGTTGGTCGCCCTCGCCGGGGTCGTCGCCGCCTCCTGGCGAGCGGGCCGGGTCGGGCCCACCGAGGCGCTGCGCGAAGCCGCCGCCGAGACGAGGACCATGACCCCGGGCCGCTGGGTCTTCGGCGCCGGACTGCTCCTGACCGGCCTCGGCACCCTCGCGTACGCCCTGCTCACCGACCCGTCCGACCTCCTCCACCGCAAGACGTACACCAGCCGCCCCATGCTGTTCATCGTGGCCTTCGCGCTGCTCGCGCCGGTGCTGGTCCGGCCGCTGGTCCGGCTGATCGCGTGGCTGCCGGCCCAACTGCCCGGCGCCGGCGGGATGCTGATCCGCGAGAACGCGGCGGCGGGCCTGCGCCGTACGGCCGCCATCGCCGCACCCGTCCTCGTCACCGTCGCCCTCGCCGGATCCCTGCTCGGCACCACCGCCACCCTGAACGAAGCCAAGGCCACGGAGTTCCGGCGGCAGAGCACCGCCGACTTCGTGATCACGGGCGGCGCGGGCGGCTTCGACCGGGCGGCCGTCGACCGGATCCGGGCCGTGCCCGGCACCGAGGTCTCCGCCACCGCCGGGACGGCCGTCCACGTCCTGGAGGAGGGCGTGGCGCTGATCCGCTCCGAAGCCCGCGCCGTCGACCCGGCGGCACTCGCCCGGACCGCCGAACTGCCCCTCACGGCGGGCAAGGTGACCGATCTCGACGACGGCTCCGTCATCGTCACCGAGGAATGGGAGCGGCACACCGTCGGAGCCACCGTGGAGGTCTGGCTCGGGGACGGCACCCGCAAGGCCCTGCGGATCGCCGCCGTGATGAGCATCGGCACCGGCAACAACGGGGCCTACGTCACCGAGGCCAACGCCCCCGGCGCGACGGTGGACCGGATCGACGTACGGCTCGCCCCCGGCGCGGACGCCCGCGCGGTCGGTTCCGGACTGGCCCGGGCCGCCGGGCAGGCCGGGGGCCGGGTCCTCACCAAGGACCAGTGGGTGGAGGCCAGTTACCCCCAGACCAAGCGGACCACCCGGCTGGGCTTCCTGCTGGTCCTCGGCATCGCCCTGCTCTACACCGGCATCGGGCTCGCCAACACCCTCGTCATGGCCACCACCGACCGGGCCCGTGAATTCGCGACGCTGCGGCTGGCCGGCGCCACCCACGGGCAGGTGCTGCGGCTGGTGGCGGGCGAGTCCCTGATGGTCGTCCTCGTCGGCGCGGTCGTCGGCTCCCTGGTCGCCGTCCTCAATCTGACCGGGATCTGGGCGGCCCTGGGCCTCCTGGACGTCCGGAGCGCCATCGTGATCCCGTGGGACGTCCTCGGCACCACGGTCGGCGCCTGCGCGGCCCTGGCGGTGGTCTCCGCGGTCGTCCCGGCCGCGCTGTCCCTGCGGCGCCGGGCGGTGGGGCTGGCCGGCGTACGCGACTAGGCGTGCGCGACCAGGTGTGCGCGACCCGGAGGTGTCCAAGCCGCCGCCGGACACGGCTGCCGGGCCCGCGCCCCCCGACCGGGGGAGCGGGCCCGCCGCCCGTGCGGCTGCCGGGAGCTACCCCGCCGCGCTCAGGCGGGGGGCGTACAGCTCCAGGAGCCGGGTGCGCGTCTGCTGGAGCCGCAGCGCGAGGACGCGCCCGACCCAGTGCCCGATCGCGGACCCGAAGGCGGGATCGGCGTCCATGAGCATCCGTACGGTCGCCGCGTCGAACTCGTACGCGCGCACCGGCGTCATCGCCTCCGCGCCGAGCTGCCACACGTACGGCGGGAACAGCCAGGACCAGCCCACCAGCTCACCGGGGCCGAGGTTCTCCACGGTCGCGGGCCTGCGGCCCGCCACGGGGACCTCCAGGGTCACCGTGCCGGAGCGCACGATCCAGAAGGAATCCGCCCGCTTGCCTTCGTCGAAGATCCGCGCACCCTCTGGGAAATTGACCTCGCGGGCCTGGGACATCAGCCGTCCACGGTGCTCCGTGGACAGGACGGCAGCGATCCGGATGGGGGAAGGTGTGCTCACGACGGCCTCCGATCACGACCCCCCGCGACGCTCCTGCTCTCCCCAGTGTCGCCGACCCCCGCCCGATCGCGGCCGGGCCGGGCAGTGTTTCTTCCGGAACCCGGTCCGAGCCCGCCCAGAGCCTGTCTTTCGGCTCAGGTCAATAGGCCCTAGTCCTCGGCATTCGCCTCCAGGCAGGCCAGCTCCATCGCGTCCAGCACCGCCTCGTGGCTGCGCCCGCTCAGCTCGGCGACGTTCTCGATCTGGGCCGTCGCCCAGGCGGCGAGGGTCATCACCAGCACCCGCAGTCCGTCGGTGCCGTACTCCGCCAGGATCGCGTCGGCGACGACCATGGCCTCCTCGGGGACCTGCTCGGGGGGTTCGAGGCCCGCGAGGCCGCGCAGCATGGTGAGGGTGCGGCGCGAGATCTCCGGCGTCATCCCCGCCAGCCGCATGTCTTCGTCCTCGTTCATCCGCCCCGCCCTCCGGTGCCGTGCCCATCACCTCAGGGCACGGTAGAGGGGCGCGGCCCCGCGCGGGGCGGTTTCACCAGGGTGACCCTGAGTGAGCGGGCGCGACCCCGGGATGGGCAGCACCGGAAAACGCCCGTACGTTCGACTCCACTCGGTTGCGACCCGTCGGTAACTTGACCTGCGGTAGCTGCCCCGCGCTCGATTTGGCATCCGATGCGTCAAGAGGGATGAACCGAGCGGTGATTCGTCCTAGGGTGCGCCGTACGCATGGCTGCGGACGGCTGTTCGGCGGCTTCCGGCCATGGCTCAGCCGGCCGCGCCATACGGCCGCACCGCACATCGAACTGGGGGGTTCATGCGTAGAACAAGAGGGCCGGCGGCCGCTCTCGCCCTGTCCCTGGCCGGAACCGGCGCGGTGATGGGTCTCGGCCTCGCCCCACAGGCGGCGGCCGTCACCCCGCCCGTCTCCTTCACCGCGGACCCGCTGTCGACCTGGCAGCCCAACGGCGTCGTCTGGGCCCTCGCGGAGGCCGGCGGCCAGGTCTTCGCCGGCGGCACCTTCTCCACCGTGCGCCCGCCCGAGGGCGGCGCCGGCGGCGAGCAGTCGGCCGTGAACTTCGTGGCGCTCGACGCCGCGACCGGCGCCCCGACCTCCTGCAAGCTCTCCTTCACCGTCGGCTCCGGCATCGCCACCGTCCGCGCGCTCGCCCTCTCGCCGGACAAGTCGACCCTGTACGCGGGCGGCTACTTCGGCGCCGTCAACGGCACCGCCGTGTCCAGCCTGGCCGCCGTCGACGTGGCGAGCTGCACGGTGAAGACGGCCTTCCGCCCGGCCTTCGCGGCGACCGTCCGCGCCCTGGCCGTCACGGGTGACACCGTCTACGCGGGCGGTGACTTCCTCAGCGTCGCCGGCCAGCCGCGCGAGCGCTTCGCCGCCGTCGACGCGGCCGACGGTGCGCTGGGGCCCTTCACCGCCAACGCCGACGAGCCCGGTCGCGCCATCGAGGTCACCCCGGACGGCAACAGCGTGGTCCTCGGCGGCGACTTCTTCACCGTCAACGGTACGAACACGCACGCGCTGGCCGTCGTGAACGCGACGAGCGGCGCGCTCACCAAGTCCTACCCCGGCTTCATCGAGTCCAACTCCGTCGTCAAGGACATCGCGACCGACGCGATCGGCTTCTACACCGCCAACGAGGGCACGGGCGGCGGTGTCTTCGACGGCCGGATCGCGCTCAACCTCAGCGACTTCGGCCAGCGCTGGCGCGACACCTGCCTCGGCGCGACCCAGGCCGTGCTGCCGTACCAGAGCGTGCTCTACAGCGCCTCGCACGCGCACGACTGCTCCAGCGT
The DNA here is from genome assembly GCF_055571215.1 of Streptomyces sp. NPDC030995. Lineage (NCBI taxonomy): Bacteria > Bacillati > Actinomycetota > Actinomycetes > Kitasatosporales > Streptomycetaceae > Streptomyces > Streptomyces sp. NPDC030995. The sequence continues at coordinate 30,197 of NZ_JBVIFS010000049.1, forward strand.
CGGCGAGTTCCCCGACGGCCAGCGCCACCACCTGCTCGCCCAGCCCACCAGCGGCACCGGCAAGCTGGGCTGGGCCCCCGACACCAACGACGGCATCGGCGAGGGCATCGGCCCGCGCGTGATGACCGTCGGGTCCAAGGCCGGCGTGCAGTACCTGTGGGTCGGCGGCGAGTTCACCACCGTCAACGGCGCGGCCCAGCAGAGCCTGACGCGGTTCGCCTCCACCGGGGACACCGGCGCGCCCACCGTGCCCGTGGCGAGCGCGGTCAGCTTCAAGCCCGGCGAGGTCCAGGTGCGCTGGCGCACCAGCCTCGACCTGGACGACAGCGCGCTGACCTACAAGATCTACCGCAATGGCGCGGCCACCCCCATCGCCACGGTCACCGCCGACTCGCTGTTCTTCAAGCGGCCGCAGGCCTCGTGGACCGACACCACCGTCACGGCCGGCCAGGCCTACACGTACCGGGTGACGGCCACCGACGCGGCCGGCAACACGAGCGCCCTGTCCGCGACGGCGAGCGTCACGGTCCCGACGAAGGTCGACGGCTACCCGAACCAGGTGCGCGTCGACGGAGCCCGGCAGTACTGGCGCTACGACGAGTCGGCCCTGCCCTTCGTCGCCGACTCCTCGGCCGGCGGCAACCAGAGCGGAGTGCACCTGAACGCCCCCGCCCTGCGCCAGACCCCCGGCGCGGTCTCCGGCGCGAGCACGGCGATCGGCTTCAACGGCACGGACACCCAGGTGTACGGGGACACGCGCCAGACGGTGGGCAGCACCTACAGCATCGAGACCTGGTTCAGGACGGACACCACCCGGGGCGGCAAGCTCTTCGGCTTCGGAAGCAACCAGTCACGCGGCAGCAATCAGTACGACAAGCACATCTACATGACCAATGACGGACGGCTGGTCTACGGCGTCTACACCGGAGCCACCCGCACCCTCACCACCAGCGGCGCCTACAACGACAACCAGTGGCACCACGTCGTCGCCACCCAGGGCCCCGGCGGCATGACCCTCTACGTGGACGGCGCCCAGAAGGGCACCCTGAACGTCACCACGCACGAGAACTTCTCCGGCTACTGGCACGCCGGCGGCGACAGCCTCGGCGGCTGGCCCGACCGCCCCACGAGCGAGTACTGGGCGGGCCGGCTCGACGAGAGCGCCGTCTACCCGACCGTCCTGAGCGCGGCGCAGGTGCAGAACCACTACGCCCTCGCCACCGCCCCGGCCGACTCGGTGGTCCAGGTGACCGCCGCCGAGGACACCTACGCCAACGCGGGCGCTCCCGCCACCAATTACGGCACCTCGGGTTCCCTCGCGGTGCGCGGCACCTCGTTCTACGCGAGCTACCTGCGCTTCGACCTGCCCGCCGCGCCCGCGGGCACGGTGCTGAAATCGGCCGTGCTCGGCGTGAAGACGAGCACGATGAGCGGCGCCGGCACGACGGACACCGTCTCGGTCGTCCCGGTCACCGGATCGTGGAGCGAGAGCGGGACCACGTACAACAACCGCCCCGCCCTGGGCGGCCCGGCGCTCGGCAGCTTCGCGGGGATCCCGGACGGTTCGGCGGTGCACACCACCGGGCTGACCACCGCGACCGTCGCGGCGGCGCTCGGCGGCAGCTACAGCCTGGCACTGAGCAGCACCGGTACGGACGCCCTGTGGCTGTGGTCCTCCGAGGCGCAGGCCAACGAGGGGACGCCGCAGCTGACGCTGACCTTCGGCGCACCGTGACCTGAGGGGCGGCTGGGCACGAGGGGGGCGCGGACCGTGCGGTCCGCGCCCCCCACGTACGTGAAGGGCCCCCGCCGACTGCCCCGGTCCGGGGCGTACTACGCCTGACCCGCGTCCAGCGCGTAGGTGAAGGTGTACGCGACCTCGGTGTCACCGTGGTGGAACGTGAATCCGCCGGACCCCGTCAGCCCGGCCAGTTCGCCGGTGCCGGAGCCGGGGACCACCTCGAAGCGGCAGCGGGTGCCGTCCGCGTCGAAGCCGCCGCGCTCCTCCAGGACGAAGGTGCCCTTGCGGCCGTCGAGGCTGCCGGACAGGAGCTCCATGCCGGCGTAGGTGCCGACGCTCTCCCCGGTGTAGGTGATCGTGTAGTCGCAGGAGGTCTCGGCCGCCACGATCCCGCCGGTGAAGGCGTTGGTGACAGTGGCGTGGGCGAGCCGAGGGGTGACGTCCGACGGCCCGACGGGCTGCTCCTCCCAGCCGGTGAAGGTGAAGAAGCCGCGGGTCTCTACGGGCGTGGGCATGAAAAAGGGTCCTCTCGGTCGGTCGGTCGGTCGGTCGGGCGGTCGGGAAGGTCCGCTCCGCCCGGCGTGCCTTGAGGCTGTCACCCATACCTGACACCTTCTGTCAGGTACAAGGGACAATGGGCGCCATGCGCGCCGACCGCCTCCTCTCCCTGCTCCTCCTGCTGCAGAACCGCAGCCGGATGACCGCGCCCGAGCTCGCCGCCGAACTGGAGGTGTCCGTCCGCACGGTCTACCGGGACGTCGAGGCCCTCGGTGCCTCCGGCGTCCCCGTCCTCGCCGACCGGGGCCCGGCCGGCGGCTACCGGCTGGCCGACGGCTACCGCACCCGCCTCACCGGCCTCACCGACACCCAGGCCGGCTCCCTCTTCCTGGCCGGCGCTCCCGGGCCCGCGCAGGAGCTCGGCCTCGGCGCCGACCTGACCGCCGCCCAGCTGAAACTCCAGGCCGCGCTCCCCGCCGCACTCGCCGCCCGGGCGCGGCGGATCCAGGACCGCTTCCACCTGGACGCGCCCGCCTGGTTCCGGGACGCCGACCCCGTCCCGCACCTCGCGCGCATCGCCCAGGCCGTCTGGGACCAGCGCGTCCTGCACGCCCACTACCGGCGCTGGCGCGGCGAGGTGCGGCGAGAACTGCATCCGCTCGGCCTCGTCCTCAAGGGCGGCATCTGGTACCTCGTGGCCGGGGTCGAGGACGCCGTACGGACCTACCGGGTCTCCCGGTTCCTGGACGTGGACACCGCGGCGGAGGGTTTCGAGCGGCCCGCCGGATTCCAACTCGCCGCGTACTGGCAGGAGTCCACGGCCCGCCTGGACGCCGCGCTCCACCAGCAGACCGCCGAGCTGCGCCTCTCGCCGCGCGGACAGCGGCTGCTGCCGATGCAGTTCGGGTCGGCGGGCACCCGCGCCATCGCCGACGCCGGCCCGGCCGACGCGGACGGCTGGGTACGGCTGCGACTGCCCGTCGAGTCCGAGGCCGTAGCCGTCGGCGACCTGCTCCGGCTGGGCACGGAGGCCGAGGTACTCGGCCCGCCCGAACTGCGCCGCGCCCTCACCGAGACGGTGGCCGCGCTGGCCCGGCGGTACGGCTGAGGAGCGCCGTCCCACCTCCGGCGGCGCACATCCGCCCCGGCACATCCGGCGGCGCACTTCCTAAGGTGGGACGACGTGATCGGACGGCCGGGGAGAGGGAGAGCGCGCATGGAGATCGAGCTGCGCGAGACGAGGGACAGCGATCTGGCCGTCTTCTGGGAGCAGTTGACGGACCCCGACCTCCAGCACATGGCGGCGATCACCAGCAAGTACCACTACGACCGGGGGCACTTCGACGAGCACTGGGCGAAGGTGCGCAGCGACCCGGCCGTGACGCTGCGTACGGTGCTGGCCGACGGAGTCGCGGCCGGCCACGCGGCGGTGTTCGGGCCGCCCGAGGAGCGCGAGGTGACGTACGTGATCGGCCCCGGGCACTGGGGGCGGGGCATCGCCACCCGGGCGCTCGCCGACAACGCGGGCTCGATCCGCGTGCTGGAGAAGTGCGGGTTCACCGTCACGGGCCGCACCCGCGAATTCGCGCGGGCCCGCGGCGAAGAGGTGGACGTCGTCCTGCTCACCCTGAGCTGACGGGCCCCGATCGGCCGCCGACGGACTCCCAGCGGATCTCGCCATCCTGGTGGTGCGCGGTCGGGCGCAGTCCGCAGGCCGCGGCGACCGCCGCCGAGGCGGCGTGTTCCGGGTGGACGTGGGCGACCAGGCGGCCGATGGGCAGCTCCGTCAGCCAGGCCGCGAGCGCCCGCGCGGCCTCCGCGGCGAAGCCGCGGCCCTGCCAAGGGGTACCGATGACCCACGCCAGCTCGGCCGACCCGCGCGCCGGAGCGATCGTGGCCTGGACGGTGCCCACCAACCGCCCCTGCTCACGCAGGCGCACCACCCAGTTCGCCCAGATGACCGACGGGTCGGGGGAGCCGACGGCCAGCCGCTCGTAGCGGGCGCGCAGCGCGTCCCGCGACAGCGGCGCACCACCGGTGAAGGCATGGAGGGCGGGATCGGCCAGTACGAGGCTCATCTCGTCCGCGTGTGCGGGGCGCAGCGGCAGCAAGTCCAGGCGGCGGGCGGCGAGGACCACCGACCGGATCGGGGGCGTGGCCGCCGGCGTGGTCGCGGGCGTGGTCGCGGGCGTGGTCGCCGGCCGGCGCACCTTGGCCGCTGCCCCCGGGCGGGGCACGCCGTCCACCGCCAGGCAGATGCCCATCACCCGGTCGTGACCGGTCCAGCCGTTGACGCGGCCGTGGTTGTTGCTGATCCGCAGGCGCCGGCGCGGGGTGTCCACCGCCGACACGAGATGCAGGTACACCGTGCCCGCGACGCGGGCCAGGACGATGTCGCCGACCTCCACCAGCGCCGGCTCGGCCGGGGCGACCCGAACCAGTTGGCGGCTGCGGATCAACGGCGTCATCGACCCCCCGGTCGGCCGGAATTCCACGGTCTCACCGCGGCCGAGGCGGTCCGCCTGTGCGTCGAGCATGCCCATCGGGCGAGTCTCCCCGCCCCCTGCGGCTACGACCACCGGTTTTCGCCGCCGGACGGCGGGGGCTCCACCTCCAGGAAGCGGCGTCGGCGAGGGCCCCGGTACAGCAGGCACACCCACCCCAGCCCTTCCAGCACGGCCGCGCAGCCCGTGAGTTGCTCCTGCTCCTCCTCGGCCGCGCCGCCGCCCGGGGGCCCGGTCCACGTGACCTGAACCCGCCCGGGCTCCGGACCGGCGGCCACCCGGTAGCCCGTCCGCGTACGCCGCCCCTCCGCGTCCAGCGCGGACGGCGTGATCCCCGCCGCCTCCAGTGCGAGGGCCACCGCGCGCGGCGCCTGCCCAACCTCCCACGGCGCGGGAACCGCCGCGCCCGCCGGGCCGTTCACCAGGCGGCGGATCTGCAGCAGCCCCTCGTACGCGGTGCGCAGTTCCGCCTCCCGGCGGCCGGGCGGCGCGGCCGGGCCGTCGCCGGTCGCGGCCTCGAAGCCCTGCCCGGGTACCGTCACCACCCACCACCCACCCCGTACGTCGTGCCCGTCTGAGTACCTTGTGCCCAACGGCCTGAGTATCCGCCCCGATTCCCCGCCGCGCCGCCGCTGGTCGAATGGGGCCATGACTTCCGACGCCCCCCGCAGCGCGACCCCGCGCCCGCGCATGCAGCACGTGACCACCGCCGGTTCGGCCCTGGCCGTGGCCTTGGTCCCGCTCGTGGTCGGCGTCCTGGTCGCCAAGGCGCTGGCCGCCGACCCGATGACCCCGGTCAACGCGCTGATCGCGGGCGGCGGCCAGCGGGCCTCGCTGCCCCGGGGCGAGTGGAAGCGGCGCGGCCACAACACCGTGCACCGGCTGCGCACCGCCCGCCGGGGCGCGGCCCGGCGGTGCGCCGCCGTCTGTGGGCGCCGCCCCTGAGGGCCTCGACCTCGACTCCGCGTCTCCTCCGCGGCCTCCTTCCAGTGCGTGAGTCAGCCGTGGACTTCACCGGCGCCCGGGTCCCCGTATACGAAGTCGTCCTGTGCACGCAGCCATGCCCGCGCCGCCCGTGGGGACCGCAGTCGGATCACCCGCAGGGGTGCGAACCGTGGATCGGCGGCCCGCCGCCCGATCTCGGCTCGCCGCGGCGCGTACTGCGTCCACGCCCACCACGCCGGATGGTCGGCGCGCAGCCACTCCCGCCAGGACTCCCGGTTCCCGCCGAAGAGCGGCTCGCGCAGCAGGCTCCGGCGCAGCGAGCGGAGAAGCACCCGCCGCATGACCACGTACCGGGGGTGGTCGAGCCAGACGACGGTGTCGGCCCGCTCCCACAACAGGTCCCGGACGGCCGGGTAGCCGAGCGAGTCGAAGATCCACCGCTCGGTCCCGGCCAGCCGCGCCGTGTCCTCGGCGAAGGTCGGGCTGACGGCCCACCCGGGGCCGCTGAAGTGCAGGGCGTCCATCTCGTGGAACGGCAGCCCGAGGCGCGCCCCCAGGGCCCGGGCCAGCGTGGACTTCCCGGCTCCAGTGATCCCCACCACCAGTACGCGCTGCATGCGCGCACATTAGGGCCCGTCAGCCGGTCGTGGCGAGGGGCTCCTGGAGTTCGGTGACCCACTGGTCCCGGTCCTGCGGGCAGGCGAGGGTCAGCTCGCGCGCGTACCCGGCCGAGCGGTGGCCGTGCGCGTCGATCCACCGGGCCAGGGCCTGCGCCGTGGGCAGCACGCCGTCCATCGAGCCGCGGTGCACCACGGTCGCGGCCCGCTCCACCCCGGGCAGCGTGACGATCCGTACCTCGCCCCCGAGGTCCTCGGCGCGGACCGAGGCCGCCACCGGCAGCCCGGCGTGGACGAGTATCGCCGTACCGGGCTCCGCGCCGGAAGCGTCCTCGTAGTAGGCGATGCCGGGGCCGGTCGGGACCACCCCGGCCTCCTCGACGCGGCGGCACAGCTCGTCGTAGAGCGGGCCGATGACCGGGCCGATGTCCTGCGGCTCGTAACTCCCCGCCGTCCCGGTCAGCTCGGCGAGCCGGACGGGCGGAAGGCTCTTCACAACGATGTCGTCGGCAGGCATGGTTCCCTCGTTCTCGATGGTCCGGAGCCTCGCCTCGACCTGGACCAGCCGGGCCGCCGCGGCGGCCATGGCGGTCTCCAGTTCCGCCTGCCGCAGCCGCAGCATGCCGCGCAACTCCTCGGCGCCGACCCGCTCGTCGAGGATCGTCCCCACCTGGTCGAGGCTGAAGCCGAGTTCCTTGAGCGCGATGACACGGTTGAGGCGGGCGAGCTGCCCGGCCTCGTAGAAGCGGTAGCCGGTGAACGGGTCGACACGGGCCGGGCGCAGCAGTCCGAGGGCGTCGTAGTGACGCAGCATGCGGACCGATACCCGGCCGTGCTTGGCGAAGTCTCCGATGGTGAACATGACGCTCTCCACTACAAGGTCTGACACAGGGGGAGGGTCAAGCCTCGCATCGGACACCCGGGTGCGGGCAGGTCAGCGGCCGTACTGCCGCAGGCACAGGTCGACGATCGACGGCGGTACGACTCCGTCCGCGGCCGCGCACAGCTCGTCCATGGGGGGCGTCGGGGCCGGCCGTCGGCGCGGATGGGCGGAGGCGTGCCCGGGCGTACGCGTCCGCCGGGGCGGCGCCGCCGACTTGGCGCGGGCCCGCTCGCGAGACGGGTCCCGGTACCGCTCCGGCTTCGAGTCCGGGTCCGGGTCCGGCTCCGGGTTGTCAGCGGACTCGGGCTCGGGCTCGGCGGGCGCGGGCAGCTTCCCCAGTGGCAGCGCCAGGGGAGAGGGGACTTCGGGCGCGCCGACGGGCGGTGCGGAGCCCCGCACGGGCTCCGGGGCAGGATCCTGCGGCCCGACGGAGACGCAGCCGGCGCTCGCGAGGAGCGCGACGAGGGAGAGGGGCACGGCCCGGCGTAACTGCATCCGACCACCTTGCCGTACGGCCCGGGCAGCCCGGTCCTCCCTCTCACGCGTCCGGGTGACGCCGGCCCCGGCCGGGAAGGTCCGGGGCGTGTGGGAAATTGGAACGGCAGTGCGGGAGCCGAGGGAGGCGCGACCCCCGGCACCCCGCACCGCTCTGTTCCGCCCTGCCCTGTTCTGTCCCGCCCGTCCCGTTCCGTTCCGTCCTGTCCGACGACCGCCCGTACGGAGTGCCGTTCCATGACCTCAGCCGCCGCGCCCGGCAACCCCGCGCCGCCCCCCGAATCCGGACCGCCTCCCGGCCCCGAGTCCATATCCAAGCCGACGGGCGGAGCCGGCCCAGGGCGCGCACCCGCGTCGTGGAAGGGCTGGGCGGCCGTCTGCGCCGTCGCGCTCGGGATCTTCTGCCTGATCACCTCCGAGCTGCTGCCCGTCGGCCTGCTCACACCCGTCGGCGCCGAGCTCGGGGTGTCCGACGGGACCGCGGGGCTGATGGTCACCGTGCCCGGGCTGGTCGCCGGGATCTGTGCGCCGCTCGTCACCGTCGGCGCCGGCCGGCTCGACCGGCGGCTCGTGCTCTGCGTGCTGATCGCCCTGATGGCCGCCGCCAACCTCGCCGCCGCCCTCGCCCCGAACTTCGCCGTCCTCCTCGCGGCCCGGCTGCTCGTAGGGGTCAGCGTCGGCGGGTTCTGGGCCATCGCCGGCGGGCTCGCGGTACGGCTCGTGCCCGAGCACCAGGTCGGGCGGGCCACCGCCCTCGTCTTCGGGGGAGTCCCCACCGCCTCTGTGCTCGGCGTCCCCGCCGGAACCCTGCTCGGTGAACTCGGCAGCTGGCGCACCGCCTTCGCGGCGGTCGGCGCCCTCGGCCTCGTCACGCTGACCGCCCTGATCCTGCTGCTGCCCCCGCTGCCGCCGACCCGGCACATCACCTTCCCCGAACTGCCCGCGCTGCTCCGCGAGAACCGCGCGGTCCGCGCGGGCGTGATCGTCACGTTCCTCGTGGTGACCGGGCAGTTCGCCGCCTACACCTTCGTCCGGCCGATCCTCCAGGACGTCTCGGGCATCGACGCCCAGTACGTCAGCACGCTCCTGCTCGGCTACGGGGTCGCCGGTGTCGCCGGCAACTTCCTGGCCGGGGCGCGCGACGCGTACCGGACCCTGCTCGTGGTCAGCGCCTCCCTCACCGTGATCCTCGCGCTCATCGCCGTCCTGCCGGGGGCGGTCGCCGGGACCACCCTCCTGCTCGCCTGGGGGCTCGTGTACGGCGGGGTGTCGGTGAGCCTGCAGAGCTGGATGATCAAGGCGGCCCCGGCCGCCGCCGAGGCCGCCTCCTCACTGATGGTGGCCATGTTCAACCTGGCCATAGCCGCGGGCGCGCTGTGCGGAGGCCTGGCGGTCGACGGCATCTCCGCGCCCGCCGCCCCGCTCGGCGGCGCCGCCCTGATGCTCCTGGCGGCCTGCACCGTCTGGGTCACCGCGATTCGCCACCGCCCCGACACCCTCGACAGACCGGACGTACGGGCATAGATCGGATACCAGGCTTGACCTGGCCCGTTCCGGAGGGCAAGAGTGCGCCGATCAAGAATCACTGCTTGAGCCGCACTTCGGAGATGCATCAGATGTCCATATCCGCCCGCCCGTCGCTCGCCCGGCGACGCAGAGCCTGACCGGCCGGGTGGGGGCCGGCGCCGCACCGGCGCGCCGGCTCCCGTCCCAGCCGGGAGACAACCATGTCCCAGGACCCTGATGAGAGCGGCGTCGTCCCCGACGACCGCCTGCTCGTACGCCCGTACGTCGCCCACTCGGGCCCGCCGTCTCCCTCGGCGGCGCCCGACTGGCCGCAGAGCGGACCCTCCGCCTTCCCCGGCCCCGCGCCGGTCTGGAGGGTTGCCCCGGCTCCCGCTCCGGCTGCCGGTTCTGCTCCCGCTCGCGCCGCCGCCCGCCGTCGAGGCGCCGGCAGCCGGCTCCCGCTGACCGTGGTCATCCTGCTCGCGCTCGCCGCGGTCGGAGCCCTCGTGCCCCTCCTGAGCGGCCCCGACCCGGAACCCGACCGGCCCGAGCCGGCGACCGGGCTGTCCCTGCCCGTGCTCCCGGCCCGCAGCCCCGGCGCCGGCGAGGACCCCGGGCCCCGGGCGTCCGTACGGTCCGGCACCCCGTCGGCCTCGGCCACGGGAGCTTCGGGCACGCCCGCGAGCCCGGGCCCGAAGCCGACGCCCACGCCGAGCGCTTCGGCGGCGGGGCCGTCGGCTACCTCCACGACCTTGCGGATGGGGGACCGCGGGCCCGAGGTGCGCGCCCTCCAGGAGATGCTCTACGGGCAGGGGTTCACGTACGTCTCCGTCACCGGCGTCTTCGACAGCCAGACCAAGCGCGGCGTCAGCCAGCTCCAGCGCGACCGGTCCATCAAGGGCGACCCGCCGGGCGTCTACGGCCCGGCCACGCAGGCGGCCATGGGCTCCTAGGCTCGGACAGGGCCTAGGCCGTCTCTTTCGGATCTTGCCTGGCCCGCGCTGTCTGGCACCGCACCTCGCCGCGTTGTCGGGGCGCCCGAGTACGTCCAGTACTCGGGCGCCCCTCCGCCCTTCTATGTACGACAACAAAAA
>NZ_JBVIFS010000050.1:0-31612 GCF_055571215.1 Streptomyces sp. NPDC030995
TTGCGATGCGTCCCCTAGGCCCTGCGGGCCTGGGGAGGCCCCATGGCACCGGACGCCGCGACCCGGCAAACCTTTCCGGCCACAGCACTAGGGAGTGTCGTCCAAGTCCCGCTTCGTCCCGCCTCACCAGCACAGCGGCAGTCGGGTCACCCCTCGCATCAGCGTGCCCGGCAGCCAGTCGCGCGGGCCCGCGTCCGGGTCGTCGGCGAGGTCCGGGAAGCGTTCCAGCAGGGCCCGGATCGCGATGCGGCCCTCCATGCGGGCCAGCGGGGCGCCGAGGCAGAAGTGGATGCCGTGGCCGAAGGCCAGGTGGCTCGGGCCGGTGCGGCGGATGTCGAAGACCTCGGGCCCGGGCTCCGCGAAGCGCGCCGGATCGCGGTCGGCCGCGGCGAGGGCGACCAGGACGGAGGAGCCGGCCGGGATGCGGACGCCGCCGAGTTCCAGGTCGGCGCGGGCGAAGCGGTACGTGGCGTGCTGCACCGGGCCGTCGTAGCGGAGCATCTCCTCCACCGCGCCGTCGATCAGCCCGTCCGGGTCGGCGCGCAGCGCGGCCAGCTGGTCGGGGTGCGCGAGCAGGGCCCGTACCCCGTTGCCTATCAGGTTCACGGTGGTCTCGTGGCCCGCGATCAGCAGCAGGAAGGCCATCCCGATCAGCTCGTCCGGGGAGAGCTGGTCGCCGTCCTCGATGGGGGTACCTCCCATGCCATCAGGGCTATGGGGGAGCGTGCGGATCAGGGCGCTGAGCAGGTCCTCGCCGGGATCCTTGGCCTTGGCCTCGACGAGTTCGCGGAGGTACGCGGTCATCTGCTCCAGTACGACGCCGTCGGGGCCGCCGCCCTCCAGCGGGGCGACGATCTCGCCGGACCAGTAGCGGAACCGCTCCCGGTCCAGGCCGGGGACGCCCAGGAGTTCGCAGATGAGGGTCATCGGCAGCGGGAAGGCGAGCGACCGGATCAGGTCGGCGCGGCGGTCGGGCCGGGCGGCCATCGCGTCGAGCAGCTCGTCGGTGATCTCCTGGACGCGGGGGCGTAAGGACTCGACCCGGCGGGAGGTGAACTCGCGGGCCACCAGGCGGCGCAGCCGCGTGTGGTGGGGCGGGTCCGCCTCCAGCATGTTGGTGGCGGCGGCGTGGACCGGTGTGTTGCCGAACAGTTCGGAGCCGAGCCAGTTCTTCGACAAGTCGGGGTGGCCCAGGGCCTGTCGGGCCTCGTCGTGGCCGACGACCAGCCACGACCGCGCGCCGTCGACGACCACGCGGTGGACGGGGCCCATCTCGCGCAGTGCGGCGTAGAAGGGGTAGGGGTCGGCGTTGAAGTCTGCGGTGTGCGCAGTGAGATCCACGAGAGACATGCGGGCAGGGTATGTCCGCCACTCACTCGAGCGAACCGGTTATCCGACAAACCGAAGCGTTTCGGCAATGAGCCGTTCGGGCGGCAACCCGGTGTGTGTGGGCCCGCCTTCAGCGCGATGGGGCCGGGCGATGGCAGGAAGGAGGGATGAGCCTCCATCGCCGCCGGGTCCTGGCCGGCGCCGCGGCCGCCGTGCTGGCCACCGCCGGGGCGGCGCGCCGCGGGCCCGACTTCGGCGCGCTCGCCCGCTCGATCGACGGGCGGGTGGTGCTCCCCGGGGACCGGGACCATCCCGAGGCCCGCCGGCTGTTCCAGCCGCGCTACGACGCCGTCGCGCCGGGCGCGGTGGCCTATCCCGCGCACGCCGCGGACGTGGCCGTCTGCCTGGACTTCGCCCGCCGCTCGGCCACGGCGGTGGTCCCGCGCGGCGGCGGGCACAGCTACGCCGGCTGGTCCACCCGCGCCGCCGGGCTGGTCCTCGACACCGGAGCCATGGCGGCGGTGTCGGTCGACGGGGACGGTGTACGGATCGGCGCGGGGGCCCGGCTCGGTGACGTGAACGCCTCCCTCGCCGGGCGGGGGCTGGCCGTCCCGACCGGGCTCTGCCCCTCCGTCGGCATCGCCGGGCTCACCCTCGGCGGTGGCCTGGGGCTGGCGGCGCGGGCGTACGGCACCACCTCGGACCGGCTCACCGGGGCGCGGGTGGTCACCCCCGACGGGACCGTCCGCGAAGTCGCCGCCGACCGGGATCCGGACCTGTACTGGGCCCTGCGCGGCGGTGGCGGCGGCAACTTCGGCGTGGTCACCGAATTCCGGTTCCGGACGCACCCGGCCGGTGACGGTGCCTTCGCCGAACTCCACTGGCCCGGCGCCGACTCGGCGGACGTGCTGCGCGGCTGGCAGCGCTGGCTGGCTCAACTGCCGGACCCCTTCTGGAGCCAGGTGGAGTTCACGGCCGGCAGCGGCACCGCAGCCGACCCCGGCGCCGACCCTGCCTCCGCCTCCGCGCCGGCGGTCCGGGTCGTGTGCCTCGACGGCCGTCCCGAACTGGAACGGCAGTTGACCCGGCTGTCGGACCTGGTCGGCGGGGCGCCGCGGGACAGCTGGATCGTCGTACGGAGCTACGGGGACACCGTACGGGCCATGTCGGGCTGCCTCGATCTGAGCGTCGCGCAGTGCCGCCTGCCGGGCACCCTGCCCGGCCGGGACCCGCAGGGGATGCTCGAGCGGCACTCGTACGCCGCCCGCTCGGACTTCTGGGCGGGCGGCGGCCTGCCGGACGCGGCGATCGACGCGGTCCTGGACGCCGTCCGGCGGTACGGGTCCACGGTCCCCCCGGGCGGCTTCGGGGTGGTGCAGTTCGACGGGGTCTGCGGGGGCGCGGTGAACCGGGTCGCGGCCGGGGACACCGCCTTCGCGCACCGCGACAGCGCCTTCCTCGCCCAGTACCTCGCCTACTGGCCCGAGTCCGCGCCGGCCGCCGAAGTGGCCGGGCACCAGGGCTGGCTGGACGGGCTCTGGCAGGACCTGCGCCCGTGGGCGAGCGGCCGCGCGTACCAGAACTACACCGACCCGAAGCTCACCGGCTGGCGCGAGGCCTACTACGGCCCGAACCTCGCCCGGCTGCAAGAGGTCCGGCGTACCTACGATCCGGACCGGCTCTTCCGTTTCCCTCAAGGCCTCTAGAGGAGCTCTCGCATGCGACGTACGTTGACGATGGCCGTGGCGGCGGTCGCCCTGCTGGTGTCCGCAGGGCCGCTGCCCGAGGCACAGGCCGGGAGCGCCGCCCCGATGGCCGTCGGCCGCTGGTCCGCCCGCGAGGCGGCGGCCTTCTGGACCCCCGAGCGGATGGCATCCGCCGTCCCGCTGCCTCCCGGCGCACCGGAACCGCCGGCGCCGGTCGAGCCGGCCCCGGACCTGGCCCCGGAGCCCGTTGCGACGCCGACGCCGGTCCCGACACCGACACCGACCCCGGACCCGGTCCCGGTCCCGGTCCCGGTCCCGGTCCCGGTCGCGACACCGACGGTGACACCGACACCGACACCCACACCGACGCCGGTCGCGGTGGAGCCTCCGGCGCCGTCCGCGACCCCCTCCGCGACCCCGTCCGCCCTCGCGCCACCGGTTCCGCTTCCCCTCCCCCTTCCGGTTCCGGCGTCGTTGCCCGCGCGTCCTACCGTCCCCCGGGTACCGGCCACCGACCCCGGCATCGGGCAGAACTTCGACGGCGTCCCGGTCGTCGGCCGGATGTTCGTCGTCAAGGGGGGCGGTGCCTACTTCTGCACCGCGAGCGTGGTCGCCTCCCCCGGCCACAACCTGGTGCTCAGCGCGGCGCACTGCCTGCTCGGCTCGGACACCCAGCGGGTGGCCTTCGTACCGCGGTACACGCGCGCCAACCCGCAGCCGTACGGCATGTTCCCGGTCCTGCGGGATGCGGGCGGGCACTCCAAGATCTGGATCGACCCGCGCTACCGCTCCCAGGGCGCCGACAAGGCGGCGACCCTCGACGTGGCCTTCGCGCAGGTGGGGCCGGGCAAAGACGGCTTCCTGGTGGAGGACGTGGTCGGCGCGAACCGGCTGGTCACCGGCTCCGCCTACGCGCACGCGCGGGTCTCGCTGATCGGCTATCCGGCCTCGGCCGCCCGGCCGCGCCTGTGCGTCAACCGGACGACGAAGTTCACCAGCACCGACCCCCGGATCCCGGGATCGTTCCTGCGCATCGACTGCACCGGCTATCCCGGTGGCACCAGCGGCGGCCCGTTCCTGCTGCGCTTCGACGCCCGCACGGGCACCGGTGACGTGGTGGGGGTCATCGGCGGCTGGAAGACCGGCGGGGACACGGCCGACACCTCGTACAGCTCCTACTTCGGCGCGGACATCAGGAAGTTGTACCAGAAGGCGGTTGCCGCGGCGAAGGTGCGGTGAGCACCCGCGCCCAGCGGGTCCTGCGCGGGTTGCCGACCGTACGCGGGGTGGCCGGGAGGCCCTCGCCGGTCAGCCCGTCGGCGGGCGCGAGCCCGAGTCGGCGGCGCAGGTCGGCGAGGGCTGCGTGGACGGGCGCGAGGACGACCTCGGCGCCCGGGTCGACGGAGGCGAGGGCGTGCGCGGTGGTCTCGATCGCCTCGGCGGCGTCCTCGGCCGCGGTCCGGCTCCACCCTCCGGGCGCGCCGATCCTCCAGGGCGCGACGGTGTCGTAGAGGTGGCAGGCGGCATCGGCCACGGCGTCGGCCCGTTCCCCGACGCCCGGCGCCGCGATGGTCGGCAGTTCCATGCCGGGTCAACGAGCCGATCCCGCCGGGAGGTACGAGCGAACAGCGGCTAGTGCTGTGGCCGGAAAGGTTTGCCGGGTCACGGCGTCCGGTGCGGTACATCGCGAGGCGGAGGACCGCGGCTCGTACTGGACGTACCGGCGCGGTCCGACAACGCGGCGAGGTGCCGTGCCGGGGGCCGTGACCCGGTGAACCTTTCCGGTCACAGCACTAGCTCGGGGACGCGCCCCGACGGATCCGGCGGGCCACTGCGTGCGAGGCGGCGGTGGCCGCGCCGGCCAGGGCCAGGCTCCGGGCCAGGTCGCTCGGGCGGGTGGGCCGCAGGACGCCGGCTCGGCGCAGCCGGCCGCGCGCCCACAGGGTGAAGGGGACCACGAGCAGCGGTGAGGTGACCACCCCCGGCGTGTAGCCGCGGGTCGCGGCGGCCAGCGCGAGGTGGACGAGGCCGTGCAGACCGAAGCCGTTCAGGGAGGCCTGGTAGAAGGCCGAGCGCCCTCCGGTGCGGTACCCGTCCGCGGCCGCGGCCGCGACGACGAGGCCCATCACGCCGACGGCGGTGGCGAACTCGCGGCCGTCCACGGCTTCCAGGCGCCGCCATATCCGGTCGGGCACGCGGGGGTGGCGCTCGCGCAGGACGGGGACCCGGGTACGGGACCAGCCCGCCACGGTGGCCACTTCTTCGAGGTCGTGCACGGTCCAGGCGGCGAGCAGTCCGAGGGTGACGGCGCTGCGCGGTGTCGGGGAGGCGCTCATGAGGCAACAGTCTGCAGCCATATGGGCAGCAGCAGAAGGGAGATCACCGAGCTCTTGATCACGATGGAGGCGGAGAGGTCGACGCCCACGTCGTAGCGCTGGGCGAAGATGAACAGGTTCTGCGGGGTGGGCATCGCGGCGATCAGGACGAGGTACGCCAGCCACTCGCCCCGCACGCCGAAGAGCGTCCCGCACACCGCCCAGGTCAGCAGCGGGAAGGCCAGGCACTTGAAGCCGATGAGGGCCAGCTCCTCGCGCGTGGTGCCTCGGATGTCGAGGCCGAGGCCGCCGAGGTGGAGGCCGAGGGCGAACAGGGCCACCGGGGAGGCGCTGTCCCCGACGAAGGCGGCGCCGTCCAGGAGCACGGCGGGGACGTGCACCGAGAGCAGGTTGAGCACGATCCCGGCGTTGCAGGCGAGGACCAGTGGCGTGGCGAGGGAGGCGCCGACGGCGCGGGTGAGGCGCCGGCCCGGACCGCCCGCGACGGGGCCCGCGCGGCCCAGTTCCATGAGGGAGATGACCACGAGGGACAGCACGCAGACCTGGAACAGCAGGATCGGGAAGATCGGCGCGGCCGTCCCGAACACGGTGATGAAGACGGGGACGGCGAAGTAGGCGGTGTTCACCTGGACTCCGGCCATCACGCGCAGGGCCACGGCGCGGGGCTCCCGTATGCCGTAGGCCACCGCCGCCGCGGCTACCGCGGCCACCGCGAGGGCGGCCGCTCCGGCGTAGCCGCCGATGGCCCGCCAGTCGAACAGGGCGGCGAGGTCGCTGGCGTAGATGTTGCCGAAGAGGTAACAGGGGACCGCGAAGAGGAAGGCGTAGTCGGAGAAGGCCTTGGAGGCCTCGGCCGGTACGATCTTGCGGCGGGCGAGCAGGACCCCGCCGCCGAAGGCCAGCAACACCGGCACGAGCTTCTCCAGCGCGGCTGCCCCACCCATGTGCACGTGCTCCCCATGATCGACCGGTGAGCAGCCTACCCGCACCCGGTTGCGCGTTCAGGGGCCGGCAACCGCCGAGGATCCAGGCTGGTCCGTTCATGAGCGACAGAGCCCGCACCCGGCTGCGCAGCCGGATCCGCGCTCGCGTCCGCACCTCCCGGTCCGGGCCCCGCCCACCGCGACCGGGCCGTCGACGGGCTGCGCGCCCTGGCGCTGCTGGCCGTGCCCACCGGCCACTGGCTGCTCGGCGGGTTCACCCTCGACTCCGGCGGCGGCCTGCACAACGCCGGCCCGCTGTCGGCCTTCGGCTCCCTGGCACCGGCCAGTTGGGTGCTCCAGATGCTCGGCATCTTCTTCCTGGTCGGCGGGTACGCCTCGGCGCTGTCCTACCGGCGCCGCACGGGCTCGACGGGGCGCGTGGCTGAAGGGCCGGATGGTCCGGCTGGGACGACCGGTGGTCGGGGTCACCGGGGTGTGGGCGCTCGCCGGCGCCGGTGCTGTACGCGGCCGGGGTGCCGGAGGCGACGCTGCGGACCGGGGGCGACCCTGGTGATCCAACCGCTGTGGTTCGTCGGGGTGTACGTGGTGGTCACCGCGCTGACCCCGTACTGCGTGCGGGCGGCGCGGGGCCCGGCTGCTGCTGGCCGGCGGGACGCTGCTGTTCGCAGTGCTGCTGGTGGTCTTCCACTACCCGGCGTCGATGGTGGGCGTACCGGGTGCGGCGCGGACCAACTCGCACCCGTCGTCGCTGCTCGTACTGGCCCTGGCCTCGGCCCAGTCGGGCGCGGCGATCCTGCTGCGCGGCCGGCTGGCCGCGCTGCTGGCCCGGCCGGCCCTGTGGGCTCCGGTGGTCGTGATCAACCTGTGCGCGATGACGATCCTGTGCTGGCACCAAACGGCCATGCTGGCGCCGTACACGACGAGAGCGCCGCTCCTCGAAAGGAGCGGCGCTCTCGTCTCGTACGGGTGCTCCGTGTCAGGCGATCGAGGCGGCGACGATCGCGGCCACGGCGAGGTTACAGGAGGCCGAGACCCAGACCGCCGGGTGGGGCTCCGGGTCGACGACGATGGCGCCGAGCTTGCCCGGGGTCACCAAGTCGAGCACCAGGAACGCCAGCGCCATCAGGATCAGACCGAGCACACCGAAGGCCGCCGTCGACATCAGGCCCTTGCCGAAGTCCTCGTACGTGGTCCAGATCGAGGTGAAGACGATGCCGCCGATGCCGAGGAGCGCGGAGCTGAGCAGGACGGCCGCGTTGCGGTTGCGCTCCTCCCAGATCTGCTTCGGAAGCTTCCCGGGCGTCAGCACGTCCACGAGGACGATGCCGAGGATCAGCAGCACGAGGCCGAGGGCACCGTAGGCGCTGGTGCGGCCAAGTCCGTTGATGATGTCGCTCATTGAGAAGCCCGTCTCCGCGAGGGTAGGAAAGGATGTGCCGTGGGGGCTGGCCGAATCTATCGCACGGCCCTGCGGCGGACCATGGGGAGGTCAGCGAATGGTAAAGGTCAGAGCCGCGCGGGCGGACGAGGCCGAGGCTCTGACCGCGCTGGTCATGCGGTCCAAGGCGCACTGGGGGTACGCCGCCGGGTTCCTGGCCGCGTGTGCCGCGGAACTGCGGATCCGGTCCGGCGACGTGACGGCCCGCCGGATCGTGGTGGCCGAAGACGGACGCGGATCGGTGCTCGGGCTCGCCTCCCTGGAGGGGGCTCCCCCGCGGGCCGCCCTCGGGCTGCTGTTCGTGGAACCGGCCGCCATCGGGCAGGGGGTGGGGCGGCTGCTGTACCGGGACGCGCTGCGCCGGGCCGTGGAGCTCGGGGTCCGCGAGCTGGTGATCGACGCCGATCCGCACGCGGCCGGGTTCTACCGGGCCATGGGGGCGATCACCTCGTCCGGCGGCCCCGGCGGCGGCTCCCGAGGCGGCTCGGACCGGGGGCCGGAGCAGGGCCCGGACCGGGACCCAGACACAGACCCGGACCCGGACCCGGACCCGGACCCAGACAGCCTGGTGCGGTTCGAGGTGGCTCCCGCCCCGCTCGCCGACTGGGCGCGGGCGTGGACCGGTGGCGGAAGGGCCGTTCACCTGGGCAATGTCGCCGAGTTCAACGCGCAGTTCGCCGACGCCTCCCTGGACCAGGAGCAAGCGGCCGCGCACCACTACGCCTGCCTGGCCGCCTTCTACAGCCCCGACCCGGCGGCGCTGGTGCTGCCCCGGGCGGTGCCGCGGGGCTGGACCGAGCTGGTCGGCCGCCAACTGGGCTGGACCGGGGTCGAGGTGTACGACGGCCTCGTGGAGCGGGGTCCGGGCCTGTCCGATGCCGTACGGGCCCGCCCCGCGCTGGCCGCGCTGCTGACCGGGGCCGGGCTGCCCCTCGTACCGTGGGGGCTGACAGGGCCGTTCGGGCAGTTGGCCGGCCGCCCGTGGCAGGCGCGGGAGCTGCGGTACGAGTCGAAGTCCGCGGCGCACGGGCTCTTCGGCCGGATCCTGGCGGGCGGCGGGCATCCCGGGATCGTGCTCCCCGCGCAGTGGCGGGCCGGCACCCGCAGGGCGGCGGTCCGGATCCTGTCCGCCCGGGCCAAGGCGGGCGAGAGCAGTGTTCTGAAATCGGAGCACGGTGTCGGGGGTTCGGGGACCACGGTGGTCACCCCCGCGGGGGTCCGGGCCGCGGGCGGGGCCCGCGCCGTGCTGCGGCGGCTGCCGCGCGGGCCGCTGCTGGTGGAGGAGTACGTGAGCGGCCCCGCGCGGGCCGACGCCCCGCGGGACCTGACCTACGACGGGTTCGTGGACCGCGCGGGCCGGCCGCACGAGGTCGGCGGGGCGGTCATGGACGTCAAGGACGGCTGCTACGCGGGCGCCACGGTGGGCCCCGGGGTGGTGCCCGAGTGGGTGGAGAAGCCCCTCGCCGCCTTCGGTGCGGCGGTGGGCCGGGAGTTGGCGGCCTCCGGATACCGGGGCTGGTTCGACGTGGACTTCGTCGCCGACGGCGCGGGCCGCCTCGCGCCGACCGAGACGAACCTGCGGCTGACCGGCCCTTCCATCGCCTTCATGGTGGCCGCCCGGCTCGACGCGCTGCGGGGCGCCGGGCACCTCGTACGGATCGCCGACCGGGTGGAGCTCGGCGCGCGGCTGCCCGAGGCGCAGCTGGACGAGCTGTGCGCGCACCTCGCCCGGGGCTGCGCCGAGATCGGCGCGGTGTTCGTGCCCGCGATCCCGACGGGTGCCTTCGACCCGGCGCCCTGGCTGGGCGTGCTGGTGGCCGCGCACAGCACGGAGGTGCTGGACGCGGCCGAGGCGCTGGTGCGGGCCGGGGCCCTGGCGGTCGGGGCGGTGTTCGGCCCGCGTCAGTCGTCGAAGTCGAAGGGGTTCGGCGGTTTGGCCGTGACGTAGGCGGCGACGATGGCACCCGCGATCATCAGGGGGATGTTGAAGGTGTAGACGAGCGCGGCCTGCCGCGACCAGTCCTGTTTGGCCGCGAGCCGGTAGAAGTTGTCCTGCGGCCACCACGCCAGCAGCAGGTAGGCCACCGACAGGTGCGCGGCGGCCGTGAGGGCGCGGCCGCGGCCCCGGCGGGGCATCCGGGCACGGCCGGCGAACAGGAACACCACGCCG
Organism: Streptomyces sp. NPDC030995; assembly: GCF_055571215.1. Classification (NCBI taxonomy): domain Bacteria; kingdom Bacillati; phylum Actinomycetota; class Actinomycetes; order Kitasatosporales; family Streptomycetaceae; genus Streptomyces; species Streptomyces sp. NPDC030995. Next base: position 9,924 of record NZ_JBVIFS010000050.1, read on the forward strand.
ACGCCGAAGGCCACGCACTCGAAGAGGTAGAGGACGAAGAAGAAGAACGCCCAGGGCTGCGGTACGCCGCTGAGGTCGGTCGAGCCGGGCCAGAAGACGTTCGTGAGGATCAGGGCGACGAAGCCCAGGCCGATGCCCCCGCAGCCGCCGGCGATGGACGCCGGGAAGGGGCCCGTCGGCCCGGCCCCCGGCCGGCCCGTCTTGCTGCCGGCGGGGCGGTCCGCGGAGGCGCCCAGGATGGGCAGGGGCAGGGCGGCGCGGTCCTCCTGACCCGCCCGGTTGCGGGGCAGGGCCCGCATCGGGACCAGCCTGAGCGGGATGTACTCCCTGGGCAGCTTCCCCGCCAGGTGCGCACGCAGTTCCTCGACGTCCGGAAGCCCGGAGCCCGGTGGCCACGACGGGGCGCCGGGCCGCGGGGTCACGTAGGCGACGAGCCGCCGCGGGCTGCGGATGCTCTCGACGCCGTTGACGATCACCCCGCCGATGCCCTCGTGGCTCCGGATCGCGGATTCGACGGGGTGCGGGTCGAGCGAGCGCCCGTCGGGCAGGGTGATCCGGTCGCGGATCCGGCCCCGGTACTCCAGCAGCCCGTCCTCGTGGAGCAGGCCGAGGTCCCCGGTGGGCACCGCGTCACCGCCGCCGGGCGGGCTGAGGCGTATCTCCCCCTCGCGCACCTCGACGCGGCAGCCGGGGAAGGGGGTGCCGAGCAGGGAGCGCTCCTCGGGGCCGTCGAGCGGGCGGAGCAGCTGCGGCAGTTCGAACCAGGTGCCGGTACCGGCGGTTTCGGCGAGCCCGTAGACGTTCAGCACCCGCACACCGGGCCGGAGCGCGCTGTGCAGGGCCACCAGTTCGTCGAGGTGGAGCCGGTCCCCGGAGACGGCGAGCAGCCTCAGCGACCGGAGCCCGCCGCCGCTCGCGCCGCCGGACTTCGGGACGGGCACCCGGGGGCCCGGGACCGGGGCCGGCAGGTGGACGGTGTCGGCGGGGCCCGCGTGGAGGATCGTGACCCGCTCGTCCTCGACCGCCGCCGCGATCTCCTGGCCCTGCCAGGGCGAGCGCGGGGGGAGCACGAGCGCGCCGCCCGAGCACAGGGCCCGCGTCCAGCCTGCGGCGAAGGCGGTGACGTCCGGTCCGGCGGTGATCAGGTGCCGGTCCTTCGGGGTCAGCCGGGCCACCTCGGCCCAGCCCTCGTACGCGCCGAGCAGCAGGGCGTGGGCCACGGGCACGGCGCGCGGCTCGGCCGCCCCGGTGAACAGGACCGCCGCGGTGCGGCCGGGTTCGGGAACGGGCGGCGCTTGGGCGGGGCGTTCGGCGATGACGGCGGCCTCCGCGCCGAGGCGGATCACTCGTCGGCCGCTGCCGTCGTCCAGGGCGGCCTGGTGGGCGCCGTGGGTGAGCAGGACGTGGGGCTCGGCGGCGGCGAGCTGCCGCTGCCCGGTGCGCGGGTTCTCGACGTCGATGACGGCGTAGGCCCCGCCGGCCTTGAGGACGGCGAGGAGGGCGACGACCAGTTCGCTCTGGCGGGCCGTGCCGACGGCGACGCGGCCGCCCGGCGGCAGGCCGGAGGCGAGCAGATGGTGCGCGAGCCGATTGGCCCGCGTGTCGAGCTGCCCGTAGGTCAGGCTGTCCGTGCCCGCGACGAGGGCCTCGGCCTCGGGCGCGGCGCGGGCCCACTGCTCGAAGCGGTGCAGGACGGTGTCGGTGGTGCCCTTGCCGAAGCGTACGGACTCGGATCCCTGCGTCATGGACCGATGATGGCACCGGGCACCGACAGAGGGCAGGGATCGTTGATTTCGGCTGGGCGACCGGGAGTTGACCGCCCGGAAGGGTGGTGCGGGTGATTTCCTTGACCTCGACCAAGGTTGAGGTCCTAGCGTTCGGACCATGGACATGGAAGTCACCGCCTGGACATCGCTGCACAGCGCGATGAACGCCCAGCAGGACCGGCGCCCGCTCTCCCGGGCGAGCCTGCGCCGCGTCGCCGCCTTCGCCCGCCCGCACCGCCGCGGGCTCACCTTCTTCCTGCTGCTCAGCGTGGTCACCGCGCTGTTGGCGGTGGCCACCCCGGTGCTCGCCAGCCGGGTCGTCGACGCGATCGTGGCCGGCCGGGAGAGCGGCGCGGTCACCCGTCTCGCCCTCCTCATCGCGCTGATCGCGGTCGCGGAGGCGGGGCTCGGGCTGCTGACCCGCAGGCTCTCCGCCACCCTCGGCGAGGGGCTGATCCTGGACCTGCGGACGGCCGTTTTCGACCACGTGCAGCGGATGCCGGTCGCCTTCTTCACCCGGACCAGGACCGGGGCGCTGGTCAGCCGCCTCAACAACGACGTGATCGGCGCCCAGCGGGCGTTCAGCAACACCCTGTCCGGGGTGGTCGCCAACACCGTGACCCTGCTGCTGACCCTCGCGGTGATGCTGAGCATCTCCTGGCAGATCACCCTGCTGGCGCTGGTGCTGCTGCCGGTGTTCGTGCTGCCGGCCCGCCGGATGGGGGCGCGGATGGCGGCGATGCAGCGGGAAGCCTCGGCCCTGAACGCCGCGATGGGCACACAGATGACCGAGCGGTTCTCCGCTCCCGGCGCGACACTCGTCAAACTGTTCGGCCGACCCGCCGACGAGTCCGCGGAGTTCGCCGCCCGGGCGGCGCGGGTGCGCGACATCGGGATCCGTACGGCCATGGCCCAGTCGGCCTTCATCACGGCACTCACCCTGGTCTCGGCCCTGGCCCTCGCGCTCGTCTACGGGCTCGGCGGTTACTACGCCCTGCGCGGGACCCTCGACGCCGGTTCCGTCGTCGCCCTCGCCCTGCTCCTGACCCGGCTGTACGCCCCGCTCACCGCGCTCGCCGGCGCCCGCGTCGAGGTGATGAGCGCGATGGTGAGCTTCGAGCGGGTCTTCGAGATCCTCGACCTGAAGCCGCTCATCGCGCAGAAGCCGGACGCCCGGCGGGTCCCGGAGGGGCCGGTGACCGTGGAGTTCGACCGGGTCTCCTTCGGCTACCCCGCCGCCGACAAGGTCTCGCTCGCCTCCCTGGAGGAAGTGGCCGCGCTCGACGCCCGGGGCGGTACGCAGGTGCTGCACGAGGTGTCCTTCCGCGCCGAGCCCGGCCAGATGATCGCCCTGGTCGGTTCGTCCGGCGCCGGCAAGTCGACCATCGCGCAGCTGCTGCCGCGGCTGTACGACGCCGACGCGGGCGCGGTCCGGCTGGGCGGGATCGACGTACGGGACCTCACGGCCGACTCGATCCGCGAGACGCTCGGCATGGTCACCCAGGACGGGCACCTCTTCCACGAGTCGGTACGGGCCAACCTGCTGCTGGCCCGGCCGGAAGCCACCGAGGAGGAGATCTGGGAGGCCCTGCGGCGCTCGCGCCTGGACGGGCTGGTCGCCTCACTGCCGGACGGGCTGGACACGGTCGTCGGGGAGCGCGGATACCGCCTGTCGGGCGGGGAGCGCCAGCGCCTGACCATCGCGCGGCTGCTGCTGGCCCGGCAGCGGGTGGTGATCCTCGACGAGGCCACCGCCCACTTGGACTCCACCTCGGAGGCTGCGGTGCAGGAGGCCCTGGGCGAGGCGCTGGCGGGCCGGACCGCCGTGGTGATCGCGCACCGGCTGTCGACCGTGCAGGCGGCGGACCTGATCCTCGTGGTCGAGGACGGCCGGATCGTGGAACGGGGCGCGCACGCCGAGCTGCTGGCGGCGGGCGGCCGTTACGAGGAGCTGTACCGCACCCAGTTCGCGGCAGCGGACGCGGTTTCGGGCGGCGCCGTACCGGCCCCTGGCGCATGATGCTGTGATGGACATCAAGCTGGAACTGATCGCGGTGCCGGTCACCGATGTGGACCGGGCCAAGGCCTTCTACGAGAAGATCGGCTTCAACGCCGACCACGACGTCACGGTCAGCGAGGACATCCGCTTCGTGCAGCTGACCCCGCCGGGATCGGCCTGCTCGATCGCGATCGGCACGGGGCTCACCCGGATGACCCCGGGCTCGCTGGACAACATGCAGGTCGTCGTCACCGACATCGAGGAGGCGTACGCCGACCTCAGGGGCAGGGGGGTTGAGGTGACCGAGATCCAGGACATGCCCTGGGGGTCCTTCGTCTACTTCTCCGACCCGGACGGCAACGGCTGGGCCGTGCAGCAGACGACGCCGCGCACCGCGGCCGGCTGACCTTCGAGTGCCTGCCCGGCCGCCTCGCGCGGTCCGCGCGAGGCCGGGCAGGCGCGCCGGCGCCTGCGACGGCGACTGCGGGCGCTCAGCTCTCCGCGGCGGCGTGGTGGTGGTCGAGCTCCCACGCGTGGTGCTTGAACTCGTGGCGGAAGTCGGCGTGGTCCTCCCACTGGCGGACGATGCCGCGCAGGACGTCCCAGTTGTGCTCCACCGACTGGTCGATGACGCGCCGCATGGCCGGGTCGGCCGCCGCCCGCTGGTCGAGGAGCCCCTTGATGGCGGAGGCCTCCAGGACGGAGTTGCGCAGTGCGCGCAGCGCACGGGAGGTGTCGTCCATGGCGAAGCCGTACTCGCTGCCCGTCTCCGCGTCGAACAGCGGGGTGAGCCGCGCCTCGATGAACGCGGTGATCCGCTCGAAGTGCTGCACATCCATCAAGGGCTCCTTCTCATGCCGGACCACCACGTGTCCCCGGCGTCTCCAGTGCATTTCCTGTTCACTTCATTATCCAGCAGCCCCTGCGACCAGCGAAAACCGGATGGAGCCAGTCCACCGACATGCCGGTACGGGCGCCAACTCCCCCCTCACAGAAGCGTTTTCACGATGATCTACTTTTGAGATTCATTGTGAGGAAGGAATGTGAGACAGGTGGACGAGAGCTCAAGGCTGACCGAGCAATTCGAGGAGCACCGCTCACATCTGAGAGCGGTGTCCTATCGCATGCTCGGCTCGCTCAGCGAAGCAGATGACGCCGTTCAGGAAGCCTGGCTGCGCCTCAACCGCTCCGACATCAGCGACGTCGAGAACCTCGGCGGATGGCTCACCACGGTCGTGTCGCGCGTGTGCCTGAACATGCTGCGCTCGCGCGAGTCCCGGCGCGAGCATTCCATGGACGCGTACCCCACCGACCCCGCCGTCAGCCGTGAGGACGCGGTCGACCCGGAGCAGGAAGCCGTACTGGCCGATTCGGTCGGGCTGGCGCTGCTGGTGGTGCTCGACACGCTGGCGCCGGCCGAGCGGCTCGCGTTCGTGCTGCACGACCTGTTCGCCGTGCCCTTCGACGAGATCGCCCCGATGATCGAGAAGACCCCGGCCGCGACCCGCCAGCTCGCGAGCCGCGCCCGCCGCCGGGTCAAGGGAGCCCCGGCGGTGCCCGAAGCCGATCTGACGCGCCAGCGGCGCGTCGTGGATGCCTTCCTGGCCGCCACCCGCGGCGGGAACTTCGACGATCTGGTCGCGCTGCTCCATCCCGACGTGGTGCTCCGGGCCGACAAGGCCGTCGGTCCCACCCCCCAGCCCGTCGTCATCAGCGGCTCCGTCACCGTGGCCCGGGGTGCGATGGCCGCGATGCAGCGGGCGCAGTCCACCCAGCCCGCGCTGGTCGACGGAGTGGTCGGCCTCGCCATGGCCCCGCTGGGACGCCTGTTCCTGGTCCTGGGCTTCACGATCACGGACGGCCTGATCACCGAGATCGACGTCGTCGCGGAGCCGGAGCGCCTGCGCGAGCTCGACCTCGCCGTTCTCGACGCCTGACACGTGGCGTGAGGTCGCGGTGGGCGCCGGCTACGGAGCGAGGAGCAAGTCCAGTTCCTCCAGCGCGCCCACCACGATCTGCCGGGTCAGCGCCTCGGCGCGCGGCGCGTCGCCCTCCCGTACTGCCTCGGCCACCTGGACGTGGAGGGTGACGGCCGCCGGGTCGGGATCGACGAAGATCACCGGGTGTCCGGTGCGGCCGATCAGAAGCTCGGCGACGACGTCCCCGAGCCGGTCGAACATCTCGTTGCCGGAGGCGTTCAGCAGGGCGCGGTGGAACGCCGTGTCGTGGTGCAGGTAGGCCTCGAGCTGGTGGCCGCGCGAGGTGCGGACCATGCCGAGGGCCGCCTCGGTGATCTCGGCGCACTGCTGCGGCGTGGCCAGGCTCGCGGCGAGCCCGGCCGCGACCGGCTCGATCGCGGAGCGCAGCACGGTGAGGGAGCGCAGTTGGCGGAGGCGGCCGGAGCCGGCGAGCCGCCAGCGGATGACGCGCGGGTCGTAGAGGTTCCACTCGCCGGTGGGCCGCACCGTGACACCGACCCGGCGGCGGGCCTCGACCAGGTTCATCGACTGCAGGATGCGGACGACCTCCCGTACTTCCGTACGGGAGGCGTCGAAGCGATCGGCGACCTCGTCCGTGCGCAGGACACTGCCGGGCGGGTACTCCCCCGCGGTGATCGCGAGGCCGAGGGTGTCCAGCACCTGGGAGTCGAGCCACAGTCCAGGGCTGCCTCCGGTGGTCATGGCGCAAGCGTACGGTGGTACCCCCACGAACAGAAGACAGGGCATTCGGTGTTGACGAGGACGGCGAGGTGGACGTGAGCGCCCAACGCGTCATTGTGGTGATGGGCGTGGCCGGTACGGGCAAGACGACCGTGGGCCGGCTGCTCGTGGACGCGCTCGGCGTCCCGTACGCGGAGGGCGACGCCTTCCACCCGGCGGCCAACGTCGCCAAGATGTCGGCCGGCACCCCGCTGGACGACACGGACCGGTGGCCGTGGCTGGACGCCATCGGCGAGTGGATCCGCAACCGCGCCGGGCTGCACGGCGGGGTGGTCGCCGCCTCGTCCCTCAAGCGCGCCTACCGCGACCGGCTGCGCGCCGCGGATCCGCGGGCCGTTTTCGTCGACCTCACCGGTGAACGCCCGCTGATCGAGAAGCGGATGTCGGCCCGCAAGGGCCACTTCATGCCCACCACCCTGCTGGACTCGCAGTTCGCCACGCTGGAACCGCTACGGAACGACGAACTCGGCGTCGTCGTCGACGTGTCCGGCTCCCCCGCAGAGGTCACCGAACGGGCCCTGGCCGCCCTGCGTCGACTTGACGCTCCCGAGCGGAACTGAGTGAGGCATCCGGCCTGGTTCACCGCTGCCGCCGACCCCCCACGGGCGTGAACTCGCCCTGGTCGAGCTGGGTGGCGGCGAGGGCAAGGCCGCCCGCCGCCGTCGCGCAGCGGTCGGCGAGGGTCGCGATCTCGGCGCGCAGGGCGTCCCCTGCCGTCTCGGCCGCCGTCGCGCGCATCCGGACCGCGTGCGAGCGCAGCGCGCCGGCGTGGCCGAGCAGGCCGTCGGCCGGCGGCCGGGGCGCCGGGCGGGTCGGCTGGGCCGTGAACCTCCGGCGGGCCGGGGCGAGCCGCGCGGCGGTACGTTCGGGCCGGCGCGGCGGGCGCTCGGACAGGCCCGGGCCGCGGTCGCAGAAGGCCCAGAAGGCGGCGCCGAGTCCGAGGAGGGGTTCGGCGGTCTCGGCGCGGCCGGTGGCGACCTGCCAGCCGGCGTGATCGTTGAAGGGGTTCCCGTCGGTCAGGGCGTTCCAGGCGAGGATGTCGGCGAAGGACGGGGCCAGCAGGGCGAAGGCGTGTCCGGCGCCCTGGTCCCGCATGATCGAGCGGAACAGCCGGACGGCCTCGGCCTGGCGGCCTTCCCCGGCGGCCCGCAGGACGGCCGCCGCGCCGGGGTCCTGGAGGAGTTCGGGACGGCACGCGCCCGCAGCCCGGATCCGGGCCTTGAGTCCGCAGACGGCGATGCTGACCGCGAGGCTCTCGCGGCTCGCCAGGATTCCGGCGAGCCGGCCGGCCCGGGCCACGCCCCGGCCCCGCGGGGCCCAGCCGAGGCCGGCCGGGTCGGTGAGGGTGCGCAGCAGGGTGCGCCAGCCGAGCCGGGTGCGGCCTCCCCGGGCGAGGGCGGCCGCGGGCAGGCGGGCGCCGAGGGCCAGGCGCGAGGCGCAACGGGCGGCCTCGCCGACCGCGGCGGCGGCCTCGGCAAGTGCGCGGCACGGGGCGTCGAGCAGGTCGACGTCCGGGTCGGTGAACGCGGAGGTCGCGGCATCGGGCATGGGATCCTCGTGTGGTTCGGCAGGGACGTGCGGGACGGTGGTGACAGTGGGGGCAAGCGGCGGGCGGTAGTGGCAGCGGGGGCAGGAGCGGGGGCAGCGGGGGCAGGAGAGAGGGGCGTCAGCGGCGGGTGAGGGTGAGCCGGATGCCTTGCGGGTCGAGCGTCGCGGGCAGCGGTCCCACCGGGTCCAAGGCCGGCCGGATACCCGCGATCCGATGGCCCCGCAGCACCTCGGCGCAGAGCGCGGCCGTGATCATCAGGCCGAGCTGGTCGCCCGGGCAGCGGCCGCCGCCATGACTGAAGGGCGCCATCCGGATGTCGTGGTCCGCGCCCGGGTTCTTCCACCGCCCCGGCACGAACACGTGCGCGGCCGGTACCCGTTCGGGGTCGCGCTGGTGGAACGCGGCGGGCAGCAGGACCGAGGTGCCGGGCGGGTAGCGCACGCCCCGCCACTCGGTCTCGGCGCGGGTGACGCGGATCAGCTCGGGCACCACCGGGTACAGGCGCAGGGATTCCCGTACGCAGGCCCGCAGCCTGGGCAGTTCCCCTCCGGCCACACCCACGCCCGCACCCGCGCCCGCCGCCACCGCGGTCGCCTCCGCCGCGACCACGTCCTGCTCCGCGGGGTGCGCGCCGAGCAGGAGCAGCGTGCGCAGCAGCGTGTCCGGGACGGCGTCCATGGCCAGCAGCCAGTGCTGGGCCTGCCCGACGGGGTCGAGGGCGCCGGTGGGGTCGGGGTGGCGGGCGGCCCGCCCGGCGAGTGTGCTGCCGTCGGCGTGGCGCGCGTACTCCTGGATGCGGGCGCGGGCCTTGCCGCGCACGGAGCGGGCGGCGCGCACCCGGCCGCCGCGCACCTGGGCGAGCCATCCGGCGAGCTCCTCGTCCGCGGCGGCCGCGTCGCCGAGCACGATCCGCCGGGAGGCCCGGTGCACCGCGCGCCGGGCGCGGGCGAGTTCGAGGGTGCCGGTGGCGGTCAGGTACCGGGCCTCCTCCGCGAGGGCCGCCAGGAAAGGGCCGCACGAGGGGTGCACGGGGTGGCTCGCGGCCAGCACCTCGTGGTTGATCTGCCGCCGCTCCACGCGGAGTTCACCGCGGGAGCAGTCGAGGCCGGCGGGTTCCTCGGCGATCGGGCCGCGGCACTTCTCCGGCGGGTCCGGGGTGAGGACGCTGACGGGTTCGGCGTAGAACCGGCGCAGGTCCTGCGGGTCGAGGAGGACCAGGACCGTCCCGCCGGACCGGGTGCGCACGAGGACGGGCGCGTCCCCGCGGCGTGCGCGCAGGGCGCGCAGCGCGGCGGCGGAAGCGAGCACGCCGCCCGGGCGGGGGTGCGTACGGACGAGGCGGCGCAGGAGGGCTCCGAGGGGTGCGGCGGCCGCCTGCCGAAACGATTCCTTTACGGATGTCCGCCGGTCGGGGGCTTCCGCGCCCGGCCCCCGCACGGCGGGCCCGCGGTCCGCGAGCGGCGCCTCACCGCGGGGTGACCGACCGGCGCGCTCGGCGCGCAGCCGAACGGCGGGCGCACCCGCCGGCCGGGCGTCGCCGGGCGCGGGCCGGACGGGCAGCCCGGTCCGCTCCGCGAGGGCCCGTACCCGGGCCCTGAGCCCGTCGAGGGTGGCCCCTTGGACCGTACGCATCCGTGTACCTCCCCAGCGGGAACAACAACGGTCGGTGACATCGGGATCACCGTACGTCCCACCTCCCGGCCGCGCGCCTCGAGGACTACCCCAGGGGGTCCGGTTCGACCAGCAGCGCGGCGGTGTCCAGCCCGGCGGCGAGGTACGAGGTGAAGGTCTCGTTGTTCAGGGCCCACGGGGAGCGTCGGCGGCGCACGAGCGCGATGGCCTCCGCGGGTGCCATGCCGCGGTCGACCAGACACTGGGCGACGACGAGGCCGGACCTGTTGTAGCCCGAGTGGCAGCGGACGAGAGCGGTGAGGCCTGCGTCGAGGGCGCGTCCGGCGGTCCGTGCGAGGTGCTGGACGGTGCGGAGCTGGGCGCCCGTGAGGCCGGCGTCACCTCATACGGCCGTGACCTCCCTGGGGCTGCATTCAGGATCGCACACAACAGGCGGTTACCTCAGGGCAGTTGGCGCGAAGACGGCCTCGCGGAAGGCGGTGCGCAAAGAGGTCCCGGCGGTGGTTGGGAGGAGGACCGCCCAGCGCTGGTGGCGGAGGGAGACCCAGAGGGCCGGGCCGCCGTCCCGCGAGGCGTGGTGGCACCAGACGCCGTGCGGGGCGGGGTGCCAGAGGAGGCCGCGGGCGGGGGTGAGTTCGCCGGTGCGGATGCGCAGGGACTCCGTGGTCCAGGTGCGGGTGAGGGTCGGCGGGCCGGCCGTGTCCGCCGGGGAGAGGAGGTGGCGCTGGAAGCGGACGAGGTCGGCGAGGGGGGCGCGGAGGGTGCCGTCCGCGAAGCGGGTACCGGTCATGCCGAGGGGGCGCCAGACGCGGGTGGCGGCGAGGTCGGCGAGGGGGCTGCCGCAGAGGTGCTCGGCGAGGCGGGTCAGGGCCGCGGTCCCGTCGGCGTGGGTGAGCAGGTGGTGGGCCGTGGCCCCGCCGGGGGCGTCGGCGGCGGCCGCGTCTCCGTAGGCGGCGAGCGGGGTGTGCAGCCGGAGCGCACCCTCCTCCACGAGGCCTCCGATGACGGGCCAGAGAGCGAGGACGGCGGCGAGCCCGCCGACGTCGAAGGCCTCGCCCCCGTCGTCCCACGCACCCGCGGAGCCCCCTGGGTGCGACCACACGTGAACCCCGGCCGGGCCGCCGACGGCCCAGGCCGCGCCGGGGTCGGCACGGCCCACGAGGGCCCTGATGTCCTCGGCCTGATCCCTCTGGAGCGTCATGGTCCTCCACGTTATCGAGTTCGTCCCGGCTCCCCCGGCGCGTCGGTGGCGGGCCGGGCCCCCGCCACCCGAATGCCGTCCTGCCCGGTCGGGGCGCCCCGGTACGTCCGGTACCAGGGCGCCCCTTCGCTCGGCTAGCTCTTGTCCGGGCGGTCCGTCACCCGCAGCGAGTTCAGCAGGGGCTTGCCGAATCCGGTGTGCGTGACGAAGCGGATGTTCAGCGAGCCGTCCGTGACCGTGACCGTGTACGTGCGGGTCAGGGCCGTGTACGTGCCCGCCTCCAGGGAGACGTCCAGGGAGGGCAGGACCTGCGCGCCTTCGGCCAGGACGTCGAAGACGCGCTTGTTCGGCCTGGTCGAGGAGAGCTCCGCGAAGCCCAGCTCCACCGTGTAGGTCCCGTTCGGTACGTTGTCGAAGCGGTACTCGTACATGCCCTCACGGGCGTTGCGGAACAGCCGCTGCTCGTCCGTACCGGCGATCGTGCGGCCGGTGGACTGGACGGTGCTGTTGCCCTGGTAGCCGTAGGACCCGGCCGTGTACTTGCGGTCCGGGGACCAGCCGTCGCCCAGGGAGTCCGTGCTCGCGGAGCCGGAGCCCGCGTCCAGGGCGACCTGGTAGCGCGGGACGACGACCTTGACCGGAACGGTGAGGACCGGGGCCCGGCCGCTCGCTGACGTGATTTTCAGGTCCGCGGTCAGGACTGACCCCGGGGTCAGTCCCGCTGTGTCCAGCGAAAGGGTCAGCGGGGCCTTCCCGCCCGTCGGCAGGTCCCCGCCGGCCGGGGTGGCCGTCAGCCAGGCCGCGTCCTCCGACACCGTGTACGCCGTGCCGAGGCCGGGGTTGGTCAGCTCCAGCGTCCGCGTCCGCTTCTGGTCCGCCGGCAGGACGACCTCCACGGACGGCTTGGACGCCGTCACCTTTCCGGTGCGCAGGGACTGGGTCACGGTCGTCACATCGGCGGCCTTCACGTCGACCGTCGCTGCGGCGGGCTCGTACTGCGGCGCCGCCAGGGAGACGGCCCGGGATCCGGACGGGCTCTGGACGACGTATCCGCCGTCCGCCGCCGTGGTCGCCGACACTGCCGAGTCGCCCGTACCGACGGTCACCGTGGCGCCCGCGACGCCGCCCCCGTCGTTGGCGTCGAGCACCCGGCCCGCCACCACGCCGCTCTTGGTGGTGCGGAAGGCGACAGACAGGCCGTCGGTGATGACCGCGGTGTTGAAGGAGTACTTGAAGGCGTCGGTCCCGGCCGCGTTCTCCACACCGACCGTGGCCGTGGAGCCGCCCTTGATCCCGGTGCCGCCGGTCCCCTTGTAGGAGTACGTGACGGTGCCGTCCTCGCCGATCGCCGCCGAGAAGGAGAACTTCTGGGTCTGCGCCGACCAGTGGGCCACCTCGCGCCACTCGATCACGTAACTGCGGTGCGGGGCGGTGCCGGTGACGGCGGTGAAGACGCCGGAGCCGCTGCCCGCCGCGCCGACGACCAGGTCGTCCCAGAACGGGTAGAGGGCCGCGTTGGGCGTGGCCGTGCTCGGGATGTCCCCGTTGATGTCGCCGGTGTTGTTGCCGCCGAAGCTGACGGTGCCGTTCGTGCCGATCCACGCCTGGCCGTACGTCTTGCCGTACAGCGGCAGCGGGAAGGGCAGGTCGACGCGCTCGGTGGTGTTGTCGCCGGTGAGCGCGAGCTGCTTGCTCCCCGCGGGGTACGGGCGGTCGCCGGCGGTGGCGCAGGCGTAGCCGTAACCGTCGGTGCGCTCGGGCAGGTTGACCGCGACGGTGGTGTCCCCGGCGACGGTGACCTGCGCTGTGCCACCGGTGACACAGCGGGAGGCGTGGGTGGCGTTCACGGCGTACGTGCCGTGCGGCAGGGTGACCTCGAAGCGGCCCTGTGCGTCGGCGGTCGCGGTCACCGGGGTGTCCGCAATGGTGACGGAGGCGCCCGCGGCCGGCCCGGCGGCCGCGGAGACCGTGCCGGTGAGCTTGCCGGAAGCGGCCTGGGTCAGGGTGAAGTCGCCGGTGGCGGTGGCGTTCTCGGTCACGGACGCCGTCGCGGTCTGCTGTCCGTAGCCGAATTTGGCGGCGGTCAGGGTGTAGTCGCCGACCGACAGAGCGGCGAAGCGGTAGCTGCCGTCGGCGGCCGTGGTCGCGGTACGGTCGATCGGGCCGTCGGCGGTGATCTTCACGCCCGCGAGCGGCTGACCGCCGGAGCTGACGGTGCCGCCGAGCGCGCCGATCGCCCCGCGCGGGGCGGCGTTCACGGCGGCGAGGACGTCGAGCCGGCCCTCGCCGAAGACGTTGTTGTCGGCGGCGCTGCCTCCGCACTGGCTGCTGTCGGTGTCCTGGGCGGTGCCGTCCAGGAGCGAGGTGGTCTGCGCGATGTCGCCTTCGAGGGCGGGTGCGGCGGACCAGAGCAGGGCCACGGCGGCGGCGGTGTGCGGCGAGGCCATGGAGGTGCCGGAGAAGGCCTCGTATGCACCGCCGGGTACGGAGGAGCGGATGTTCACGCCCGGGGCGGCGATGTTCGGCTTGATGGCGCCGCCGGGACCCGCGCCGCGCGAGGAAAACGACGCGATCGCGTTGTTGATGTCGAAGGCGCCGGAGCTGTAGGAGCTCGGATAGTCGCCGGGTGAGCCGCTGGTGGCGCAGCCCGGGCCGGAGTTGCCGTTGGAGAAGGCCGGGAAGATGCCGGCGGCCCGCCAGGTGTCGACGATCTGCTGGTACCAGGTGTCGCCGCCCGTACCGCCCCAGGAGTTGTTGACGATGTGCGGGGCGAGGTCGGGGCGCGGGTTCTGGCCGCTCGCGTCGGTCGGGGCGACGATCCACTGGCCGGAGGCGAGCAGGGAGGCCTCGGAGCAGGAGGTGGTCTCGCAGCCCTTGGCGGCGATCCACTTGGCGCCCGGGGCCACACCGGTCTTGTTGGCGCCGCCGTCGTCACCGACCATCGTGCCCATCGTGTGGGTGCCGTGGTCGTTGTTGTCGCAAGGGGCCGCGGTGGGGCAGACGCCCGCCGGGTCGAACCAGTTGTAGGCGTGGTCGTACGTGCCGTCCGCGCGCTTGCCGCGGTACTGGCTGTTCACGGCCGGGTGTGTGTAGTCCACGCCGCTGTCGATGTTGGCGACGACGATGCCCTCGCCGCGCACGCCGAGCTGGTCCCAGACCTGCGGTGCCTTGATCCGGTCGATGTTCCACTCCACGGCGTCGGCCGCGGCCTGCTCCCGCTTGCCCTCTGCGGGCTTGGGGAGCTCGACCTTGTCGTCGGCGTCGATGCGGGAGACCTCGGGGCGCTGCGCGAGCGTCCCGGCGAGCTTCTCGCTGCCGACGACGCGCACGGCGTTCACGATCCAGTACGAGGTGTACTCGGCCCCGGCGCCTTCCAGGGCTTTGACTACCTCGGCCTGGCTGCGCGCGGCGTGGTCCTTCTTGGTTCGCAGGACCGTTTCGGCCTTGGCGGCGCGGGTCTGCTGCTTCCCCGCGGCGGTGAGGTCGGCGGCGCTGTCGAGGTAGACCCAGAAGACGGCCTTGGCGGAGTCGTCGAGCTGGGCGCGGAGCTTGGGTTCGATCTTGCGCTCGGCCGCGCTCGGGCCGGGGACGGGGTCTTGCGCGGCCGCGGCGACGCCCGCGCCGAGGGGGAGCAGCAGGACCGAGGTGAGGGCGGCGAGGGCCGCGCGCAGGGATCGTGCGGGTCGTGCGGGTCGTGCGGGTCGTACGGATGGTGCGGGTCGTGAAGATCGTAAGGACCGCTTGTCGCGTTGGGCCACGTGTTGTCTCCTCGGGCGCCGTGTGCGGGTTGTGCGGGAAGGGTGTGCGTGACGTGCGCGGGTCATGGTGAAGGACACGTCATGTCCATAACAAGAGGGCCTTATGAGCCGTACGCGCGGCCCGGCCGCCCGCCCGGTGGCCCTTCCCGGCCATGCGGGCCAGCCTGAAGGCATGACCGCGCCCACCGAGCCACCCACCGGCCCGCCCGCGCCCAGCGTTCCGCTCGGGTCCGCGCGCGGCCGGTGGATCCTGCTGGCCACCGTGCTCGGGTCGGGCATGGCCCTGCTGGACTCGACGGTGGTCAATGTCGCGCTGCCGCGCATCGGGCTGGATCTCGGCGCCGATCTGGCCGTGCTCCAGTGGACGGTCAACGCCTATCTGCTGACCCTGGCCGGGCTGATCCTGGTCGGCGGGGCGCTCGGCGACCGCTTCGGGCGGCGCCGGATCTTCGTCCTGGGCGTGGCGTGGTTCGCGGTGGGCTCGCTGCTGTGCGGCATCGCGCCGAACGCCGGGGTGCTGGTGGCCGCCCGCGCCCTGCAGGGAATCGGCGGGGCGCTGCTGACACCCGGCTCCCTCGCACTGATCCAGGGTTCGATTCGGGCCGAGGACCGGGGCCGGGCGGTGGGTCTGTGGTCGGGGCTGGGCGGGGTGGGCGCGGCCGTGGGGCCGTTCCTCGGCGGCTGGCTGGTGGACGGGCCGGGCTGGCGCTGGGTGTTCCTGCTGAACGTGCCGGTGGCCGCCCTGTGTATCCCGGTGGCGCTGCGGCACGTACCGGAATCGAAGGATCCGCAGGCGCACGGGCGGTTCGACGTCCTCGGTGCGGTGCTGGGCGCGGCGGCACTCGCGCTGCTCACCTACGCGCTGATCGAGGCGCGGTCCGCGCCCGCGCCCGTGCTCGGCGCGGCGGTGGGCGGCGGCCTGCTCCTGGCCGCCCTGTTCGTCTGGGTCGAGCGGCGGCGGGCCGACCCGATGGTGCCGCCGGCCATCTTCGCGTCCCGCCAGTTCACCGCCGTCAATCTGGTCACCCTGTGCGTGTACGCGGCCCTCGGCGGGTTCTTCTTCCTCGTCGTGCTCCAGCTCCAGGTGGTGTCCGGATACTCCGCACTGGCCGCCGGGGCCGCGATGCTGCCGACCACCGCGCTGATGCTGCTGCTGTCGGCCCGCTCGGGGGAGCTCGGGGAGCGGATCGGACCGCGGATCCCGCTCACCGTGGGGCCGCTGCTGTGCGCGGCCGGGACGCTGCTGGCCCTGCGAATGGGACCGGAGGCCTCGTACGAGGCGGACGTGCTGCCCGCGATGCTCGTGATGGGCATGGGCTTGGTGACCCTGGTGGCTCCGCTGACGGCGACCGTGCTGGCCTCGGTGGACCCCGGCCGGGCCGGGCTGGCCAGCGGCATCAACAACGCGGCGGCGCGCGCCGCCGGACTGCTCGCGGTGGCGGCGCTGCCGCTGCTGGCCGGGATGGGGCCGGAGTCGTACCGCTCGGCGACGCAGTTCGACGCCGCCTTCGGGGTGGCCATGGCCTGGTGCGCGGGGATGTTCGCGGTCGGCGCCGCCGTGGCCTGGGCGACCGTACGGACCCCGGCGGCCGGGGCGCCGCATCTCCAGTGCCGCACGCAGTGCCCGGTGACGGCTCCGGCGCTCGAGCCTCCGCGGGAGGAGAGGCGATCACCCTGAGCGGCGCCCGCCGGGCTTGACTGAAAATTCAGTCAGTGCCACAGTGCCGCTACCTCTCATCCACCCTCCTTCGGAGGTTCGTATGAATCCAAGCCGCAGAACGGTCCTGCGCTCCGCGAGTGCCGGGGCCGCCGGGCTGGCCCTCGGAAGCCTCTCCGCCCAGTCCGCCCGGGCCGCCACCACGCCGTCCGCACAGCCCGCCCCGGCTGCCACCGCCCGCCGGATGACCGTGC
The DNA here is from genome assembly GCF_055571215.1 of Streptomyces sp. NPDC030995. Lineage (NCBI taxonomy): Bacteria > Bacillati > Actinomycetota > Actinomycetes > Kitasatosporales > Streptomycetaceae > Streptomyces > Streptomyces sp. NPDC030995. The sequence continues at coordinate 26,460 of NZ_JBVIFS010000050.1, forward strand.
CGCTCGACGACGTCCCGCACCTGCGCACCTGGATGGCTTGGCCTTCCAACCGCAGCGTCTGGGGCCCCGACCTCGCCGGGATACAGCAGGACATCGCCCTGATCGCCCGCACGGTCGCCCGCTACGAGCCGGTGCTGATGTGCGCCGCGGACGAGAGTGCGGCGGCCACCGCCCGGGCCCGCTGCGGTTCCACCGTCACGGTCATCTCCTCCATCCCCGTCGACGACCTGTGGATGCGGGACACGGGCGCCGTGTTCCGCCGCGACGGGGCGGGGGCGATGGACGCGATCGGCCTGAACTTCAACGGCTGGGGCGGCAAGCAGACCCACCGCAAGGATGCCAAGGTGGCCCGGCTGCTCGCCGCACGCGAGTCCCTGCCGTTCACCGCCACCGATTTCGTGGGCGAGGGCGGCGCCGTGGAGACGGACGGCGACGGCACCCTGATGGCCACCGAGAGCAGCCTGGTCAACAAGAACCGCAACCCCGGCCTGAGCCGTGCCCAGGTCGAGGCCAGGGTGCTCCCCGCCTACGGCGCCGACAAGATGATCTGGGCCCCGGGGATCAAGGGCAAGGACATCACCGACGACCACATGGACGTCACCTCCCGTTTCGTGCGGCCCGGGGTGGTGATGGTCCAGGAGCCACCGGCCGAGCGCACCGACATCTGGGCGAAGGACGCCCGCGAGCAGCTCGCCATCCTCTCCGCCGCCACCGATGCCAGGGGCCGCCGGCTCCAGGTCATCCGGGTGGACGGCCCGCGGAGCCTGCGCTCCGACCATCCCGACTTCGTCGACTCGTACCTGAACTTCCACCTCGTCAACGGCGCTGTGATCACCTCCCAGTTCGGGGACGGGGCCAGGGACGCGGGAGCCGCGCGGGCGCTGGCCACCGCCTTCCCGGGCCGAACCGTCGTCCAGCTCGACGTCGACCGCCTGATGGGCGGCGGCGGGGGCATCCACTGCTCGACGATGCAGCAGCCGACGCCCGGCTGATCCCGTGTGCTGGAGCGCGACGGCCGATCTGACGGCGGGCACGGTCATCACCGCCGTCGGACTCGTGTGCGTGGCGCGCGTGGTGCGCGAGCGGCGGCCCCGCGATCTGCCCGTCGCCGCGCTGCCGCTGCTGCTGGGCGCGCACCAGCTGGTGGAGGCCGCCGTCTGGAGCTCGGGCGGCGGCTGTTCCCCGGCCACCACGGCCTGGGCCGTGATCGCCCTGCCGCTGCTGCCGCTCTGGGTGCCGATCGGGGTGCTGCTCGCGGCGGCGCCCGGGGTCCGGCGGCGGCTGTGGGGGCCGGTGGCCGTCGGCCTCGCCACCGCCGCGGTGCTCTCGTACTGTCTCGCGACCCGGCCGGTGACCGCGGAGATCCGGGGCCGCACCCTCGGCTACGGCGTGAATGTTCCGTGGATGCCTCTGGTTCTGACGGGCTATCTCCTCGCCACCCTCGGCGCCCTGTTGCTCGCCGGGGACCGGAGGCTGCGACTGCTCGGTGTGGTGCTGGCCGCCGGGGCGCTGGCCTGCTCAGCGCTGTGGCGGCTGGAATTCGCCTCCACCTGGTGCGCCTTCGCCACGGTCTCCTCCCTGCTGGTGCTGGGCTGGGTCCGTCACCGGGACCCGGACCTTCTGCCACATGATCGACCGAAAGTTACCTAGACGCATGTAGTGACTTCACACGCGGGCGGCAGTAGAACTCGTTCCCATTCCACCCCGAGAACGAGGAGCTCGCATGAGCGAAAAAGCCCTGCCCAGAAGAGGTTCCAACGGCATTTCCCGTCGTGGATTTCTCGGCGCAACAGGTTTCACTGTGGGGGCCATGGCTCTGGCGGTCCGCGTCACCCCGGCCCGGGCGGCCGCCGCCCCCGGCCCGATCGGCGACGGCTCACACGTACCGGCCCTGGTCATCGGCACGGGTTACGGCGGCTCGGTCGCGGCCCTGCGGCTCGCGCAGGCCGGCGTGAACGTACAGATGATCGAGATGGGCATGTCCTGGGACACCCCGGGCTCGGACGGCAAGACCTTCCCGAAGGTCACCAGCCCGGACTACCGCTCCTTCTGGCTCCGGACCAGGACCAAAGCGCCGCTGAGCAACTTCCTCGGCTTCCCCATCGACAAGGACGTCCCCAAGTACACGGGGATCCTGGACGCCGAGGACTTCGCCGGCATCACCGTCTACCAGGGCCGGGGCGTCGGCGGCGGCTCCCTGGTCAACGGCGGCATGGCGGTCACGCCCAAGCGCGCGAACTTCCAGGCCGTCCTTCCCTCCGTGGACGCCGACGAGATGTACAACACCTACTACCCGAGGGCCAACGCCGGGCTCGGCGTCGGCATGATCGACCCGGCCTGGTTCGAGACCGCCGACTGCTACCAGTTCTCCCGCGTCGGGCGTAAGCACGCCCAGCGTTCCGGCTTCGCCTGGACCTTCGTGCCCGACGTGTACGACTGGGACCACATGGAGCGGGAGGCGGCCGGCACCGCCCCCAAGTCGGCCCTGGACGGCGAGATCCTCTACGGCAACAACCACGGCAAGAAGTCGCTGGTCCAGACCTACCTCGCGCAGGCCGCGGCCACCGGCAGGGTCGCCGTCTCGCCGCTGCACAAGGTCACTTCGGTCTCCCCCGGCGCCGCGGGCGGCTACACGGTCACCATCGAGCAGCTGAACACCACCGGCGACACCGTGGCCACCAAGACCGTGACCGCGGACCGGGTGTTCTTCGCGGCCGGCAGCGTCGGCACCAGCAAGCTCCTGGTCAAGCTGAAGGCCACGGGGGCCCTGCCGAACCTCAACAGCGAGGTGGGCAAGGGCTGGGGCGAGAACGGCAACGTCATGTGCGGCCGCGCCAACCACATGTGGGACCCCACCGGCAAGCTCCAGTCGACCATCCCGTGCTCCGGCATCGACAACTGGGACGCGGGCGGCGCGTTCGCCGAGGTCGCGCCGCTCCCCACCGGGATCGAGACGTACGCCTCGTTCTACCTGTCGATCACGAAGAACCCGAACCGCGCCGAGTTCACCTGGAACGCCGCGACGGGCCGGGCCGACCTGAGCTGGCAGACCGCCTGGAAGCAGCCGTCGATCACCATGGCCAAGACCATCTTCGACAAGATCAATGCGAAGGAGGGGACGATCTACCGGACCGACCTGTTCGGCGGCAACAGGATCTGGCACGACACCCTGACCTACCACCCGCTCGGCGGCGCGGTCCTGAACAAGGCCACCGACAACTACGGGCGCCTGCACGGCTACACCGGCCTGTACGTCATCGACGGTGCGCTCATCCCGGGCAACGCCAGTGTGAACCCGTTCGTCACCATCACGGCGCTCGCCGAACGGAACATCGAGAAGATCATCGCCACCGACCTGTAGCCGGCCCTGCCGAGCAGACCGAAGCCGGGGCCGACCGGATTCACCGAGCGGCCCCGGACCCCGTACCCATGTCAGTGCCCGGGCAGCGCGCAGACGCTGTCGAGGCCGAGCACGTGGTTGAGCCGGCCGAAGGCCAGCCAGGACCCGATGCTCATCGTCAGCTCCACGATCTCGAGCTGGCTGTAGTGCGCGGTCATCCGGTCCCAGAACTCCTCGTCGAGCCCGTGGTGGTCGAGGGTGTACCGCTCGGCGTACTCCGCCGCCAGCCGGGTGCGCTCGTCGAAGGCGTCGGTGGTGCGCCACTCGGTGACCGCCTCGGAGAACTCCTCCTCGACCTTCTCCCCCTCCCGTTCGGTGCGCCAGTCGAGGCAGAAGACGCAGCCGTTGATCTGTGCCACCCGCAGCCGGGCCGCCTCGAACTCGCGCAGGCCCAGGGTGGTGTGGGCGTACACCGACAGGGAGAAGTTCGCGGCGGCCATCCCGATACCGGGGACCATGTCGCCCCACACGTACTCGATCGGGTGCTGGCCTTCGGGGATGTCGATCCTCATGAGTGCTTCCTTCCGAGTCTGCCGACGGCGGGGCGCAGCGGGATGTCGAGGGCGTCGTAGAGTCCTGGCTCCGCCTCGGTGAGCCAGTCGATGGCGCCCACGAGGCGTCCGACGGCGGTGGCGTTGCCGCCGGCCGAGCGGTTCTCGCCCTCGTCGGTGGCCTCGATGGTGACCTCGATGCGCGGGCGGCCTTCGATGACCACGCGGTGGGCGCCGTCGCCGCCGCCGGGCGGCACGGGCCAGTCCGGTGCGCACGAGGCGTGGATGCGGGTGACGTGCTCGATGACGATGCGCGGCTCGCCCTCGACGATGCCCTGCACCTCGAAGCGGATCGCGCCCTGGGTGCCGGCCTCGAACGCGCCCATGGTCCTGGTGGTCACCGTCGTGTCGAGCGCGCGGCGGTCCGACGTCTCGCGGATCTCGTCGAGTTCGACCCCGAGGGCCCGGGCCATCATCCGTATCTGCCCGCCCCACACCATGGTCGGGATCGAGGGCATGAGCATCATCGGCTCGAAGTCCATGGGCTGGCCCATGCCCACGAGGTGGCGGACGGAGTCCGGCTGGTCGTAGGTGGAGTAGTCGAAGATCTCCTGGCAGCGGATGGCGTCGATGGTGGTGCCGAGTCCGCTGAGCAGGAGCGGGAGTACGTCGTTGCCCCAGCCGGGGTCGACACCGGAGGCGAAGAGCGAGCCGCCGCCCTCCGCGATGGCGGCCAGCACCGGGTCACGGAACTCCGGCGGGGCATTGCGGTGGTCGTACAGCGGGTAGAGGGCGGGACTGACCACGACCGCGCCGGACCGGATCGCGCGGGTGATGTCGGCGAGGGCGTCGTCGGGCCGGACGTCCCCGGACGCCGCGTACACCACGGCCCGGGGGCGTGCGGCCAGTACGGCGTCGATGTCGTCGGTGGCCGGGACGCCCAACGGGCGGTCGAGTCCCCCCAGTTCGCCCGCGTCGCGGCCGACCTTGGCGGGATGGTGGACGATGACTGCGGCGAGCCGCAGGGCGGGATGGGCCTCGACGGCGCGGATGGCCAGACGGCCGACGTTGCCGGTACCCCAGACAACCGTGGAAATCATGCGCGGAGGGTAGCCACAGGTCCTGCAACTTCCTAGGCCTAGGGGGTGTCTTGCCGATCAGGCCGGATCAGGGAGCGGCGTCTGACGCGTGCGATCGCAAGGCGGAGGAGGGAGTCGACGCGGTGGGGGCACCTCCCAGCGGTAGCTGGGGGACGTCGGCGA
>NZ_JBVIFS010000051.1:0-30603 GCF_055571215.1 Streptomyces sp. NPDC030995
CAGCCATCTGGCACAACCGGGCCAGCGGAACACCGCTGACCAGGTCATTAATCGCCTACGACCACTGACCAAGACTTCGGACTTAATCGTCTAGGCCCGACCGCCCCGCTTCGCGGCGTAGTTGGACCGGCCCTCGGCCGACTTGATCCGCCAGTCACGGCGGATCTCCGCCCGCACCCGCGCGTCCGTCTTCGCCACGATCCGCTGGTTCTCCCGGAGCAGCTTCCGGTAGCTCTCCAGCCGGCGTTCCTGGAGCTCGCCGGAGTCCACCGCGGCCAGTACCGCGCAGCCCGGCTCCGCCTCGTGGGCGCAGTCGTGGAAGCGGCACTGCTCCGCGTACTCCTCGATCTCCGAGAAGACCTGCCCGACTCCGGCCTCCGCGTCCCAGAGGCCGACGCCCCGCAGGCCGGGCGTGTCGATCAGGACGCCGCCGCCCGGCAGGGCGAGCAGGTTGCGCGTCGTCGTCGTGTGGCGGCCCTTGCCGTCGACCTCGCGGGCCTCCTGGACCTCCATGACCTCGGCGCCGAGCAGCGCGTTGGCCAGCGTGGACTTGCCGGCGCCGGAGATGCCCAGCAGCACGCTGGTGCCGTTCCCGACGACGGCGGCGAGGACGTCCATGCCCTCCCCGGTGACGGAGGAGACGGTGAGCACCTGGACGCCCGGCGCGGTGGTCTCCACGTCCTGGACGAGGTGCCCGAGCGTGGCCGGGTCCGGGACCAGGTCCGCCTTGGTGAGGACGACCAGCGGCTGCGCCCCCGACTCCCAGGAGAGTGCCGACTCATGCAGCAGCGCATCACCACTGGAGCTGGACATCGCGAGGGCGAGGAACCGCTCGATCCGCCCGAGGTCGAGTTCGACCGCGAGGGACACACAGATGACGATGTGATCGACGTTGGTGGCCAACACCTGGCCCTCGGAACGCTTCGACGACGTCGACCGCACGAAGGCCGTACGGCGAGGGAGGATCGTGCGCGCGTACCGCGGATCACCGCCTTCGGGATCGACGGCGACCCAGTCCCCCGTGCACACGACCTTCATCGGATCACGGGGAACTACGAACTCGGTGTCGGCCCGGATGACGCCGGCAGGCGTGGCGACGTCGCACTGGCCACGGTCGACCCGTACGACTCTGCCGGGGATCAGCCCCTGCGCGGCGTACGGAGCGAACTCGGCCGCCCAGCCTTCGTCCCAGCCATAGGCGGCGAGGACGTGCTGAGCATCAGAAGTGGAAGATGTGTTGAGCGAAGCGTTGAACAAGGGGAACCCTTCACAGGGTGGCCCCGGCGGCGCGCTCTGCGCGCGGAAGTCGAGTGGGTGTCAGCCGGAGACCACAGGGGTGGGAACGATGAACTCCTGAATGCGGGCAGCGCCCGTCACCATGACAGTCATCAATGTCCTCACCTCCTGCTTCTTCTCAACGAACCAACACCGTTCCCTCGGGAACGGATGAGCAGAACCATAGCCCTGCCCCGGGCACGACACCAGCGGTTAAATGCGGGGCCGACGTCAGGCCGCGAGTCGTACAGCATCCTGGGCGAGGACCTTGGCTCGTCCGGTCCTCGGGACGGACGCCGTGATCCGCCTCGCGTCCGTGGCCCCCCGCCGGGGGAGGCCCTCGCTATCCGCAGGCAATCTTGTGCACTCGGCCATGGGCTGACACTCTCTGGCTGTGATCGTTACGAGCACGTCATCAACCGAGGTGGACTCATTCATGTCCGCCTGGTGGGTGCGCGGCCTTCACCCCGCCGAACTGCCGTGCAGAGAACGGCCGGAGTGGGCGGAGTTCGCCGAGACGGCCCTCGCCGGGATGTCGGCGCAGCCGTCCGCGCCGGGCGGTGACCTGCCGGGGACGAGTGGGTTCGCGGCCGTTCTCGCGCCGTTCGCCGAGCTGGCCGGGGCGCGGCTGACTTCGGCGGTCGGCTGCATACCGGTGGAACTCGAAGCTGTCGTCAGCGAGTTCGCGGGCCGGCTCGCCGCGACGTTGGGGCGGCTGGCGGCCCGGACGCTGATCCTGGAACTCCATGTCGCCAGAGTGGGCGAGCGACTCTCGGGCGACACAGGGTCAGAGCGCTTCCGTTCCTTCCTCGGCACGGTCTCGACTCGGGCGGGAATGACCGCACTGTTCAACGAATACCCCGTACTCGCCAGGATATTGGCCCAGAGCTGTGTCAACTCCGCCGCCGCGCTGGCGGAACTTCTCGCTCGGTTCGGCGCCGACCGCGCGGAGCTGGTGGCGACCCTGCTGCACGGCGCCGACCCCGGGCCGCTCGTCGCGGTCGACCGGACGGCCGGCGACGGGCACCGGCGCGGGCGCAGCGTCGCGGTGCTGCGCTTCGCCGACGGCACGCGGGTGGTGTACAAGCCGCGGCCGATCGACGTGCACCGGCACTTCAACGAACTGGTCGGCTGGTTCAACGCCCGGCCCGGGACACCCGGGCTGCGGACGTTGGCCCTGCTGGACCGGTCCGACTACGGCTGGGTGGAGTACGTCTCCCCCGAGCCCTGCACAACGGGCACGCAGGTGGAGCGCTTCTACCACCGTCAGGGCGCACTGCTCGCCCTGGTCCACCTGCTGGACGCCACCGACTTGCACTACGAGAACTTGATCGCGTGCGCGGACCAGCCCGTCCTGGTCGACGTCGAGACCCTCTTCCACCCGCCCGGCCCGGCGGCGCCGGTGGCCGCGGGGGAAGAGTCGGAGGAGGACCCGGCGGCGCTCGTACTGACCGGATCGGTGCTCCGGACCGGCCTGTTACCGCATCTGCTGGTCGGGGACGAGACGGCGCTGGACGCCTCCGGCCTGGGCGGAGACCCGGGCGCCCGGTCGCCGGTGGAGGTGGTGGACTGGGCGGCGGCGGGCACCGACGAGATGCGGCTCGTCCGCCGGGTCGGTGCGCTGGGCGGCGCCGCGAACCGCCCACGGCTGGACGGCGTGGACGCCGACCCCGAGACCTACACTGAGGCGCTGCTCGCCGGGCTCCGCGCCGGGCGGCGCGCGATCCTGGACGGCCGGGACGAACTGCTGGGCGAGCAGGGCCTGTTGCAACGGTTCGCCGACGACGTGGTACGGGTGGTGGCGCGGGACACCCAGCAGTACGCGATGGTGCTGAGCGAGTCGACCCACCCCGATGTCCTGCGGGACGCGGCGGAACGGGACGCGATCCTGCGGCTGTTAGGGACGGACGCCCTCGGCGACCCGGGCTGGCCGCTGGTCCTGGAGGACGAGATCGCCGAGCTGTGGGAGGGCGACATCCCGCTGTTCACCACCAGGCCGGCAGCGGTGCACCTGTGGAGCGGCACGGGCCGACGGCTGCCCGGCGCCCTTGAACGCCCCGGTCTGGACCGGGTCGCCGACCGGCTCCGCGCGATGGACCGGGACGTGGCCGACGCCGACAGCCCCGGCAGCCTCGGCGGTCAGGAGTGGATCGTCCGGGCGGCGATGGCGAGCCGGTCCACTGCCCCCGCCCACGGGACCGGTACGCCGATCGCAGAGTCGGTTGCGCGGTTGGCCGCCGGACCAGGGGCGCGGATCGCTGCCCCCCGTGACCGGCTGCTCGCCGCCGCCCGGGGCATCGCGGACCAGCTGCTGGGCCGGGCCCACCGCGGCCCGGCCCGGACGAACTGGCTCGCGCTCGAACTGCTCGGCGACCGGTACTGGCGGGTCGGCCCCGCAGGCGCCGACCTGGCGGGCGGCTACTTGGGGCCGGCTCTCTTCCTGGCTGAACTCGCCACGCTGACAGGCGAGTCCCGCTACGCGGAGGCGGCCCACCGGGTGCTGCGGCCGGTGCCGCGCCTGCTGGACCGGCTCGCGGCGCGGCCCGAGGAGCTCGGCGTGGTCGGGTCGGGGGGTTTCGCGGGTCTGGGCGGCATCGTCTACGCGCTCGCCCGGGTGGCTACCGAGCTGGACGATGCCGAGATCCGTGACTGGATCGCGCCCGCGACGGCCCTCACGGTCGCCGCCGCCGAGGCGGAGGACACGCAGGGGGTCCGCGACGGCACCGCCGGCGGCCTGGCCGCGCTGCTCGCCGTGCATCGGATCACGGGCGCGGCCGAGGCCCGGCGGGCTGCCGAGGTGTGCGCGGCCCGGCTGGTCGGGCGGCCGTTGCCCCCGACGCCCGGCTTCGCGGCGGGCGCGGCCGGGGTGGGCTGGGCGCTGCTCGGCTTCGCGGCCGCCGGGGGCGGAGCCCGGTACGAGCGGGCCGGCACGGCTGCACTGCGGTCGGCGGTGACGGGGACGGCGTCGTCGGCGGCGGCGCGCGCCGAGGGGGTGTCCGAGCTGTCGTGGTGCGAGGGCCTGCCCGGTGTCGCGCTGGCGCTGGCCGACAGTCCGGCCGCGATGGCGGACCCCGCGTTGGCCGCGGCCGTCGCGGACGCCGTCCGGCTGGTCGCCTCGGCGGGCCCGCTGCCCGGTCACAGCCTCTGCCACGGTGAACTCGGCATCCTCGAACTGCTCGGCGCCGCGCCCGGCCCCGAGGCCGGCCGGGCGCTGGCCCGCCGGACCGGTGCCCTGCTGGAAGCCCTCGACCGGCACGGTCCCCGCTGCGGCACACCCGCCGCCCTGCCCACCCCGGGCCTGCTGACCGGCCTCGCCGGGATCGGCCACGGCCTGCTGCGGCTCGGCTTCGCAGACCTCACGGCTTCGGCGCTGCTCCTGCGGCCGCCGTCTTCTGAACGTCCGTCGGTTCCGACGGCGCAACCCTCCGGAAAGGAAGACCTGTCATCATGAATGCCAATGATCTGGTGCAGTCGTGGAAGCAGCCGGGCACGCGGTCTGGCACCGCGGTTGATCACCCGGCCGGTGAGATCAGGTTGCGCGCGGGCGGCGGTCTCGGGCGCCGTTCCGGCCTGCTGGGGGCGTACCAGAGTGTCGGGCTCTCGCACGACCCGTGGCCGACCGTGACCATTCCCGTGGTACCCGAAGAGGAACGCCGGTAATCAGGAGCGACAGGCCTGATGGCGGCCGGCTTGGCAGGTCCGCCGGTGACCAGCCACGACGACCCGGTGGTTTGTGGTCGGCCCGGTGAAACCGTTGTGACAGAACCATACGGGTGGGGAGGCCGGATGGTGCCGTCGCGATGGCCGTGCGGTTGCGCCGGGGTGGCCACATTCGAAAACTGTCGAATTTCGTCGGGATGATCCAGTAACCTGCCGATATGCGTACCACTTCGCCGGTCACCATCGGCCGGGACGCCGAACTCGCGTTGTTCTACAGCACCCTGACAGAACTTCAGCGAGCGGCCGGTCACACGGTTTTCCTGTTGGGCGAGGCCGGGATGGGGAAATCCCGCCTGGTCGGCGACTGTGCCGACCAGGCCGCCGGTATGGGTCTGCCGGTCCTGCGCGGTCGTGGCAGTTCGGCCGGTGCGGGCACGCCGTTCCGTCCGCTCGCCGAGGCGCTGCACTCGCGGTTCCGGACCAGCGGCGTCCCGGCGGACCCGGAACTCGTGCCGTACCGGCTGGCGTTGGCCCGGCTGATTCCCGAATGGCGGAATCCTGCGTACCCGGGCTCCCCCGAGGGTGTGGTCGAACTCGCCGAGGCGCTGCTGCGGCTGCTGACCGTGCTCGGCCGGGAGGCGGGCTGCGTCCTGCTTCTGGAGGACCTGCACGACGCGGACTCCGAGACCGTCGCCGTGGTCGAGTACCTGATGGACAATCTGGCCGGGCAGCCCGTGCTGCTGGTGGCCACCCTGCGGCCGGACCCCGGGCCCGCGCTCGATCTGGCCCGTGCGGCCGAGCGGCGGCGGGCCGCCTCGGTCGTCGCCCTCCAGCCGCTCGACGAGCCGGGGGCCCGGGCGATCGCGGCCGGCTGCCTCGGTGTGCCGGATCAGCGCGTGCCTGCCGCGGTGGTCGACCGGCTCGTCCGGTGGGGCGACGGAAACCCTTACCTGATCGAGGAGTTACTCGCCGAGATGGTCCGCTCCGGGGCGCTCTGCGAGCAGGGGACCTGGGTGGTGGTCGGTGACCTGACCGAGACGGTCCCCGCGACGGTCGTCCAGGGCTATGGGCACCGCCTCGACCTGCTCGACCCGCAGACCCGTGAACTTCTGCTGTTCGCAGCGGCCTTGGGCGCCCGGTTCACGCTCTCCACCCTGCAGCTCGTCACCGGGCACGGTGACCGGGCGCTGCTCGACCAGCTGCACGTCGCGGCCCGGGCCAACTTCGTGCTCCCGGACGCCTCGGCGGCCGACGAGTACGTCTTCCGGCACGCCCTCACCGCCCAGGCACTGCTGGCCGGGATCTCCCCTGCCGAGCGGGCCGCCATCGCGCGGCGGGCCGCGGCCGCGCTGCAGGCGGCCGACCCGGCGCTCTCCGACGATCGGTGCCGGCTGGTCGCGGGGCTGCTCGTCGCGGGCGGCGACCCCGCCGGTGCGGCGCTGCTCTACGCCGAGGCGGGACGTCGGGCGCTGGCCGGCGGAGCCTCTGGCACCGCCGTCCTGCTGCTGGAGCGCGGTTACGAACTCGCCACCGGGCCGGCCCGGACGGAAATCACCGAGTCGCTGCTCTACGCCCTCGCCGAATTCGGCCAGCTCGACCGCGCCTTCGCCCTGGTCGCCACCCTGCCGCAGCTCGGCACGGCGGCCCTCGGCAGAGAGCGCGGCGGCGCCCTGCACACCCGGCTGGCCTGGGTGGCCGTGATCGCCGAGCGCAGTGCGGACACCATCCGTCAGGTGGCCGCCGCCAAGGCGCTGCTCGGCGACTCCGGCCGGCCGGAACAGACCGCCGAACTCGCCGTGGTCGAGGCACACCTCGCACTGCTCCCCGGCCAGGGTGGGCGGCCGGCGGACACCGAACGACTCGCCCGCGAGGCGGCCGAGGTGGCGGAGCGCCAGAAACTCCCGGTGGTGGCCTGTCAGGCCTGGCAGTTGCTGGCACTCCTGGCGCGCGAGCGCGGCTTCGACGCGGCGGACGCCTGCCTGGAGCGGATGCTGGCGGTGGCCGAGCAGCACGCCCTGCCGGTCTGGCGGGTGGAGGCGCTGATGCGGCTGGGTGGGAACGCCTTCATGCGGACCGGCGACGCCCGCAGGCTCGAACAGGCCAGGGACGCCGCAAGGGAGTTGGGCGCGATCGTGCTGACCCAGCGGGTGGAGGCTCTGCTGGCGATGAACTCCGTCCTGCGGGGAGATCTCGGGACGGCTCGCGAGATCATCGACCGCTGCCTCGACGCCAGCGCGCGGATGCGCAACCTCGGGACGCACCGGTACCTGCTGCTCACCTCGGCGACGCTCGCCGCGCACCGGGGCCGCCGCCGGGAGATGGAGCGCGACCTGCTGACCTTCGCCCGGGCCGACGGTTCGGAGTCCTTCCTGACGCCCGTCCTGCTCGGCCTCTGCCGGGCCTTCTGCGCGCTGCTGGAGGAGGACCGGACGCTGGCGACGGCCGAGTTGGCCGCCGCGGTGGCCTGGGAGGACGAGCATCCGAGCATGTACTACCTGAGCGGCCGGTACGGTCTCGGCCCGCTGCTGGCCGTGCTGGCGGGCACGGCGGGCCGGGCCGAGTACGCCGCCGTGGCGGCCGCCCCGGCGGCCGAACTGGCCTGGAACCGGCAATTCCTGCTGCTCGCCGATGCGGTGCTGCTGGGCCGCGAGGGGCGGACGGAGGAGGCGATGGACGTCGTCCGCACGGCGCGGCAGAGCGCCGAGCTGTTCCCGACCGGCCATCACCTGGGCCTGCGGCTGCTCGCGGAGGCGGCGCTGGCGGACGGCTGGGGCGACCCGGTGGGGTGGCTGCGGATAGCCGAGGAGCACTTCCACGACCTCGACGTGCCGCCGGTGGTGGGGGCCTGCCGGGCGATGATCCGGCAGGCCGGTGCGAGGGTGGCGCAGCGGCGCGGCGGGCGGGACCGGATACCCGCGGAGCTGCGGGCGCATGGCGTCACCCCGCGCGAGTACGAGGTCTTCGAACTGCTGGTCGAACGGCCCGGCAACCAGGACATCGCCCGGCGGCTCTCCATCTCGCCGCGCACGGTGGAGAAACACCTGGCGAGCCTGATCCACAAGACCGGGCGGTCCGACCGGGCGGCCCTGTGCAGGTTGGCTGTCGACCTCCGGATGGACTGACCGATGGGTACCCCATCCTGATCGGTTAGCTGGGGAGGAAGTCCGGGATGCGGGTGCCGAGGCCGAGGTGGTCGGCGGTGCGGCGGACGAGGTCGGCGACGGCGAGGTCGAGGATGCCCAGGCCGAAGGGGGAGAAAATGGTCAGGGCGGTCTCGTCGCGCCGGTAGCCGTCGTCAGCCAGGATCTCGCCGAGCGAGGCCGTGATGAAGTCGCGGTTCCCGACCTGCTGTTCGGTCAGGTGCAGCGAGGTCGCCTCCCGGCAGACGTGGTCGGCGTCGTCGACGATGTTGACGCCGGCCAGGATGGTCTCCGGCGTGAGGTCGCGCAGCGACAGGTGGAGCAGCAGGGTGCCCGGGCGGCAGGACTCGACGGCGAGGTGGGGTGTCGAGGCGGTGGTGGCGAGCGCGATCAGGCGGTGGGCGGCGAGCGCGTCCTCGACCCGGTCGGCCACAGTCACCTTGACACCGGGCCGGCGGGCCGTGCAGCGGGCGGCGAACGACTCGGCCCGGCTCCGGTCCAGGTCGAAGACGGTCACGGTGTCCAGCTCCGGGAGGAGGGCGCTCAGGAACACCAGCACCTCGAAGTTGATCACGCCGCAGCCGATCAGCGAGACACCGGTCTGCGGCCCCGCGGGCGCGAGCGTGGCGGCGGCGAGGGCGGCACTGGCCGCCGTGCGGCGGGCCGAGATGACCGAGGCCTCCAGCAGCGCCTCCGGCTGCCCGGTCCGCATCGAGTTCAGGATGAGCGCCGCGGAGGCCCGCTCCAGCCCGGCGGCCACGTTGCCGGGGAAGGAGGAGATCCACTTGATTCCGGCCACGGGGGTGTCGTCTCCGAGGTACGCGGGCAGCCCGATGATCCGGTTGCGGGCGTTGTCGGGGAAGCGCAGGAAGACCGAGTGCGGGAGTTCGGTCAGCCCGCGCTCGTGCAGCCGGTACGCCTGGCGCACCGCTTCCACCACCTCCGACTCGGCGCCGTCGAGGGCCTGCCGGACCTGACCGGCTCCCAGAATCAGCACGATGCCACCCCCATGGTCGACTTCCTTTCCTTCCAGAGGTGGGAGACGTCGCCGAAGCGTGCCGTCACCCAGTCGTCGTCGTAGATCGTGTCGAGGTAGCGCTCGCCCCGGTCGGCGAAGACCAGCGCGCAGGTGGAGCCGGGCGGGATGCGGTCGCGCATGCTCAGCGCCGCGGCCACCACCCCGCCGGAGGAGCCGCCGGCCAGGATCGACTCGCGGGCGGCGAGCCGGCGGCAGCTGACCACGCAGTCGAGGTCGGCGACGTGCACCACCGCGTCGGCCAGCCCCTCGCCGTACAGCTTCGGCCGGACGGCCGCGCCGTGGCCGGGGATCAGCCGGGGGCCCGGGGCGTTGCCGAAGAGGACACTGCCCTCGGCGTCCACCGCGACGATCGTCACCGGCAGGCGGTTGGCCCGCGCGTACTCCGCGCAGCCCCGCAGGGTGCCGCAGGAGCTGGTCGCGCAGAACAGGTAGTCCACCCCGCCGGGCACCTCCTCGAAGATCTCCCGCATGGTGGCGTGGTGGGCGCGCGGGTTGAGGAGGTTGGAGTACTGGTCCGGCCAGTAGGCGTGGTCGATCCGCTCGACCAGCTCCCGGACCCGGCGGATCCGCATCGGCAGGTACTCGCCGGTGGCCGGGTCGGTCTCGGTGACCACCTCGACCTCGGCGCCCAGTGCCCGCATGATCGCGATGTTCTGTCTGTTGGTCCTCGGGTCCACCACGCAGATGAAGCGGAGCCCGAAGTACCCGCACACCTGGGCCAGCCCGATACCCAGATTGCCTGAGCTGGACTCGACCACCACGGACCGCCCGGGGACGAGCCGGCCGTCGCGGATCCGGTCCTGGAGCATCTCCAGCGCGGACCGGTCCTTGATGCTGCCGCCGGGGTTGTGGGCCTCCAGCTTGGCGTACATCCGGAACGGGCTCGACGGGTCGAGCCGGGTCAGCTCCACGAGCGGCGTGCCGCCGATGGTGCCGAGCACCCCGGACAGCTCGCCGTCAGATTCGCGCATAGTCGGTTCCCAGAGAGTTCGCGCCCACGTGCTGGGCAGGGACGGAGCAGGCGTGGTCATCGTCGCTAACCGCGCGCTGTCTGCTCCATGCGCTGCCGCAGGCTGAGCGGGCGCATGTCCGTCCACACGGTGCCGATGTGCGCCAGGCACTCCTCGCGGCTGCCCCTGGTGCCCTCGGCGCGCCAGCCGAGCGGCAGCTCCCGGTCGGCGAGCCAGATCGAGTACTGCTCCTCGTCGTTGAGCACGACCAGGTAGGGGCGGGTGTCGGCGTCTTCCTCGGCCATGAACGGCCCTCCTTGGCGTGTCGCCCTGCCGGCACGAGTGCCCGGTGCGGGGTGTGTCGATGATTCGGTACGGGGCGAGCGTGCCCGCCGCAGCGCGCCCGGACCAGAGACAGACGCGCAGCAGGACCGGCAACCGACCGCTGCCGGTCCGTCCCTGGCGTCCCGGGGCCCGTGCCCGGCAGGCTGCGCGACGGACGCGGTGTGCGTCATGGGGATCCGTGGAGGTAGCCGGTGGACAGCGACGACAGCTTCGGGGATGCCGACCGTGGGACGGGTGCCGCTCGGATGGCGTCGTTTTCGCAGCAGCGGCTCTGGTTCCTCGACCAGCTACGGCCCGGCTCGCCGGACTACCTGCTGCCGCTGGCGCTGCGGATCCGCGGTGCCCTGGAGACCGCCGCGCTGACCGGCGCCCTGGCCGCCGTCGTGCAGCGGCACGAGGTGCTGCGCACCCGATGCCTGTCGCTCGGCGGGGAGATCGTGCAGCAGGTCCGCGAGGTCGCCGAGCTGGCCTGGGAGCAGCACGATCTGACGGGTTTCGCCCCCGAGGAGCGCGAGCGCCGGGCCGGTGAGCTGGTCGAGCGCGAGCTGCGCCGCCCCATCGACCTCGCGACCGAGCTGCCGATCCGCCCGCTGCTGGCCCGGCTCGCGGACGAGGACCACCTGCTGCTGATCGTCGTCCACCACATCGCCTTCGACGGGCTCTCCTGGAACCTGCTCGGCGCCGAACTCTCGGCGGGCTACCGCGAGCGGACCGGCGCCGCGCCCGCCGCGCTCGCGCCGCTGCCGATCCAGTACGCCGACTTCGCCCAGTGGCAGCACGAGCGGCTCTCCGGCCCACGACTGGCCGAGCGCCTCGACTACTGGCGCACCCGGCTGGCCGGCATGGCCCCGCTGGAGCTGCCCACCGACCGCCCCCGGCTGCCGGTCTGGGAGGGCGACGGCGACGTCGTACGGTTCGAGCTGCCCGCAGAACTCGTGGCCCAGGTGGACAAGTTCGCCCGGGGGCACCGGGTGACCAGGTTCATGGTGCTGCTGGCGGTCTTCCAGGCGCTGCTGGCGCGCTACAGCGGGCAGACCGACATCCCCGTCGGCACCCCCGTCTCGGGCCGCTCGCGGACGGAGGCGGAAGGCCTGATCGGTCTGTTCGTCAACTCCGTGGTGCTGCGCGGCGATCTGACCGGCCGGCCCTCGTTCGAGACCCTGCTGGGCCGGGTTCGGCAGAGCACGCTGTCCGCGCTGACCCACGCCGACGCGCCGTTCGAGCTGATCGTGAACGAGCTGGCCCCCGAGCGGGATCTCTCCCGCAATCCGCTCTTCCAGGTGTCATTCTCGCTCAACAACGCGGCGGCCGCGCCGATCGTGCTGCCGGGGCTGGTCGTCGAGCTGGTCAGGACGCCACTGGTCGGTTCGGCGTTCGACCTCGCCCTCGACGTCGACCAGATGCCGGACGGACGGCTGAACGCCCGGCTCCAGTACGCCACCGCGCTGTTCGACCGGACGACGGTGCAGCGCCTCGCGGACAGCCTCCGGCTGCTGCTGGACGCCGTGCTGGCCGCACCGGAGACGCCGCTCGACCGGATCGAGCTGATCTCGGCCGAGGACCGGTACGCCACGGTGGAGAAGTGCAACGACACCGCCGAGCCGATGCCTGCGGGCTGCCTGCACGAGCTGCTCGCCGAGCAGGCCGCCCGCACACCGGAGGCCGTCGCGGTGCGGTGGCCGTCCGGTGAGCTGAATTACCGTGAACTGGACGGCCGGGCCAACCTGTTGGCGCACCGGCTACGCGAGGCCGGGGTCGGCCCCGAGACGCTGGTCGGCGTCTGCCTGCGGCGCGGCCCCGACCTGGTGGTGGCCCTGCTCGCGGTGCTCAAGGCGGGCGGCGCGTACCTGCCGCTCGCCCCGGAGCATCCCGCGCTGCGCCGCGAGGAGCTGCTCGGCTCGGCTGGTGCCGGCGTGCTGATCACCAGCGCGGATCTCGAACCGGCCGGCTGGGCGGGCGTGGTCGTCCCGGTCGGGACGGGGACCCGGGCCGCGCCGCCCGAGCAGTGGGCGGCGCCGGACAACCTGGCCTATCTGATCCACACCTCGGGCTCCACCGGGCAGCCCAAGGGCGTCACGGTGACGCACCGTAACCTGATCAACTACGTGAGCTGGGCGGCCCGGACCTATCTGTCGAAGGGCGCGGGCACCCCGCTCTACTCCTCGGTCACCTTCGACCTGCCCGTCACCTCGCTCTTCCCGGCGCTGCTCACCGGCGCCACCGTCACCCTCACCGCCGAGGACGGCACCCCTGGCATCGACGCGCTGGTCGCCACCCTGACCGGAGACAGCTTCGACCTGGTGAAACTGACGCCAACTCATCTCGGTATCCTGGGACGGGAGTTGTCAGCCGAGGCGCTGCGCACCGCTGCGCCCCACCTGGTGCTCGGCGGCGAGCTGCTGACCGGTGCCATGCTCGCGCCGTGGCAGCGGCACGCGCCCGACACGGTGGTCTTCAACGAGTACGGCCCGACCGAGACGACCGTCGGCTGCTCGGTGCTGGTGCGCCGCGCCGCCGACCTCGAACCGGGTGCGCTCCCGATCGGCGCACCGATCGCCAACACCCGGATGTACGTGCTCGACGACAACCTGCGGCCGGTACTGCCGGGCGTGGTGGGCGAGTTGTACATCGGTGGTGCGCAGGTGGCGCGCGGCTACCACCGGCGCGGCGATCTCACCGCCGACCGTTTCGTGCCCGACCCGTTCAGCGCGGTGCCCGGCGACCGTCTCTACCGCAGCGGCGACCTGGTGCGCCACCGCCCGGACGGCGAGCTGGAGTTCGCCGGCCGGGTGGACACCCAGATCAAGATCCACGGCTTCCGGATCGAACCGGCCGAGGTCGAGGCCGCGCTGACCACCCACCCGGCGGTCCGCGAGGCCTCCGTCGTCGCGCACGGCACCGGCGCCGAGGCCCGGCTGGTCGGCTATCTGGTGCCCGCCGACGGCGCCGCGCCCGAGGTGGACGAGCTCCGCGCCCACCTGGGCCGCCTGCTGCCCGAGCATCTGGTGCCCGCCCTGTACGTCTCGCTGCCCGAGATCCCGCTGACCCCGAGCGGCAAGGTCGACCGTCGGGCGCTGCCCGACCCGGCGGTCCACCGGATCGCCGCCGCGACCGAGGACGGCACCGGGCCGCGCACCCCGATGGAGCACACCGTCGCCGAGCTCTGGGCCGAGCTGCTGGGCATCACCGACTTCGGCGTGCACGACGACTTCTTCGCGCTGGGCGGCAACTCGATGATGGCCACCCGGGTGGCCTTCCGGCTCCGCGAGCTGCTGGCCGTCGAGCTGCCGCTGGCCGAGGTGTTCACCGCCCGCACCGTGGCCCGGCTCGCCGATGTGCTGGCCATCGCCGAGCGTGTCGACCGGGCTCCGATCACCCCGGTCTCCCATGACGACCCGCTGCCGCTCTCCTTCCCCCAGCAGCGGCTCTGGTTCCTGGACCGGCTGGCGCCCGGCGCCACCGACTACCTCGTCCCGTTCGCGCTGCGGCTGCGCGGCCGGCTCGACCACGAGGCGCTGCTCGGCGCGCTTGACGCGGTCACGGCACGGCACGCCGTGCTGCGCACCCGGTACGTCGAGCGCGACGGCGAGCCCTTCCAGATCATCGACCAGGACGCGCGCATCCCGGTGACGGTGCTGGAGGCACCGGAGGACGGGGAGGCGATGCGGCTGGTCCACGAGGATCTCGCGCGGCCGTTCGACCTGGCGGCGGAGATCCCGGCCCGGGCGACGCTGATCCGGATCGCCGAGCAGGACCACATCTTTCTACTGACGCTGCATCACATCACTTCGGACGGCTGGTCGATCGACGTGCTGGCCGACGAGCTGGCCCGGCACTACTCCGGCCGGCCGGTCGAGCCGCTGCCCGTGCAGTACGCGGACTACGCGGTATGGCAGCGAGCCCTGACCGGCACGCCCGCCTTCGCCGGGATGCTCGACCACTGGCGCGAGCGCCTGGCCGGCCTCCCCGAGCTGGAGCTGCCCACCGACCGGCGGCGGCCCCGGGTGCGCGACTGGCGGGGCGATCGGATCGCGGTGGATGTCCCCGCCGACCTCGGCGAGGCCGTCGACGAGTTGGCCGCGCACCGGGGCGTCACCGCGAACGTGGTGTTGCTGGCCGCCTTCTACGCCCTGCTCGGCCGCTACACCGGCCAGCGGGACCTGGCGGTCGGCACGGCCGTCTCCGGCCGGACCAGGACCGAGACCGGGCCGCTGATCGGCTTCTTCGCCAACACCCTGGTGCTGCGCGGCGATCTGTCCGGTCGGCCCACCTTCGTCGAGCTGCTCGGCCGGGTGAGCAGGACGGCGCTGGCCGCCTACGGCCACGGCGACATGCCGTTCGAGCGGATCGTCGAGGAGCTGGCGCCCGAGCGCGACCCGTCCCGCAACCCGCTGTTCCAGGTGATGTTCGAGCTGCGCCCGCCCGCGACCGGTGTGTTCGCGCTGCCCGGCCTGGAGGTCGAACAGTTCGGCATCGGCTGGCCGATCGCCAAGTTCGACCTGATGCTCTCCATCCAGCAGCACTCGGACGGGCACCTGCGCTGCGGCTTCGAGTACGCCACCGCGCTGTTCGACCGCGCCACCATCGAGCGGCTGGGCGGCCACTACCGGCGGCTGCTGGCCGCTGTCATAGCCGATCCGTCGGCGCGGCTGGACGAGTTGGAGATCCTGGACGAGGCCGAGCGGCGCGCCCTGGTCGCCGGCCCGGCCGTCGCCGTCACCGCCCCCGAGCACTGCCTGCCCGAGCTGATCGCCGAGCAGGCCGCCCGGACGCCGGACGCGACCGCCGTGGTGTTCGGCACCGAGACCCTGAGCTACGCCGAACTCGGCGCCAGGGCAGCCAGGTTGGCCCGGCACCTGTACGAGCTCGGCGTCCGCCCCGAGACCCCGGTGGCCGTCGCCCTGCGCCGGGACGCCGACCTGGTCACCGCCCTGCTGGCGGTGCACCAGGCGGGCGCGGCGTACGTGCCGATCGACCCCGACCACCCCCGGCACCGCCGCGACCACGTGCTGCGCGACAGCGGTGCGGCGGTGCTGATCAGCCAGGCCTGGATCCGCGACGAACTGCCGGACAGCGCCGTCGCCCTGGTGCTGCTGGACGAGGACCGCGAGGCGATCGCCGGGCGGAGCACCGAGCCGCTGCCCGCCGTCGACCCGGCCTCCGCCGCGTACATCGTCTACACCTCGGGCTCCACCGGCCGGCCCAAGGGTGTGGTGGTCAGTCACGAGGCGATCCGCAACCGGGTGCTGTGGACCGTCCGCGAGCACGGCCTCGGCCCGGCCGACCGGGTGCTGCAGAAGACCACCGTCGGCTTCGACGCCGCGATGTGGGAGTTCCTGGCACCGCTGGTCTGCGGCGGGACGGTCGTAGTGGCCGCTGACGGCGTGCCGCGCGACCCGGCGGCGATGGTCCGAGCGGTGGCCGAGCACCGGGTGACGGTGCTCCAGCTCGTCCCGTCCGTCCTGCGGGTACTCGTCCAGGAACCCGGGCTCGCCGACTGCACCGCGCTCCGGCTGGTGTTCAGCGCGGGCGAACCGCTGCCCGCCGAACTGTGCGACCGGCTACTCGGGCTGCTGCCCGTCACCCTGACCAACACCTACGGCCCCACCGAGTGCGCGATCGACGTGACCTCCTGGCAGTACACCGGGGAGGAACCCGGCGAGATCGTCGCGATCGGCCGGCCGATCGACCGCACCAGGGCCCTGGTCCTCGACACCGACGGCCGGCTCGCCCCGGTCGGCGTCCCCGGTGAACTCTGCGTCGCCGGCGTCGGGCTGGCCAGGGGCTACGCCGGGCGCGGTGACCTGACCGCCGAGCGGTTCGTCCCCAACCCCCACCCGGAGGCTCCGGGAGAGCGGCTCTACCGCACCGGTGACCGGGTCCGCCGGCGCGCGGACGGCTGCCTGGAGTACCTCGGCCGGCTCGACCGCCAGGTCAAGCTGCGCGGGGTCCGGATCGAACCCAGCGAGATCGAGGCCGTCCTCTGTGAGCACCCCGGGGTCGCCGCGGCGGCCGTCGGGGTCTACGGCGAGCGGCAGCTCGTCGCCCACGTGGTGCCCGTGCCCGGCGCCGACCCCGGGCCGGCCCGGCTGCGGGCCCACCTGGCCGAGCGGCTGCCCGAGTACATGATCCCGTCGGTGCTGCGCACCCTCGCCGCGCTGCCGCTGACCGCCAGCGGCAAGGTCGACCGGGAGGCGCTGCCAGGGCTGGAGGGACGGACCGAGGAGCACGTGCCGCCGCGCGGCCCGGTGGAGACCACGGTGGCCGCCGTCTTCGCCGACGTGCTGACGCTGGACCGGGTGGGCGCGCTGGACGACTTCTTCGACCTCGGCGGGCACTCGCTGCTGGCCACCCGGCTGGTGTTCCGGCTGCGCGCGGCCTTCGGGGCCGACGTGCCGGTCGCCGAGGTGTTCACCCGGCGGACGGTCGCCCGGCTGGCGGAGCTGCTGGCCGTCCCGGAGGCGCTGGCGGCCGACACCGCCGGCCCGATCACCCCGGTGCCCCGCACCGAGGCGGTGCCGCCCTCCTCGGCGCAGCGCCGGATGTGGTTCCTGGACCAGCTCGAACCCGGCAGCGCCGAGTACCTGGTGCCGATGGCCCTGCGCCTGCGCGGGCCGCTGGACACCGAGGCGCTCGCCCTTGCGCTGGACGAACTGGTGGCCCGCCACGAAGTGCTGCGGACGCGGTACATCGCGCCCGACGGCTCGCCCGTCCAGGTCATCGACCCGCCCGCCCCGCTCGACACCACCCCGGTTGACCTCTCCCGACTGCCGTACCCGGTGGCGGTCGAGCAGGCCGAGGCGCTGCTCCGGGAGGAGACCGGGCGGCCGTTCCGTCTCGACCGGGAGGCGCCGCTGCGGGTGCTGCTGGTGCGGGTCGGCGCGGAGGAGCACCTGCTCGCACTGACGGCCCATCACATCGCAGTCGACGGCTGGTCGGCCGACGTGCTCACCCGGGATCTCGGGCTGCTCTACCGCGCCTACCGCGCCGGTACGGAGGTGCCGCCGCGCCCGCCCGTGCAGTACGCCGACTTCGCGGCCTGGCAGGCGCGTTGGGCGGAGAGCCCCAGCCCGGAGCGGCACCTGGCGCACTGGCGCGAGCGGCTGGCCGGGCTCACCCCGGTGGAGCTGCCGACCGACCGTCCGCGCCCGGCCGTCCGCGACGCGCGCGGCGAGCTGCTGGCGATGGCGGTGCCCGCCGATCTCACCGAGGCCGTCGACGCGCTGGCCCGCCGGCACTCGGTGACCCCGTTCGTCGTCCTGCTGGCCGCCTTCCACCTGCTGCTCGCCCGGTACACCGGCCAGAGCGACGTCTCGGTCGGCACGCCGGTCGCCGGGCGCACCCGCCCCGAAGTCGAGGAGCTGGTCGGGAACTTCATCAACACCGTCGTGCTCCGAGCCGATCTCGGCGGCGACCCGAGCTTCGCGGAGCTGATCGACCAGGTCCGCCAGGACGTGGTCGCGGCCTACAGCCACCAGGACCTGCCCTTCGAGCGGCTGGTCGACGACCTGCAGCCGGAGCGGGATCTTTCCCGCAACCCGCTGTTCCAGGTGATGTTCGACCTCCAGCACGCGCAGCGCACCCCGCTCAGCCTCGACGGCATCGTGGTGGAGCGGGTCGCAGCGCCCTGGCAGACCGCCAAGTTCGACCTCACTCTCTCCCTCGGGCGGAGGGCCGACGGCAGCCTGAACGGCCTCTTCGAGTACGCGGCGGCACTGTTCGACCGAACCACCGTGGAGCGGATGGCCGGGCACTACCTGAGCCTGCTGCGCGGAGTCACCGAGCACCCCGAGGCGCCGCTGAGCCGCCCGTCGATGCTCACCGGCCCCGAACGGCGGCGGCTGGTCCACGATTGGAACGGCCAGGCCCGTGCCACCGCCGAGACCGTCTGCGTACCGGAGCTGTTCGAGCGGCGCGCCGTCGAGCAGCCCGACGCCGAGGCGGTCGCCTTCGGCGCCGAGACCCTCGGCTACGCCGAACTGAACGAGCGCGCCAACCGGCTCGCCCACCACCTCCGGTCGCTCGGCGTCGGCGGCGAGAGCCTGGTCGCGGTCTGCATGGAGCGCGGCCCGGATGTGGTGGTGGCCCTGCTCGCGGTACTCAAGGCCGGCGGCGCGTACCTGCCGGTCGACCCCGAACACCCTGCGGAGCGGCTGGAGTTCATGCTCCGCGACGCCGGGGTCGCCGCGATCGTCACCACCGACCGGTTCGCCGGCCGGCTGGCGGGTGTCGGCTGCCCGCTGGTGCGTACCGACGGTGACGCGGGCCTGATCGCCGCCCACCCGGCCACCGACCTCGCGCACCGGGCCGAGCCCGGCGACCTCGCCTACATGATCTACACCTCCGGCTCCACCGGGCAGCCCAAGGGCGTGCTGATCGAGCACGGCTCCTACGCCCACCACTGCCGGGTGATCGCCGAGGCCTACGACATCCGGGCCGACGACCGGGTGGTGCTGCTCTCCGCGCTCACCTTCGACGTGGCCATGGACCAGATCGCCGCGACCCTGCTCGCGGGCGCCACCGTGGTGGTGGCCGACCCGCTCTTCTGGAGCCCCGCCGAGCTGCCCGACCGGGTCGCCGAGCACCGGATCACCATCATGGAGATCACCCCGGCGTACTACCGGGAGGTGCTGGCCGGGCTCACCCCGGACGACCCCCGGATGCGGGGCCTGCGGCTGATGAACGTCGGCAGCGACGTCGTCACCGTCGACGACGCGCGCGGCTGGGCGGCCACCGGCCTGCCGGGCCGGTTCCTCTGCAACTACGGCCCGACCGAGGCCACCGTCACCTGCGTGCTGCACCCCGTCCCTGCCGATCCGCCGGGCCGCGGGGAGGCGGCGATGCCGATCGGCCGGCCCGTCCCCGGCACCCGGGCGTACATCCTGGACGCGCACGGCGAGCCCGTCCCCGTCGGCGTACCCGGCGAGCTGCACCTCGGTGGGCTGCGGTTGGCCCGCGGCTACCACCGCCGCGCCGCACTCACGGCGGAGAAGTTCATCCCGGACGCGTTCGGCGCCGAGCCCGGCGCCCGGCTCTACCGCACCGGTGACCTGGTCAGGTACCTGGCCGACGGCACGATCGAGTTCCTCGGCCGGATCGACCAGCAGGTGAAGCTGCGCGGCTTCCGGATCGAACTCGGCGAGATCGAGGCCGTGTTGGCCCAGCACCCCGCCCTGCGGGCGGTCGCCGTGGTCGCCAGGGACCTCCGGCCGGGGGACCGCCGGCTGGTCGCCTACCTCGTCCCGGAGGGCGACACCACACCCGAGATCACCGAACTGCGGCGGTACGCGGGCGAGCGGCTGCCCGAGTACATGATCCCGTCGGTCTGGGCGACACTGGCCGAACTCCCGCTCACCTCAAGCAAGAAGGTCGACCGCAAGGCCCTGCCGGCCCCCGCGCCGGACCGCCCCGAGTTCGAGCACCCCTACGTGGCCCCCCGCGACCCCACCGAGGAGATCGTCGCCGGGGTCTGGACGGAGATGCTTGGCATCGACAGGATCGGCGTCCACGACGACGTCTTCGTGCTCGGCGCCCACTCCCTGCTCGCCACCCGGGTACTGGCCCGGCTGAGCGCGGTGTTCGGGGTGACCATCCCCCTGCGGCGACTCTTCGAGGCGACCACGGTGGCCACCCTCACCGAAGTGGTGACGGACGCCGTCGAGGCCCAGATCGCCGAACTCTCCGACGAGGAGGTGGAGGCCCTGCTCTCCCAGCAGGGCTAGGATCCGCCCTTGGGCAACCGAGCAACCACGGGCAGGGCGCGAGGAGCTGCGCGTCGGACGGCACAGGCCCCCAGCCTCCCGCTTCGCGCAGCCCGGCGCTTCGACGAGCTCAGATGGGTGACTTCGAGTCCCGCTGCGAAGCGGCTGCCGGCGGTGCCGAGGGGGGACGTCCGCCTCCCCGGCCTGCTCGAACAGGGCGACCAAGGTGGCGATGACGGCCGGCTCGCGGGTGCACAGACGCCTCGAGAGGTCGGGGACGCCTGCAGGCCGGCCTGGCGCTGGGCCTCGCGCGGCATCACCGACAGGCACTCACCGGTCAACTCCGCGGCCAAAATGGCGGTGACCGCGTGGGTCGGCCAAGGGGCCGGAGCCTGGGGAATGGCCCGGCCATGGCCAGGGGTTGGACGGTGGAAGTCATGTGGCTCCGGCAGCGGCAACCCCGACTTCAGCTCGCTACGCCGTCTCGGAGGCAACAGTCGCGCCATGGTGTGCCGCCGGCGTCGACCGCGTTCGCACCGTCGGGACGGTGAAGCGTCGCCGCCGGGTTCAGCCGGCGGTGGCCGGCTGGGGTTCGAGGGGGGTGGCCTCGGTGAGGCTCGGAGCGGCGCGGACGGCAGGGCTGACGGTGGAAACGACGGCGAGCAGGGCCATCCAGCCGGCCAGCAGCCACACCGTGGTGTCGGCGCCGTAGCGGCTCAGCAGCAGACCGCCGATCAGCGAGCCGAGCGGGACGGCGCCGAACGCGACCATGCCCGCCGCACCGAGCACCCGGCCCCGCATCCGGTCGGGGGTCACGGCGAGCTGGTAGGCGGAGATCACCACGTTCCAGACCGGGCCGACGAAGCACATCAGCGCGTACACCGCGCCGATCAGGTACGGGTTCCGCACGACCAGCAGTAGCGGAACCAGCAGCGCCCAGGCCCAGTTGGCCCCGATCACCACCACCTTCATCAGCAGCCGGCGCTCCAGCGCGGGGGCGACCAGCGAGCCGACCACACCGCCGACGGCGGCGACGCCGAACATCACGCCGATCGCGGCGGACGACCCGCCGTGCCGCCGGGCGCTCACGAGGACGGTCAGGAACAGGGCCTGGAAGAGCAGGTTGCTGCCCGCGATCAGGAAGGTGGTGGTCCGCAGGAAGGGCTGCCGCCAGAGCCAGCGCACGCCCTCGCCGATCTCGGCGCCCAGCTGCCCCAACCGCCCTGACCGTCCGGGCTGCGCCGGGCGCTCGACCTGGAAGTCCTTCCGGATCATCAGCAGTGCGCCCAGCGACACCAGGTAGCTGAACGCGTCGAAGAGGAACGGGACGGCCCGGCCGAGCCCGAACAGGACTCCACCGAGCGGCTGGCCGAGCATGGCGGCGCCCCGTGCCCGGGCCTCGTTGCGCGAGAGCGCCAGCGCGAGTTGGGAGGGGTGCACCACATTGGGTACCGCCGCCGAGGCGGCGATCCGGAAGCAGACGGTGAGGGTGCCCTCGACGAAGCCCGCCACCAGCACGTGGGCCAGATACAGGTGTCCGGCGAGCAGGGCGGCCGCGACGCTGCCGACGGTGAGGGCGCGCAACACGTCGCACCAGATCATCGCCCGCTTGCGGTTCCACCGGTCGACCAGTGCTCCGGCCGGCAGCTGGAACAGCAACTGCGGGAGCAGCGCGACGAAGCCGGTGAAGCCCGCGTCGGCGGGCGAGCCGGTCAGGGCCAGCACCAGCAGCGCGTAGGCGACGGTGGAGGCGTTCGAGCCGAGGCTCGACACCGCGGAACCTTGCCAGAGCAGCAGGAAGTCCCGATTGCGCAGCAACGGCGGCACCTTGTCGGTCATGCGTCGATGCTGCTCGGACCGGTCGGTGGGCCACAGAGAAGGACGGGCACTCACACACGCAGTCTTGCCTGCCTGAAAGAGCGCCGCGCTGACCCTGCTGGCGCCTGGCGCCCGGTGTGCAGCCTGGGTTCGGTCAGTGCGCCCGGGTCCGGGGTCAATCTACGGCAGGTATCAGGAAGGCGAAGGATGAGCACGAGCTCGATCTCCCGCGCGGAGTTGTTGAAGCGGCGCCTGCGGGGCCTGGCGAAGGCGGCGCAGGACGACGGGATCACTCCGGTGGCCCGGGGCGAGGCCCTGCCGCTGTCGTTCGCGCAGCGCCGGCTCTGGCTGCTGGATCAGATCCAGCCCGGCAGCACCGAGTTCCTGATGCCCCTGCGGCTACGGCTGCGCGGCGAGTTGGACGGGGCAGCGCTGCGGCGCGCGCTGGACGAGGTCGTCGCCAGGCACGAGGTGCTGCGCACCCGGTACGCGACCGGGGACGGCGAGCCCGTCCAGGTGATCGACGGGCCGGGCCCGTCGGCGTTCACCTTTCTCGACCTGCGCGGCACCGGCCGGGAGGCGGCCGAGCACCGGCTGGCCGAGCTGGAGGACGAGGCCGGTGCGCGCCCGTTCGACCTGGCGGCCGAGCAGCCGCTCCGGGCGCTGCTGGTGCGGATGGCCGACGACGATCACGTGCTGCTGCTGACGATCCACCACATTGCCTTCGACGGCTGGTCGGAGGCGATCCTGCTCACCGAACTCGACCAGCTCTACCAGGCGTTCGCGGCCGGTCTGCCTTCCCCGCTGGCCCCGCCGCCGGCGCAGTACGCGGACTTCGCCGTCTGGCAGCGCCAGCGCCTCTCCGGCGCCCGCCTCGCCGAGCAGCTCGACCACTGGCGCCGCGCGCTGGCCGGTCTGGAGCCGCTGGAGCTGCCCACCGACCGCCCGCGCGGGCCCGTCCGCTCGACCGACGGTGCCAGTGTCGCCTTCACCGTGCCGGCCGAGTCGGCCGAGCTCCTGGTCCAGCTGGGCCGGCAGCACGGGGCGACCCCGTTCATGGTCTTCCTGGCCGCCTACCAGCTGCTGCTCGGCCGCTACAGCGGGCAGCACGACGTGGTGGTCGGCAGTCCGCTGGCCGGCCGGGACGAGTCGGCCACGCACGAGATGATCGGCCTGTTCGTCAACATGGTGGTGCTGCGCACCGACCTCTCCGGCGAGCCGTCCTTCGTGGATCTGCTGGCCCGGGTACGGGCGACCGCGCTCGACGCCTACGAGCACCAGGAGACCCCGTTCGAGCAGCTGGTCGACGAGTTGGCGCCCGTGCGCGACGCGTCCCGCACCCCGATCTTCCAGGCGGTCTTCCAGCTGGAGACCAGGGATCCCGCCGCCCGGGCCGGCCTGGCCGCCGAGCCCGAGTCGGTCGCCTGGAGCGTGGCCAAGTACGACCTGGGGCTGTCCCTGGGCACCCGCCCGGACGGTTCGCTGTCGGGCCGGCTCGACTACGCCACCGCGCTGTTCGACACGGAGACCGCGCAGCGGCTGGTCGGCCACTATCTGCGCCTCCTCGCGAGCATCGCCGCCGACCCGGACGCCCGGGTGAGCGGGCTGGAGCTGCTGACCGGCGCCGAGCGCGAGCGGCTGACGGCCCGGCACGACGCCGCCCGGGACTACCCGACCGCGCCGTCGCTGGCCGAGGCGTTCCAGGCCTGGGCCGAGCGCACCCCGGACGCCACCGCGGCGAGCTACGACGGCACGGCGCTGACCTACGCCGATCTCAACGCCAGAGCCAACCGGCTGGCGCACCGGCTGCGTTCGATCGGCGTGGCACCGGATTCACTGGTCGGTGTCCGGCTCGACCGCGGCCTCGACCTGGTGGTGGCCCTGCTCGGGGTGCTCAAGTCCGGCGCCGGGTACCTCCCGCTCGACCCGGGCCAGCCGGCCGACCGGCTGGCCTACATCCTCGACGACGCCGCAGTGACCGTGGTGGTCTCCCGGGACGAGGTGCCGGGTGACGGTGTCACCACCGTGGCACCGGAGGCGGATCCGGCCGACTGGCCGGACACCGACCCGGCGCCCGTGGCCGGCCCGGACCACACCGCCTACGTCATCTACACCTCGGGCTCCACCGGCCGCCCCAAGGGCGTGCCCGTGACCCACCGCAACGTGCTGCGCCTGCTGGCCTCCTGCGCGGCCGACTTCGACTTCGGCCCCGACGACGTGTGGACGCTGTTCCACTCCTACGCCTTCGACTTCTCGGTCTGGGAGCTGTGGGGCGCCCTGCTGCACGGCGGCCGGGTCGTGGTCGTGCCGTTCGCCACCTCGCGCTCCCCGCAGGACTTCCTCGCCCTGCTCGTCGCCGAGCGGGTCACCGTGCTCAACCAGACCCCGTCGGCCTTCCGGGGCCTGATCGAGGCCGTCAACGCCGCCGATCCGGCACCGGACGCGCTCTCGCTGCGGAAGGTGGTGTTCGGCGGCGAGGCCCTGGACGTGGCCGAGCTGGCGCCCTGGTTCGACCGCTTCGGCGACACCACCCCGGCGCTGGTCAACATGTACGGGATCACCGAGACCACCGTGCATGTGACGTACCATCAGGTCAGTGCAGCCGAGACCACGGGCGGCCGCCGCAGCCCGATCGGCCGGCCGCTCGGCGACCTGCGGGTGTACGTGCTGGACGAGGAGCTCAACCCGGTGCCGATCGGCGTGCCCGGCCAACTCCACGTCTCCGGAGCGGGGCTGGCCCGGGGCTACCTGGGCCGGGCGGCGCTGACCGCCGACCGGTTCGGCCCGGACCCGTACGCGACGGTGCCGGGCGCGCGGATGTACCGGACCGGCGACCTGGCCCGCTACGGCGTGGACGGTGGCCTGGAGTTCCTCGGCCGGGCCGACGACCAGGTCAAGATCCGCGGTTACCGGATCGAGCCCGGCGAGATCGAGGCGGCCGTCACCGGCCACCCCGGGGTGGAGAAGAGTGTGGTGCTCGCCCATCGCCGTCCGGGGGACCGCGAGTCGCGGCTGGTCGCCTACTACACCACCACGGCAGGCCGGCCGGCCGGTGTGGCGGAGCTGCGCGACCACCTCAGCCGGGTGCTGCCCGCCTACATGGTGCCCGCGGTCTTCGTCCCGCTGGACGTGCTCCCGGTGACCGCCAACGGGAAGACCGACCGCCGGGCGCTGCCCGATCCGGACGCCCACCGGGCGCTCGCGGAGGAGGAGCACATCGCCCCGAGAACACCCATCGAGCAGGTGATGGCGGAGAGCTGGGCCGAGGTGCTCGGCCTGCCCCGGGTGGGTGTGCGGGACAACTTCTTCGCCCTCGGTGGGGATTCGATCCGGGCCATCCGGGTTGTGGGCGCGCTGCGCCCGCGCGGGATCGAACTGACCGTGCAGGACCTGCTGGTGCACCAGACCGTCGAGACCCTGGCCCGGTACGCCGAGTCGGCCGGGCCGGCCACCGAGGTCAGCCCCGAGGAGCGGCGGGTCGCCCCGTTCGCGCTGCTCTCGCCGGAGGATCGGGCGAAGCTGCCCACCGGTCTGGCCGACGCCTACCCGATGTCCATGGTGCAGGCCGCCATGGTCTACCAGATGGTCTCGGACCGGGACACGAGCCCCTACCACAACATCACCCTCTTCCCCTTCACCGACGACGCCCCGTTCTCGCTCCCCGCGATGCGTGCGGCGGCGGCGCTGCTGGCCCGGCGGCACGAGATCCTGCGCACCTCCTTCGATCTCTCCGGCTATCAGGAGCCGCTCCAACTCGTGCACACCACCGGCGCGGTGGAGGTCGGCTTCGACGACCTGCGCCCGCTCGGCCAGGCCGGGGCGGCGGAGGCCGTCGAGCGGTTCACCGAGGAGACCCGGAGGGCCCCGTTCGACATCACCCGGGCGCCGATGCTCCGCTTCCACGTGCACCTGACCGCCGACGACCGTTGGACCTTCTCGTTCATCGAGTGCCACGCCATCCTCGACGGCTGGAGCCACCACTCGCTGATCACCGAGGTGATGGCGGACTACCGGGCGATCCGGGACGGGCGTGAACCCGCCCCCGCCCCCACCCACACCGTCCGCTTTGCCGACCACATCGCGTTGGAGCTGGACTCGCTGGCCTCCGAGGCGGACCGCGCCTTCTGGCAGGACCGGACCGGCCGGTTCGACCGGGTCGAGCTGCCGGAGAGCTGGGCCGCCGCACCGGGCTCGGGCGAGCTGCCGTACCTGATCACCGTCCCGTTCCGGGACTTGGAGCCCGGGCTGCGCCGACTGGCCGCCGCCGCCGGGGCCCCACTCAAGAGCGTTCTGTTCGCCGCCCACCTGAAGGCGCTCAGCGTGATCAGCGGCTCGCACCGGTTCCACACCGGTCTGGTCTGCAACGGGCGACTGGAGACCAGGGGCGGCGAGTCGGTGCGCGGCATGCACCTGAACACCCTGCCGCTCGGCGTCGAACTGACCGGCGCGACCTGGGCTGAACTGGTCGGCCAGGTCTTCGCCGAGGAGGTCGCGGCCTGGCCGCACCGCCGGTTCCCGCTGCCGGAGATGCAGCGCGAGTGGGGCGCCGGCACACCGCTGGTCGAAGTCGCCTTCACCTACCTCGACTTCCATGTCCTGGACCGCAGCAGGATCGAGTCGGCGAACGTGGTCGACGTCAGCCCCAACGAGTTCGGGCTTGACGTCTGGACCTTCCCCGGCGTGCTGTACATCTCCGGACAGCCCGCCCGGATCAGCCGCGCCAACGGGCAGCGGCTGGCCGGGACGTACCGCCGGATCCTGGCGGCGATGGCGGCCGACCCGGCCGGCGACGCCCGCGGCACCGCCCTCGACGAGACCGAGGCGCAGCGGCTGCTCTCCTTGGCCGCCGGGCCCGACGCGGGCTATCCGTACGAATGCCTGCACGAGCTGTTCGAGCGTCAGGTCGGCCGCACGCCGGACGCCGTCGCCCTGCGCTGCGCCGACGGCAGCACCGTCAGCTACACCGAACTCAACTCCCGAGCCAACCGGTTGGCCCGCCACCTGCGCTCACTCGGCGTCGACCGGGAGAGCCGGGTCGGCGTTCTGCTGCGCCGGGGGCCCGAACTGGTGGTCGCGCTGCTCGGCGTGCTCAAGGCGGGCGCCGCCTACCTGCCGCTCGACCCCGGCCACCCCGCGCCCCGGCTGGCCGCCCTGCTGGCCGAGACCCGGGCCGCCCTGGTGCTCTCCCAGAGCGAGTTGGCCGAGCTGCTGGCCGACGGCCCGGCCCGGGTGCTGCTGCTGGACGGCGAGGTGCCGCTCGGCGACCGCTCGCCGGAGAACCTCGGCCGGACGGCGGACCCGGACGGCCTCGCCTACATCGTCTACACCTCCGGCTCCACCGGCACGCCGAAGGGCGTGATGATCGAGCACCGCAACCTGGTCAACTACGTCTCCTGGTGCCTGGGCGGCTACACCCCGCTCGGCGGCACCGGCGCGCCACTGTACTCCTCGATGGCCTTCGACCTGCCCGTCACCTCGCTCTTCCCCGCGCTGCTCTCCGGGCAGCCGGTGACCATCACCGAGGACGACGGCACACCCGGGATCGACGCGCTGGTCGCCGAGTTGGAGCGGGGCGGCTTCGGTCTGCTCAAGCTGACCCCGTCGCACCTGGCCCTGCTCAACCAGTCCCTGTCGCCCGAGGCGGTCCGTCACGCGGCCGGCCGCCTGATCGCCGGCGGCGAGGAGCTGACCAGGGAGATGGTCTCCAGCTGGGCGGAGCACGCACCGGACACCGTGGTCGACAACGAGTACGGACCGACCGAGACCACCGTCGGCTGCTCGCACCTGGAGGCTACCGCCGCCGAACTCGAAGCGGGTGTGCTGCCGATCGGGCGGCCCTTCGCAAACACCACGATGCGGGTGCTGGACCGGAATCTCGAACTCGTCCCGGTCGGGGTGGTGGGCGAGCTCTACATCGGCGGGGCGCAGCTGGCCCGGGGTTACGTCGAACGCCCAGAGCTGACCGCCGAGCGCTTCGTGCCGGATCCCTACGCGGCGGAGGCGGGCCAACGCCTGTACCGGACGGGTGACTTGGCCAAGTACCGCGAGGACGGAGTGCTGGAGTTCGCCGGCCGGGTGGACCACCAGGTGAAGATCCGGGGGTACCGGATCGAGCTGGGCGAGATCGAGGCGGCGCTGCGCGGCCACGCCGACCTCCGCGACGTCGCCGTCCGGGTGCACACCACGCTGGGGGGCGAGAAGGAGCTGGTCGCCTACCTGGTGCCGGCCGAGGGTGCCGAGATCGACACCGCCGGGCTGCCCGCCCAACTGGCCCGGACGCTGCCGCCCTACCTGGTGCCGTCCGGCTACCTGGTGCTCGACGACCTGCCCATGACCGCGAGCGGCAAGGTGGACGCCGCCGCGCTGCCGGAGTTCGCGGGCCCGGCCTCGACGCGCAGCTACCGGGCACCGCGAACGTCGGTGGAGAACGTGCTGGCCAGGGCCTGGGCCAAGGCCCTGGGCCTGCCCAGGGTCGGGATCGACGACAGCTTCGTGGAGCTCGGCGGCCACTCGCTCACCGTGATGCGGGTGATCGTCAAACTCCGCACCGAGCACGGCATCCGGCTCTCCTTCCAGGACTTCTACCGGCACCGGACGGTGGCCGAACTGGCCCGGGTGGTGGCCGATTCCGAGACCGCGGAGGCAGGCACGGGGACCTGCGGGACGGAGACCGCGGACGCGATCGTCTGGCTCCGCCGGGAAGGGACGAGGCCGCCACTGTTCTGCGTCCACCCCGGCAGCGCGCACTGGTTCGCCCAACTCGCCGAACACCTCGACGAGGACCAGCCGGTGGGCGTGTTCGAGTGGCCCGGGCTGACCCGCCCGTGCCCCGCCCCCGAGAGCATCGAGCAGATCGCCGAACTCAACCTCGCCGAGCTGCGCCGGGCCGCACCGAACGGCCCGTACCGGCTGCTCGGCTGGTGCGGCGGCAGCCAGATCACCACCGAGATGGCCCGGCGGCTGTACGAGGCCGGCGAGGACGTCACCTTCCTCCTGCTGGACCCGGCGCTGGACACCTACGAGCGCGAGAACATGCGGGAGTTCATGGACACCTTCCTGCGGGCCGAGGCCCTGCTGGCCCGGCTCGCCGTGGCCGGCGAGGACGAGGTCGACGAGATCCAGCGGCAGGCGCACGCCGTCCTCAACGTGATCGTCGACGACGGCGAAATCGATCCGCCGGTGCCCGGAGACGACTTCTGGCCATCCCGGGTGCGGGTCTGGCGGGAGTTGCTGCAGACCCGGCTGAACTACCGGCACCGGGCCTACCCGGGGAAGCTGCACCTGCTCGCGGGTGACGAGCTGGCCGCCGGCCAGCACGAGGTCGCGATCGGCGTCAGCTTCGCCGACTTCACCAGCCGGTGGGCCGAACTGGCCGACGGCGGGCTGGAGGTGTACCGGGTGTCCGGCAACCACCTCGGGGTCCTGCGCGCGCCGCACGTCGGCGAGGTGGCCGAGGTGCTCACCCGCCTGATGGACACGGGGAAGCAGCAGACAGAGATGGCCGACCGTCAAGAAGTCCAGAAGGAAGTGCACTGATGTCGATGGACCTCGAGGTCGGCACCCATGCCGACGGGATGACCCTGAACAGAGCCGACACGCTGGCGGTCGAAGAGGTGGCGAGAGCGCTGCTGTCGACGGCCGGCAGCCGGATCGACGACGCGGCATGGCTGCGGGAGGCCGGGCGGCGCTGGCACGACCTGCCGGTCTCGCTGCGGAAGTCGCTGGCGGCCTTCCGGCGCGACTCCGGCCCCGCCGGGGCGTTCGTGATCCGGGGACTGCCGGTGGACCCGGCACTCGTCCCCGGGACGCCGATGGTGAGCGGTTCGGTGCAGCGGGAGGCGACCGTCGCCGCGGCCGCGCTGATGCTCGTCACCAACGCGCTGGGCGATCCGATCTCCTTCCGGCCGGAGAAGTCCGGCGCGATGGTGCACGACGTCATCCCGGTGCCCGGCAACGAGGAGTTCCAGGGCAACGAGGGATCGGTGCTGCTGACCTTCCACAACGAGAACGTCTTCCACCCGCACCGCCCGGACTACGTCCTGCTGCTCTGCCTGCGGGCCGACCACGACCGGGTGGCCGGGCTGCGGACGGCCTCCATTCGGCAGGTGGCCCGGCTGCTGAGCGACGAGAGCCGCGAGGTGCTGTTCCGGCCGGAGTTCGTCAGCGCCCCACCGCCCTCGTTCGGCCTGCCCCCGGGGGAGTCGCAGCCGCACGCAGTGCTGAGCGGCGCACCCGAGGACCCGGACGTCCAGGTGGACTTCGCGGCCACCGACCCGCTGACCCGGCGGGCCGACGCCGCGATGCGGGAGCTGCAGGCCTTGTTCGCCGAGCACGCGCTGACCCACTACCTGACCCCCGGTGACCTCGCGATCGTGGACAACCGGGTGACGGTGCACGGGCGGACGGGGTTCACCCCGCACTACGACGGCCGGGACCGCTGGCTGCAGCGCACCTTCGCCGTCCAGAACCTGCGCCGGTCGCGCGTCCACCGGGCGGACGACGGGCACGTACTGGTCGGCTGAGCACCGGCCCGACCGGCCGGTACGAGCACCGCGGGGGGGGGGGGGGGGGGGGGGGGGGGGGTGGTCCCGCCCCACCCCCCCCCCCCCGCTTTGGGTCAATTCCCGGACAGGGACGTTACGCTGTGATGTTTTTTAAGGGGGTACGGAGTGAGA
>NZ_JBVIFS010000052.1:0-29465 GCF_055571215.1 Streptomyces sp. NPDC030995
TGACGGAGGACCGGCCGCAGCTCGCGGACGTATGCTACAGGAATGTGTTCCACTCGCTGGACAAACCCCCCCCCCCCCCCCCCCCCCCCCCCTACCCCCCCCCCCCCCCCCTCCCCCCCCCCCCCCCCCCCGAGGCCCTGCGGGACCTCGCCGCGTCCGCCGCCCGCGTAAGGGATTCCGGGCTCGCCGCCGCCGGCCGGCCCGGCGTCATCACGTACTCGCGCAAGGTCTTCATCCCGCTGACTCGCCTGTGCCGCGACAAGTGCCACTACTGCACCTTCGTGACCGTGCCCGGCAAGCTGCGGGGGAGCGGCCACGGCATGTACCTCTCCCCCGACGAGGTCCTCGACATCGCCCGCCAGGGCGCGGCGATGGGCTGCAAGGAAGCGCTCTTCACCCTCGGTGACCGCCCCGAGGACCGCTGGCCCGAGGCCCGCGAGTGGCTCGACGCGCACGGCTACGACGACACCCTCGCCTACGTACGGGCCATGGCCATCCGGGTCCTCGAAGAGACCGGCCTGCTGCCGCACCTCAACCCCGGCGTGCTGTCGTGGTCCGATCTGCAACGGCTGAAGCCCGTCGCGCCCAGCATGGGCATGATGCTGGAGACCACCGCCACCCGCCTGTGGTCCGAGCCCGGCGGCCCCCACCACGGTTCCCCCGACAAGGACCCGGCCGTCCGGCTGCGGGTGCTGGAGGACGCGGGCCGTTCCAACGTCCCCTTCACCACCGGCGTGTTGATCGGGATCGGCGAGTCCTACGAGGAGCGGGCCGAGGCCTTCTTCGAGCTCCGGCGGATCCAGCGCGCCTACCACGGCATCCAGGAGGTCATCGTCCAGAACTTCCGCGCCAAGCCGGACACCGCCATGCGCGGCATGCCGGACGCGGAGCTGGAGGAGCTGGCCGCCGCCATCGCCGTCGCCCGGCACATCCTGGGCCCGAGCGCCCGCATCCAGGCTCCGCCGAACCTGGTGGACGCCGAGTACGCCCTGCTCATCGGCGCGGGCATCGACGACTGGGGCGGGGTCTCGCCGCTGACCCCCGACCACGTCAACCCCGAGCGCCCCTGGCCGCACATCGAGGAGCTGGCCGAGCGCACCGCCGCCGCCGGCTTCGAGCTGCGCGAACGCCTCACCATCTACCCGGAGTTCCTCCAGCGCGGCGAGCCCTGGCTGGACCCCCGGCTGCTGCCGCACGTGCGCGCCCTGGCCGACGCGGAGACCGGGCTCGCGGACGAGGCCGCCACGGTGGAGGGCAGGCCGTGGCAGGAGCCCGACGAGGGCTTCACCGCGTACGGGCGCACCGACCTGCACGCCACCATCGACACCGAGGGCCGCACCGGCGACCGGCGCGACGACTTCGACGAGGTCTACGGCGACTGGGAGGCGCTGCGGGAGGCGGCGGCGCCCGGGATGGTGCCCGAGCGCATCGACACCGACGTGCGCGCCGCACTCGCGCAGGCCGCCGACGATCCCACCGGGCTCACCGACGAGCAGGCGCTCGCGCTGCTGCACGCGGACGGGCCGGCGCTCGACGCGCTGTGCCGGATCGCCGACGACCTGCGCAAGTCGGTCGTGGGCGACGACGTCACGTACATCGTCACGCGGAACATCAACTTCACGAACGTCTGCTACACCGGCTGCCGCTTCTGCGCCTTCGCGCAGCGCCGCACGGACGCCGACGCGTACACGCTCTCCCTCGACCAGGTCGCCGACCGGGCCGCCCAGGCCTGGGACGTCGGCGCGGTCGAGGTGTGCATGCAGGGCGGCATCCACCCGGACCTGCCCGGGACGGCGTACTTCGACATCGCGCGGGCGGTGAAGCAGCGCGTCCCCGGCATGCACGTGCACGCCTTCTCCCCGATGGAGGTCGTCAACGGCGCCACGCGTACGGGGATGTCCGTACGGGACTGGCTGACGGCGGCCAAGGAGGCCGGACTGGACTCCATCCCGGGCACGGCGGCGGAGATCCTGGACGACGAGGTCCGCTGGGTGCTCACCAAGGGCAAGCTCCCGACGGCGGACTGGATCGACGTCGTCACCACGGCGCACGAGCTCGGCATCCGCTCCTCGTCCACGATGATGTACGGGCACGTGGACCAGCCCCGGCACTGGCTCGGCCACTTCCGCACGCTGGCGCGGATCCAACAGCAGACGGGCGGCTTCACGGAGTTCGTGACGCTCCCGTTCATCCACACCAACGCGCCGGTCTACCTGGCGGGCATCGCCCGGCCCGGTCCGACGGTCCGCGACAACCGCGCGGTGACGGCGATGGCCAGGATCCTGCTCCACCCGCACATCACCAACATTCAGACGAGCTGGGTGAAGCTGGGCACGGAGGGCGCCGCCGAGATGCTCCGGTCGGGGGCGAACGACCTGGGCGGAACCTTGATGGAGGAGACCATCTCGCGTATGGCGGGGTCGAGTTACGGCTCGTACAAGTCGGTCCAGGACCTGATCGCGGTCGCCGAGGCGGCCGGGCGGCCCGCGAAGGCCCGTACGACGCTGTACGGGGAGGTGTCGCAGGAGCGGCAGCTGGCGGCCCGCGCCTCGGACGGCCACCTGCCGGAGCTGCTGCCCGTACTGGACTGAGCCCGCATGCTACGAGGAGCAGCCCGGCGGGGGTCCGTCCCGGCCAGGCTGCTCCTCGTGGCTGCTCGGTTCGGGTCAGCCGACGAGCAGATCCTTCTTCAGCTGCTTCAGCTCGCGGCCGTCGACGCCGAGGCCGTCCTTCAGGTAGCGGTCGAAGGAGCCGTACTGCGCCTTGACCTCGTCGTAGCCGGAGTTCAGGTACTCCGGGCGCACGTCGAGCAGCGGCTTGTAGACGGCGGCCTGCGGGGCGGGGAGGTGGGAGAGGATCGCGTCGTTGGCGGCCTTGCGGTAGTCGTTGCTGGCCAGGTAGTCGGCCATCACGGTCTCGCCGGGCACGCCGAGCGCGGTGAGCAGGGCGGCGTTCGCCCAGCCGGTGCGGTCCTTGCCGGCGGTGCAGTGGAAGAGGACGCTGCGGCCGTCGTCCTTCCGGATGCCGGTGAACACCTGGGTGTAGGCCTTCTTGCCGCCCTCCCCGCCGACCATCACCTTCTCGGCGTCGACCATGGCCTTGACCGCCTCGTCGGGCGTCTTGGGCATGGTCTGGAAGGCGGGGGAGCCCGCGAAGACGTCGGCGACGACGTAGGTGGCGCCGGCCGGGACCTTGTCGGCGTCCTTGGTGCGCTCGTCCTGCATGCGCAGGTCGAAGACGGTCTTGACGCGCAGGCGCTCCAGCTTGGCGAGGTCGTCGGCGGTCAGCTTGTCGAGGGCGTCGGAGCGGTATATCTCGCCCATCTTGACCCACTGGCCGTTGGTGGTGCGGTAGCCGCCCGCGTCGCGGAAGTTGCTCGTCCCCGACAGCTTGATCAGCCGGTCGGCCAGGCGCAGGCTGCCGCCGCGCTCGGGCTTGAAGTCGAACCACTGGCGGTCGGCGGCGGGCAGCCCGGTGACCACGGCCCGGCCCTGGGCGCCGCCCTTGGCGACGACCTTGCCGTTCGCCTTGATCTCGACCCGCTTGGTGCCGTGGGCCTTCCAGTTCAGGGTGAAGGAGCCGTCGGCGCCGGCGGTGACGGTGGCCTCGGTGAAGGGGATCGAGGACCGGCTGTTGTTGTTCTGGTGGTGGTGGCCGGACCAGGGGAGGTCCCAGCCTGCGGCGGAGGCGGTGGGGGCCGCGACCAGGGAGGCGGTGAGAGCGGAGGCGACGACGGTCGCGGCGAGCAGTGCCTTCTTCATGCCGCCGACACTGGGCGGCGGCGGGAAACGTCCGATGAACGAGGTGTGGCGGGGACCGGCCGAGTCGAAGGCGAGTGGCAAAACGTGCCATCGGCCAGGTCGGCGGCCGGAAGTGTTCGCTTTCCGGCCGTTCTCCGCTCACCTCCGGGCCGCCCTGCCACGCCTCCGCCGGGGGCCCGACGCCCGGCCGCCACCCGCGACCCTCCGCGCCACCGCCCCGACCGGAGGCACGCCACTCGGCGCGGGCGTGCCGTACGCCGCCGGCGCCCGCGCCGGCGACGGCGACGCCCTCACGGCATCAGGCCCGCCCCCTGTCCGTTCGGAAGGGTGCCCGGCTACGGCACCGGGATGGGGCGACCGCCCTGACCCGCGTACACGGCGTCCGCGACCGCGCGCTCGCCGGCGTCGCCGGCCCCGTCCGTGGTGCCGCTCTGCCGGGTGAATCCCGACATCAGGGTCGTCGTCTCCGTCGGAAGGACGGGCGTCAGCAGGGTCGAGGAGCCGCCGCCGTCGAGGTTGAGGGCGTCGATCACGTTGAGCTCGCCCAGGGACGCGGTGAGCTCCCCGTAAAAGGCACCGTCGAATGAGTACGTGTCACGGGGGCCCGTGATCGTGGCGAGCACGGTACGTCCGTACTGGTCGGTTCCGATGACGGTGCGCGAGGACCTGCAGGTGTCGCCCGCCGCCGCCGTCTTCTTCTTGACCCCGTCCGGCCCGTAGATACGTGAGCACGAGCCGTACTCGATGGTGATTCCCTTTGGGTCGTCCTCCTTGGCCTTGAACTGGTTCACGCCGTTGAAGATGAGCTGCTCGCCGCCGGCGAGGATGTCCA
The DNA here is from genome assembly GCF_055571215.1 of Streptomyces sp. NPDC030995. Taxonomy (NCBI): domain Bacteria; kingdom Bacillati; phylum Actinomycetota; class Actinomycetes; order Kitasatosporales; family Streptomycetaceae; genus Streptomyces; species Streptomyces sp. NPDC030995. The sequence goes on from NZ_JBVIFS010000052.1 coordinate 4,594, forward strand.
CGGACTCGTCCAGGGTGATCAGCCGGTCGAGTCCGGGGACCCCGAGGTCCATGAGCTTCTGGTCCACCTTCAGCGTGGCGCGCTTGGCGTGCTGGTCGGCCAGCCACGCCGTCTCGGCGGTGCCGATCGCCTGGAGGATGCGGTGGCCCTTCGGTACGGTGCGTCCGGCGCGCGACCCGCCCTCGGTGATCAGGCCGTTGGCGTCCAGTACGACCTCGTAACCCAGTTGGTCATCCGAGGCGACGTACGGGTTGAGGTCCCGCTGTGGTGTCGGCCTCGTGTAGCTGTCGGTGAAGAGCACGAACTCCGTCGGGTCCGCATAGGCCGTGTGCTCGTCGCCGCCGTCGTCGGTGTACGACACCGTGGTGTCGCCCGCTTCGCGCGGGCATCCCATGGCAATCCCAGGGTTCCGGTTGATGTCGTCGAGGTCGTACTTGGTCGTGGCGTCCTTGTCGCTCGACACCGACATCACGGTCTTCAGTTTGGTGATGTACGGGATGCCGTACTGGAGGACGGCGCTGTACCGGTTTTTGTTCTCGCTGCAGCTCGCGCCCAGCAGCACGCCGTCACGGGCGGAGGCGCCGAAGCTCTGGATGCCCTCCCCCCCATCGGGCAGGAAGTATCCGCCGTTGGTCCCGGCGATCGGGTCAGGGTCCATGACGTCCAGCTGGGACCGGACGGTCTCCGCGACGCCCGCCGCGGTGCCGTACGTGCTCTCCAGGCGCAAGGGGTGCTTGGCCGGGTCCATCCGCAGGATGTTCAGCTCGCGGGGCTGGGCGCGCGCGGCGGCCTTGTTGGTCTCCTTGTAGCGGAAGTGCTCGACACCCGGGCTGACGACCCGACTGTCGGACTGCGCGGTCCACCCGTTGAGTGCGGGGACGAGCAGCGGTTCCTCGGCGGCGCTCGACGAGCCGGGTACGGCGATCAGCAGCGACGCGCTGAGGCTGACGACGACGGCGGTGACCAGAAAGTGCGGGCGGTGGGTGGATGTGGTCATCAGGAGCAGTCCGGCTTCGTCGAGAGCTTGTGGGAGAGGAAGGTCGTGGGCAGGGTGGTCGTGTCCCCGCTGAGCACGGCGAACGCGCGGTACTGGGTGGTCTCCCCGGGCTGGGTCCAGGTGCCCGTCTGCGTCTCGCCCTTGTAGAAGCAGGCGCGCTGGTTCGTGCGGTTGCGCGTGGAGAGCGCGGGGCCGCCGAGCTCGGTTCCGTACGCGTTGGCGGCATCGGCTGGCGCGTACGCCTTCATCGCGCCGCGGCCGTTGCGCTCCTTGAAGACACAGACCTTGTCGTCCGGGCAGCGTTCGAAGCCCGTGAAGCAGAGGGCCTTGGAGGGCACGAGCTTGTGGGAGCTGACCTTGCCCTGGAGGGTGGTGCTCGTCAGGGAGAGGTTGCCCTTCCAGTTGGGCTTGACGGATTGCACGGTCGAGCCGTACTGGGTGTCCGCGTACAGGCACGCCCAGTACTCGGTGTTGTTGAAGACCGAGACGGTCTTGTCGTCCCAGCCGGTGTAGCTCAGGGTGCCGTGCGTCGGGTCAGTCGACGGCTGGTCCTTGAGGGGCTGGTCGGCCGGGGCCGCACTGGCGCTCGCGCCGTTCTCGGCGCTGTAGAGACACAGCTTTCCGGCGGCGCAGTCGTCGTAGGACGCCGCGCTCGCCGGGAGGGCGAACAGGAGGGAGCACAGGATTGCCAGGGCTCCGGTGATCAAGGAGCCGCGCAAGAGATGAGTCTTCACGTGTCAGAGCTTGGCATGGCGCGATCAGATGTTGATCAAGAATTCACTACCACGTCCCACCTGTCGGGACGAGGGTCCGAACTGCTCGCATTCCGGCCGTTCTTCAGCGACTTACGGGCGGCGTGGTGGACTCCTTCCGGGTCCGATCGAATGTGTCCGTTAAAGTGCAGCGCCAGAACCGGGGGGACGGCATGAATACGACGACTACGACCGCTGCGGGCACCTCTGCCGGCACGACCACCGCACTGTGGGGCCGCGCCCAGCAGCAGGACTTCCGCGGCCGGGTCCGCGGCACCCTCCTCGGTTCCGCCCTCGGCGACGCCCTCGGCGCGCCCCTCGCCGGCCTCTCCCTCGACGCCATCCGCGAGGAACACGGCCCGGCGGGCCTGACCGAGCCCGCCCCCGCCCAGGCGCGGCGCCGCCCCGGCACCGTCACCGCCGCCACCCAGCTCACCCTCTTCACCGTGGACGGGCTGATACGGGCCCACGTACGCCGCGACACCGGCGCCTGGCACCCGCCCACCGACCTCCACCGCGCGTACCTGCGCTGGGCCGCCACCCAGCACGACTGGGGCCCCGACGAGCGCCGCGCGGACAACGGCTGGCTCGCGCAGGAGGAGTGGCTCTACGCCCGCCGCGGCCCCGTACGCGCCTGCCTGACCGGCTTCGCCGACGAAGTCCTCGGCACCCTCGACCAGCCGAAGAACCCCACCGCCCGCGACGCGGCCGCCGCCACCCGCTCGGCCCCCTTCGGGCTGCTCGTCGGCTGGGAGCCCGCCCTCGTCCTCCAGCTCGCCGTCGAATGCGCCGCGCAGAGCCACGGCCACCCCACCGCCTGCCTCTCGGCCGGCGCCCTCGCCGTCATCGTCCACGGCCTGACCCGCGGCGACTCCCTCGACTCCGCCGTCCAGCGCGCCCTCGGCCTGCTGGGCGTCCGCCCCGGCCACCAGCCCGTCACCGACGCCCTCCAGCGCGCCCTGGCGGCCGTCACCCAGGGCGCCCCCGGCCCCGCGGCCGTCGAAGCCCTCTCCCACGGCGGCGCCGGCGACGGCGACAGCGACAGCGGCCACGACGCCGCCGACGCCCTCGCCGTGGCCGTCTACTGCGCCCTGGTCGCCGAGGACGTCCCGCACGGCCTGCGCCTCGCCGTCAACCACGGCGGCGACTCCACCGCCGCCGGCGCCCTGTGCGGGGCCCTGCTCGGCGCCCTGCACGGCGAGACCGCCCTCCCGGCCCCCTGGCTCGCCGAACTCGAAGGCCGCGCCCGCGCCACGCTGCTGGAACTCGCCGACGACTTCGCCCTGGAGATGACCCAGGGCCCGACCCTCCACAGCGCCACGCTCTCGACCCCGGGCTGGCTGGCCCGCTACCCCCGCGGCTGAGCGGGCGACCGACTGCCCTCCTGACGCCCCCTCAACAATCCAACCTCCACCCCGTACCGTGGCCAGTCCCACGTCTCGGAGGTGCCAGCACCCATGCGGATCGCCACGACCATCTTCCTCACCGACCGCACCGTCTCGCCCGTACGCCTCGCCCGCAGCCTCGAAGAGCGCGGCTTCTCCGGCCTCTACCTCCCGGAGCACACCCACATCCCGGTCACCCGCGACACCGCCGCCCCCATGGGCGGCGAACTCCCCGAGATGTACGGGCGCACCCTCGACCCCTTCGTGGCCCTCGGCCAGGCCTCCGCCGTGACGGAACGGCTCCACCTCGGCACCGGCATCACCCTCGTCGCCCAGCACGACCCGATCGGCCTCGCGAAGCAGGTCGCCACCCTCGACCACCTCTGCGGCGGCCGCTTCACCCTCGGCATCGGCTACGGCTGGAACGTCGAGGAGGCCGCCGACCACGGCGTCGACTGGCGCACCCGCCGCGAACTGGTCCGCGACCGCATGGCACTGATGCGCACCCTGTGGGCCCCCGAGCCCGCGGCCTACGTCGGCCACTTCTCCTCCGTCCAGGCGAGCTCCGCCTACCCGAAGCCCGTCCAGGCCCCGCGCGAACTCGCCCCCGGAGCCCCCCTGTACGGCCCCCGCACCATGATCGGCGGCGCGGCCGGCCCCAAGCTCTTCGCCGCCATCGCCGACCATGCCGACGGCTGGCTCCCGATCGGCGGCCGCGGCCTCACCGAGTCCATCCCGGTGCTCCGCCAGGTCTGGGAAACCGCCGGCCGCGACCCGAAGTCCCTCCAGGTGGTCCCGTACGCCGTCCACCCCAACCCCGGGAAACTGAGCCACTACGCCGACCTCGGCATCGAGGAGGTCGTCCTCCAGCTCCCCTCGTCCCCCGAGCCGGAGATCCTCCGCACCCTGGACAACTTCGCCCAGTACCTCTGACGCCCTCAGCCACGGGCCGCTTCATGTACATCTGGTACATTGATTGCATGAGCGAGCCTGTGATCGAGTCCATGGCAGAAGTGCGCAGCCACCTCGCGGACGCCATAGACCGCGCACGCCGCGAAGGCATCCCCACGATCATCACGCGCCGCGGCAAGCAGGAAGCCGTCGTGATCGACATCGACGAGTACCAGCGGCTTCGCCGCCTCGCCGACGACGCCGAGGACGCATGGCTGAACAGGCTGGCCGACGAGGCCGAGAGCGAGGGCATCGAGGGGTCCGTGTCGCTTGAGGAAATGGCCGCCATCCTCCGCGACCAGCAGGCCTGACGGATGGGCTACGTCACTCGGTTCACCCCACACGCACAGCGCGACTTGCTCAAGGTCCCCCGACTTGACGCAGTGCGGATCCTGCACCGGCTCGCCGAACTGCAGAAGGCCCTCACGGCTGGAGACACTGCAGCGTTCGACATCAAAGCCCTGCAAGGTCATGCGTCGCGCTGGCGCCTCCGCATCGGCGACCACCGCGTGGTCTACTCCGTCGAGAACGGCCAGCTGATCATCTGGGTGCTTGCAGTGGGGCACCGGCGCGAGGTGTATCGCGACCGCTGAGGCTGGCCGCCCGCCTGGCCGTCGGGGCGAAATCCCTTCGGCGGAGGGGCCGGATTCGCTGATCACGGACGGCATGCCCGGACAGCGCAGACGCAAGCGAGGCGCGGATTCGCGTCTAGGGCTGGGCCGTCCGAGGGACCCCAGGCGTGGTGGTGCCGGCGGCGACCTCCGTCACCCCCTGCCCCTCCGGCACCTCACGTGCCCTGGACGGCGCGGATGACTCGGCCGCCTTGGGTCCGCTGCCGCCATCCGCGGTCAGATCCCCTTTGATGGCCCCGGACCTCAGCCGGTAGCCAATCGTCGCCTCGACGATCCGCTCCTTCAGCCGGTCGACACGATCGGACCGGGCCACCGGCAGGTCCAGCGCACGCGCCAGCTTCTCCAGTCCGGCCCTGCTCAGGCCCAACTCCTCAAGATGGGCGAGACCTTCCTCGCGGGAGCTCTTGCCGAGAAGCACGGACCGGACATAGTCGGGATCCGGCAACGCGCCCCTTCCGCCCGGCTTCCCCGGACGCGGATGGCGAGTGGTCAGACTGAGTCCGGCCCTGCCTTCCGCCAGATCGGCGACTTCCTGCGGCGTGAGGGTTTTCAGAAACGCGCCCACCCGCTGGAGCACGGCGTGGGAGAGATCGATCGACGGCTCCACGTGACTACCACCCGATCCGACGGCTGAACTCGGTCACCATGTCTTCCAGCTCACCGACCAAGCGCTGTTTGCGGTCCGGCCCCTGGGCCTGCAGTACCAGCGGCTTACCGACCTCGGGAGCATCTGCGAACAGCGTCTTGTCGTCCCTTACGTACGTATCGAACACCGGAACCCCGAGGGCTTTGGTCTGATTGATGTACTGCCGTAGCGCCTGAATGGGCCGCTGCGCATAAAACTGCATCATCGTGAACACGACACCGATCAACGACGGGTCGATCTGACGGTCCGATTCACCGTCGGACTCCTTCGCATAGGCATTGAAGTCGCCCACCAGCTCGGCGAGGCTGCGCTGCAAGTAGTCGATACCCAGGGTTGAAAGATAGTCCGGCCGCGCCGGAATCAGGATGTGGTCGCTGGCGACGATGGCTGTCTTCGTCACGATGTTGAAGTTCGGCGGGCAGTCGATCAGGATCAGGTCGTACTCCTGGAACAAGTCCTCCGCCAGGCCGTCGGCGAGCCGGCGGTGCACACGCAGGTACTTCTTCTGCGTCTGCTTGAGCGTCCCTCCACCCAGTTCCGTGGCCAGCTCCAGGTCCACGTTGATCAACCCCAGGTGGGAGGGGATCAGATGCAGGGCCCCGGCGACGGGCCCGATGTGGGGCGCCCTCAGGATCAGAGAGGAAAGCTCGATGGGCGAGGAATCCTCGGTGAACGAGTCGTACCAGCTCTTGATCGTCCTCTTCGCTTGAAGGTGGGCACCCCAGAAATCCGGCTTCACCAGCGAAAACGTCAGACTCGCCTGCGGATCGAGGTCGATGAGGAGAACCTTCTTCCCCCGATACGCGAGTTCCGCCCCGATGTTCGCGGTGAGCGTGGTCTTACCCACCCCGCCCTTGTAGTTGATGACCGCCACGACCTGCATGAATCCCACCCCTAGCTGACTGCACGGCCACGTTGATACGGCCGGGCGTGCGGGGAGCGTAGCCGATAGGTCACGACTGATTATGAGAAAAGTCCCTTTCAGTCGACATACGGACGAGTAACAGTGATTATCCGCCAGTTGAGAAGAATTCGGCCGGTCGGGCGACATCCGCACGGAGCTCGGCCCAGACCGTCTTGCCGATCAGGCGGTCCACGGCTCCCCAGTCGGTGGCGACGGCGTCGACAATGCGCAGGCCGTAGCCGGACTCCGCCTGGTAGGCGTGCGGCTGCACCGCGGGCCGGCGGTCGTGGCGCGCGTCGGACACCTCCACCCGCAGCACGCCCTCCAGCAGCACCATCCGCAGCTCGAAGTCCCGCCCCGGGACCCGGCCGTGGGCCACGGCGTTCGCGGCGAGCTCGGCCACGAGGAGCCCGGCGTCGGCGGAGAGCGCGGTGGACTCGGGGATGCCCCAGTCGTGCAGCTCGACGAGGGCGAGCTGCCGGGCGAGGCGGGCCCCGCGGCGGGTGGAGCTGAAACGCTGAGTGAACGTGCGTACGAGGGCCTGGGGGTGGCCGGAGGGTGCGTTCATGCAACCAACGTCCCGCCTGGCCAGGCTCGTTCAACAACAAGGGAACTCGTACAAACCAACTGTACGAGTCGCCGCCCTGGACAGTCGCAGTCACCGTGCGTGAACATTCCTGTCTGGGAGGTGACCGCCATGGTGAGTGCCGACAACAGCGGTGACGGCGAGGTCGAACCGGATGACAATCTGCGCAGCTTCGGCGAGACGGTCAAGGCCTCCCGCAAACGCGCCGGCCTGACCCAGGAGCAACTGGCTCCCCTGATCGGATACTCGGTCCAGTACGTCGGCTCCGTGGAGCAGGGCCGCCGTCACCCGTCCCCGAAGTTCATCAACAAGACCGAGTCGGTGCTGGACACCTTCGGTGTCATCGACATCGCGGCGAGGCAGCTGGCGCGGCGGCGCGGGCTCGCGTCCTGGTTCCGGCGGTGGGCGGAGCTGGAGGAGGGGGCCGTCACCCTCAACACGTACGAGTGCCGGTCGATTCCGGGGCTGTTACAGACGGAGTCCTACGCCCGGGCCCTGATCGGTGACGTTCTTCCGCCGCCCACTCCGGAGGAGGTGGAGGCGCGCATCGTGGCCCGCCTGGCCCGGCAGCAACTCCTGACCCGTACTCCGTACACGGTCTTCAGTTTCATCATCGACGAAGCGGTGATCCTGCGGCAGACCGGCGGCCCGGAAGTGACCCGTCAGCTGATCGACCACCTGCTGGAGTGCGCCCAGCTCCCGAACGTCGATCTGCAGATCATGCCGCTGATCAGCCCCGAGCACGCGGGCCTCGGCGGCCCCTTCCGCCTCCTCGAAACCGAGGACCACGAATGGGTGGGATACAGCGAGGGGCAGCAGTCGGGCCGGGTGCTATCTGACCCGAAAGACCTCAGTCTCCTCCATCAGCGGTATGCCAAACTTCGCATCCAGGCCCTCAATCCGGCGGACAGCGCGGGCCTGTTGAAGCGAATGCGAGGATCCCTGTGAACAGCTCCCAGCTCCGGTGGTTCAAGAGCAGTTACAGCAGCGGCGACGGCGACGACTGCGTCGAGGTCGCCCTCTCCTGGCACAAGTCCACGTACAGCGGCAGCGAGGGCGACAGCTGCGTCGAGGTCGCAGCCTGTACGGACGCCGTCCACATCCGGGACTCCAAGGTGACGGCCGGCCCCGAGCTGGCCGTGACCCCCGCCACCTGGGGCGTTTTCCTGGGCGGGGTCACCGCCGGCTGCTGAGCTAGGCCTCGTAGGGGAACCGGGCCGGCGGGGTCTCGCGCTCGAAGAAGGTCTTGGCGCGGACCATCGCCTGCTCGTCGTTCCGTACCTGACCGGGGCGTGAGCCGTTGCCGAGGAGTACGCCGCCGAAGCGCATCCGCATGTAGGCAGCCGTGTGGTTGAGGGTGGTGACCAGCCCGTCGGCGACGACCTCCTCCTCGTGGGCCAGGACGGTGACCCCCCACAGGGTCCGGCCCGCCATCCGCTTCTTGAAGTCCATGCCGGGAACCCCGAGCCAGCCCGACCAGTAGTCGAGGTAGCGCTTGGTGTTCGCGGAGACGGAGTACCAGTACAGGGGCGAGACGAGCACGATGTCGGTGGCCTCCAGCGTGGCCCGCCGCAGCTCCTCCTCAGCCTCCCCGACCGGCCAGGACTCGCTCTCGTGCCGGCCGTCCTGGAAGTCGGGCAGCGTCAGCTTCGCCAGATCCACCCAGCGCTGCGGGATGCCGGAGGGCAACTGCTCGGCGGCGGCGCGGGCCAGGATCTCGGTGTTGCCGTCAGGACGGGAACTGCCCAGGACGAAGAGGAACGAGCGGTCCGCGTCACTGGCCATGTCGGTATCGGTCGTCATGTCATCTCCGGATCTCGGTCGGCGCGTGCCTCGCGTGCAACTCCCGTACCTCACGGCATATTCCGGTCCCCTGGCAGGGTGGGTCGTACGCTGCTGTGCATGATCGATTCACGTACTCATGTCCGCGTCGCCCGGCCCTCCCTCGACCTGGGGGCCGCCGAGCGGTTCTACGTCGACGGGCTCGGGCTGGAGGTGCAGTGGCGCAGCTCCCAGAGCGTGCCCGGTGAGCACGACCTGCTGATGGTCGGGCCCGCCGGGGGCGGCTGGCACTTCGAGCTGACCCGGGACGCCGGGAACCCGATCGCGCCCGCGCCCACCGTCGACGACCTCTTCGTCGTCTACCTCGGCGAGCCGCCGGACGAGGCCCTCGTGCAGCGGCTCGTCGAGCACGGCGGGACGCGCGTGGCCTCCCACAATCCGTACTGGGACGAGTGGGGGGTCACCGTCGAGGACCCCGACGGCTACCGCCTCGTGCTCTGCTCCCGCACCTGGGGCTGACCCACCGCACCCGAAAGCCCGGCCTCCTGGGCGTCGATGAGCTCGTCCCAGTGCTCCCGCGTCCACTCGCACGCAGCGTCCAGCGGGCCCAGGAGGCCGCGGCCCAGCGGGGTGAGGGCGTACGTGACGCGGCGCTCGGGGGTCTCGTACTCCTCCCGTACGACGAAGCCGTCCCGCTCCAGCCCGCGCAGCGACTGCGTCAGGGACTTGGCGGTGATGCCGGGCAGCGGGACCTTGAGTTCCGAGAAGCGGCGGGGGCCGCCCTCCAGGCAGCGCAGGATCAGCGTGGCCCACTTGTCGCCGATCCGGAAGGGGACCAGCGGCGACGGGCAGACGGGGTCGAACATCTCCGGGTCCAACGGTTCCGGCGGCGGTACGGGCTGCGGTTCGCTCATGATCCACACGCTAGGGCGGTATCCGATCGGTAACCACACCCTTTCCTAGGCTCGCCCACATGACGGACAACAGCGAGAAGACGACGAAGACGGCGAAGCTCATCGTGTTCGGGGCCGGCGGCCGCGTCGGCCGGGCCGTCGTCGCCGAAGCACGGGCGCGCGGGTACGAGGTCACCGAGGCGGGCCGGGCCGACGGGGACGTGACCTCCGCGGCGGACGTGGCGCGGCTGGCGGCCGGGCACGACGCAGCGGTGGCCGCGGTGTACGACCCGCAGGCGGCCCCCGGGGTCTTCTTCCCGGCCGCGGCCAAGGCACTGGCGGCGGGACTCCCCGAGGCGGGGGTGCGGCGGCTCGTGGTGGTCGGACTGGCCTCGGTACTGCCCACCACGTCGGGCGCCCTGCTGATGGACACGCCGGGCTATCCGCAGGAGTGGCGGGAGTTCTACGTCGGCCACGCGGCCGGGACCACCGCGCTGCGGGCGCAGGCTCCGGCGGAGCTGGACTGGGTGGCGCTGAGCCCGGCCGGGGACTTCGCCGAGGGCGGTGCGGAGGCGGGCGGCTACACCGCCCCGGTGCCGGCGGATGCCGCGAGCCGGATCACCCACGCGGGCTTCGCCCGAGCCGTGGTGGACGAGGCCGCGGCCCCGACCCTGCACGCCGCGCACGCGGGGGTGGGCCCCGCATGACCACCACAGGCACGACGGCGGCCACCGGGGCGGGCACGACGGCGGCCACCGGGGCAGGCACCGGGGCGGGCACCGGGGCAGGCACGGCGACGGGCACCGGGGCAGGCACGGCGGCCGGCATCGTGACCGACAGCCCGAACGCCTGGGTCGCCGAGCACATCCGCCGCTTCGAGGAGACCGCCGGGCGGCCGCGGCCCGGGATCTCGGACCTGCTGCTGACCACGCGGGGCCGGAGGTCGGGGCAACTGCGCCGCACGGCGCTGGCCTACGTACGCCACGGGGGTGCGTACGTCCTGACGGCGTCCAACGCGGGCGCCGACCGCCACCCGGCGTGGTACCTGAACCTGGCCGCCGACCCGGCCGTCACCCTCCAGGTCGGCGCCGAGACCTTCCCGGCGACCGCCCGCCGCGCCACCCCGGCCGAGGCGGACCGCCTGTGGCCGGTGGTGGTGGCCGCGATGCCCTCGTACGCGGCCTACCGCGAGGCGACGGCCCGCGAGATCCCGCTGGTCCTGGTCATCACCGCCACCCGCTGAGGTCAGTCGACCTTCGGGGTCTTGGGGAGCCCGGACAGGGCCGTACCGGTGCCCTTCGTGGCGGAACCGGCCGCCGCGGCGGTCACGCCCACCGCCGTCTTGGTGTCCTGCACGGTCTGAGCGGGGTGGTCGACGATGTCGAGGACGCGTCCGGCGACCGCCGGCGCCTGGCCGGCCGACCCGTCGGCGTGCGCGGCGACGGGGGTGAGTACGAGGGCGGCGCCACCGGAGACGACCAGGGCGGCAAGGGTGCGCTTCATGGCGTTCATGCCCATTCCAACGACCCCGGCACGCCCCGGGTCACCCCCCGCCCCCGAATACGCCCGCGGCCCCGGATCGAAGGGATCGATCCGGGGCCGCGGGGACGACACAGCAGGAGCAGGAGCGCAGAGGGGGCGCAGGGGGGAAGGTCAGTCCTCGACCACCAGGGCCGGAGTGGACTTCGTCAGGATCTCGCCGCGGAAGAAGGCCGGGCTGCGGCGTTCGGTGACGAACATGATGACCAGGCCGAGGGCCAGCAGGCCGACGCCGATGATGAAGACGCTGCCGACGCCGAGGACGGTGGAGCCGGAGCCGTAGGCCGGGTCCCACATGTCGTAGAGGGTCTTGAAGAAGACCGCGGCCAGCAGTACGCCGCCCAGCGCGGGGAAGACGCCCTTGAAGAGCAGGTCGCGGCCGGAGCGGCGCAGCTCGCCGCGGAAGTACCAGACGCAGGCGAAGGCCGTCAGCGAGTAGTAGAAGCAGATCATCAGGCCGAGCGCGAAGATCGTGTCGGTCAGGACGTTCTCGCTGAGCAGGGTCATCACCGTGTAGAAGACGCCGGTGGCGACGCCCGCCATGACGGTGGCGCGGCCCGGGGTCTTGAACTTCGGGTGGACCTTGGCGTACGAGGCCGGCAGGGCCTCGTACGTCGACATGGCGAGGACGGTTCGGGCCACCGGGATGAAGGTGGTCTGCAGCGACGCGGCGGCGGAGGCCAGGACGGCGACGAAGAGCAGGACGCCGAGCATCGGGCCCATCACCGGGCCGGCGAGGGCCGCGAAGACGTTGTCGGAGGTCTCCTCGTTGGCCAGGCCGAGGCCTTCGCCGCCCGAGCCGACGGCCATCTGGGCGGCGACGCCGGTGGCGAGGTACGAGCCGACCAGGACGACCATCGCGATGAGCGAGGCGCGGCCGGGGGTCTTCGAGGAGCCGGTGGTCTCCTCGTTGGTGGCCAGGCACGCGTCCCAGCCCCAGTACATGAAGATCGAGAGCGAGAGTCCGGCGGTGAAGGCCGCCATGGACTCGACCGCGAAGGGGTTCATCCAGGACCAGGAGAAGTCCAGGCCGGTGTCGAAGGTGCCGGCGGAGGCCTTCTGGAAGGCCATCGCGACGAAGATGGCGAGCACGACGAGCTGGAGGCCGACCAGCGCGTACTGGACGCCCTTGGTGGCGGTCATGCCGCGGTAGCTGATGGCGGTCGCGATGGCGATCAGGGTCAGGCAGGTGGTGATGTGGACGAGCTTGTTGTCGTCCAGGGCCGCGATCGACGGATTGTTCGTGATCTCGCCGGCCAGCAGCCAGAAGTAGGAGGTGGCGACGCCTGCGAGGTTGGAGAGCACGATGATCGTGGCGATCACCAGGCCCCAGCCGCACATCCAGCCGATCCGCGGGCCGAAAGCCTTGACGGTCCAGGTGAAGGAGGTGCCGCAGTCCGGCATGGCCTTGTTGAGCTCGCGGTAGGCGAAGGCGACGAGGAGCATCGGGAGGAAGCCGGCCAGGAAGATCGCCGGCATCTGCATGCCGACCTCACCGGCGGTGGAGCCGAGGGTCGAGGTCAGGCAGTAGACGGGGGCGACGGTGGAGATGCCGATGACGGCACTTCCGACCAGTCCGACCGACCCCTTGCCGAGGCCCTTGCCGCGTACATCGCCCTCGGCGACGCCGTTTACCGTGTCTCCGGCCTGGGGCCGAACGTCCAGCTGAGTCATGTGTCAGGACGTTAGATGGTGCGTATTCCACATCTGGAGGATTGACGTCCGGAATCGTGGATCCCCAAATGCCTTCGAATTCCGAGACGGAGGCAGTTCATGAGCGCTTAATACAAGGTTCACACGGGCCCGCATCCATGGTTCAACAGGCTCCGGCCCGAAGGTTTCACCATACGGAAACCGCAGCCATGTCCGTTTTGACCGTTTTCAAACTTTCCCTCGTGACTTTGTGGTGACCAGTGGTAACGGCATCGCGGGGCCGGTTTGCCGTGCACATGATCAAGCTCTAGAGTCGCCGCCGTTCAAGGTCATTTACGGGGGAGATAGCGCGCATGCGTACCAAATCACTGCTGGCCTCGGTCGCGGCCGTCACCGCACTGCTCACCCTCACCGCCTGCGGAGGCGAGGGCAGTCCGGCGGTCGTCGGCATCGGCGCCGGGGGCGACACGGGGACCGGAGGCGTCACCGACGGCGGCCCGAACGAGGGCACCCTGGAGAACCCGACGAAGAACGGCGGGGTCAACGGATCCGCTCCCAAGGACGGGACCGCCTTCCAGAAGCTCCCCAAGGCGGCGACCATGGCCGCGGCCGCCCGCTTCGTCAACGGCTACACCAAGTGCGACCCGATCAGTCCGGACCGCGGGAGCGACGGACCGAGCGAGGGCCCGAAGACCGAGTACGGCAAGTCCTACTCCGTCACCGAGGTCGGATACTGCGGCAGGCGGAACGTCACCACCATCTACATGATCAAGGACCCGAAGGTCTTCCAGACGGCCTTCAAGGCCGAGGTCGACGCGAAGAAGGGTGGCGGGAACCCCAACAGCGGCATCGTCATCGGTCAGGACTTCGCCATGGGATCCGAGAGCTCGGACGCCATGAGCGCGCTGCTGAAGCCGCAGGCCGGGCTGCTGATGCTGAACTGCCACCCGGAGTTCAACCCGCCGAGCGGCTTCCGGAAGGAACCCGCCCTGGTCAAGGGCTGTGTCCTGACGGACTACTACAAGGACTGAGGCACGGCGACGGGGCGGGTCATCCCCCGCCCCGCCCCCCGTCCGTCCGTCCCCTCAGCCGGTCCAGACGATCGACTGGACCTCGCTGTAGGCGTGCAGCGCGTACGAGCCCACGTCCCGGCCCACGCCCGAGCGCTTGAAGCCGCCGAACGGGGCCTCCATGTTCCGCCCGATGGTGTTCACGCCGACCCCGCCCGCCCGCAGCCGACGCGCCACACGGAACGCGCGCGCCGAGTCCCCGGACCACACGTAGCTCAGCAGGCCGAAGTCGCTGTCGTTGGCCAGCCGGATCGCCTCCTCCTCGTCCCCGTCGAAGGGGACCACCACGACGACCGGGCCGAAGATCTCCTCGCGGACCACGCGCATGTCGTTCGTGCAGTCCACCAGGAGGGTCGGGGCGGCGTAGAAGCCGCGGCCGTCCCCCACCACCGGGCGCTCGCCGCCGTACGCGATCCGCGCGCCCTCCTTCTTCCCCAGCTCGATGTACGACTCCACGCGGTCCCGGTGCGCCGCCGAGATCACCGGGCCCACCACCGTGCCCCGCTCGGCCGGGTCGCCGACCTTCATGAAGGCCAGGTAGCCGGTGAGCTTCTCGATCAGCCGGTCGTGGACCGCCCGGTGCGCGATCACCCGGGTCGGGGCCGTGCAGATCTGCCCGGAGTAGAAGGAGAAGGTCGTGCCGATCCCCATCACCGCCGCGTCCAGGTCGGCGTCGTCGAAGACGATCGCCGCACCCTTGCCGCCCAGCTCCATCAGCTGCCGCTTCATCGTGCGGCCGCAGACCTCCGCGATGCGCTGGCCGACGCCCGTGGAACCGGTGAAGGACACCATGTCCACGTACGGGGAGTCCACCGCGGCCTCGCCCACCTCCACCGCCTGGCCCGACACCACGTTCACCACGCCCGCCGGCACTCCGGCCTCCGCGAGCGCCTCGGCCATCTTGAACACCGACAGCGGGTCCTGCGGGGCCGGCTTGACCACCACCGTGTTGCCCATGGCCAGGGCCGGGGCCACCTTGCCCGCCGGGTTCGCCCACGGGTTGTTGTACGAGGTGATGCAGGTGACCACGCCGACCGGCTGGCGCACCTCCAGCGCGCCCAGGATGCTCGCCTTCCCCATCGGGCCGGCCTCCGTGACCTGCGGCGGGAGGCCCTTCTCGACGGGTTCCAGGGCCCCGCGCGCATACCGGCGGAAGCGGGTGACGCCGACGCCGACCTGCATGCCGCGGGCGATCCCGGTCGGTGCGCCCGTCTCCGCCTGGGCCAGCGCCGTCCACGGCTCGAACTCCCGCTGCATGATGTCCGCGGCCCGGTCGAGGATCGCCGCCCGCGCCTCGGGGCTCGTACGCGACCAGGCCCCGAAGGCCTCGGCCGCGGCGCGCGCCGCCTCCGCGACCTGCCCGCGCGAGGCCTCGGGCGCGAGCCCGACCACCGACTCGTCCGCCGGGTTGACCACCTCGTAGTGGCCGCCCGCCGGCTCCACCCACTCGCCGCCGATGTAGAGCCTCTGCGCACCCGCACCCGCATCCGTCATCGGGTGCTCACCGTCTTCGTGTCCCGGCCCGACCTGAGCACGATGCCCGGCACGGCCCCCGTCACCTCGTCGTCGCGGATGGTCTCCACGCCGTTGACGCGTACCGAGACGATGCCGATGGCCCGCGCGTCCAGCCGCGGGCTGTCCCCGGGCAGGTCGTGGACCAGCGTCGCCGGGCCGGCCTCGATGCGCTCCGGGTCGAAGAGGACGAGGTCCGCGTGGTAGCCCTCGGCGAGGCGGCCGCGCTCGCGCAGCCCGAACAGCTGGGCCGGGTCGTCCGTGAGCATCCGTACCGCCTGCTCCAGCGGCACGAGCTTGCGCCCGCGCAGGCAGTCCCCCAGGAACCGGGTCGTGTACGGGGCCCCGCACATCCGGTCCAGGTGCGCGCCGGCGTCCGAACCGCCGAGCATGACGTCCTCGTGCTGCCAGGTCTCGGCGCGCAGGGCCCAGCTCGCCGGGTCGTTGTCGGTGGGCATCGGCCACAGGATCGTGCGCAGGTCGTCGTTGGCGCAGATCTCGACGAGGCACTGGAAGGCGTCCTGGCCGCGCTCGGCGGCGATGTCGCCCGCGACGCGGCCGGAGAGGCCCTCGTTCTCCTTGCTGTACGTGTCCCCGATGACGTACCGCCCGAAGTTGGCGAGGCGCCGGAAGACCCCGGCCTCCTTGCTGTCGGCGCGGCGCAGCATCTCGGCCCGTACGCCGGCGTCGCGCAGCTTCTCGATCCGCTCGGGGACGGGCAGGCCGAGGATCTCGCCCCACCCGGGGATGAGGTTGAGCGCGCAGAAGGTGCCGAGGGACATGTTCATGGGGGTGAGGATCGGCATGGTCAGCGCGACGATCCGGCCGCCGGCCTTGCGGGCGCGCTCGCTGGGGATCAGCTGGCGCGGGACCCGCTCGGGGACGGAGGCGTCGATGGTGAGCACGTTCCAGTTGAGGGGGCGTCCGGCGGCGGCGCTCATCTCGACGAAGAGGTCGATCTCCTCGTCCGCGAACTGGTCGAGACAGCCGGCGACGATCGCTTCGAGCTGGGTGCCTTCGTGTTCGGCGACCGCTTGGGAGAGTGCGATCAGCTCTTCCGGCTTGGCGTGCCGGGAGGCGACGGGGGCGCCGGCGCCGTCGGAGTGGGTGGAGGACTGGGTGGTGGACAGGCCCCAGGCGCCGGCGTTCATGGCGTCGTGGAGGAGGTCGAGCATCCGCTGCATCTGCTCGGGGGTGGGCTGTCCGCCGACGGCGTCCTCGCCCATGACGTGGCGGCGCAGGGCGCAGTGGCCGACCATGAAGCCGGCGTTGACGGCGATCCGGCCGTCGAGCGCGTCGAGGTACTCGCCGAAGGTGGACCAGGTCCAGTCGACGCCCTCCTCCAGGGCCTTGAGGGCCATGCCCTCGACCTTGCTCATCATGCGGCGCGTGTAGTCGGCGTCTTCGGGGCGGGCCGGGTTGAGCGGCGCCAGGGTGAAGCCGCAGTTGCCGCCGGCCACGGTGGTCACGCCGTGGTTCATGGAGGGCGTGGCGT
Organism: Streptomyces sp. NPDC030995; assembly: GCF_055571215.1. Taxonomy (NCBI): domain Bacteria; kingdom Bacillati; phylum Actinomycetota; class Actinomycetes; order Kitasatosporales; family Streptomycetaceae; genus Streptomyces; species Streptomyces sp. NPDC030995. The sequence continues at coordinate 21,391 of NZ_JBVIFS010000052.1, forward strand.
AGGGGTCCCAGAAGAGCTGGGCGTCGTAGTGGGTGTGGGGGTCGATGAAGCCGGGGGTGAGGACCAGCCCGGTGGCGTCCTCGCTGGTGCGGGCCTCTTCGGTGACGGTCCCGGGTGCGGCGATGACGGCGATCCGCCCGTCGCGGATTCCGAGGTCTGCGACGCGGGCGGGGGCGCCGGTGCCGTCCACGACGGTCGCGCCCTTGATCAGGTGGTCGAGCATGACGTCCCTTCTCCTTGTGCGTTGCGGTACGCGGGGGCGGCGGCTCGGGCCCGGCCCCGCGCCTCAACGCAGCGGGGCTGAAAGACCTGGGGCTCCGCCCCAGACCCCGCGCCTCAAACGCCGGCGAGGCTGGATCTTTCAGCCCCGCCGGAGGCCAAGGGCCCCGGCCGGTGGCCGCCCGGCCGGGGCCGGTAGGGGACGGCGGTCCGGGAAGACGCCGCCCCGTTCCCCCGCCGGGTCAGACGGCCTGGCGGAAGCGCGTCGTGCGGTGGACCGGGTCCGTGTCGATCGCCGGGATCACGTGCTCGCCGATCAGCTTGATCGTGGTCATCGTGTCCTCGTACGAGATCCCGGTCGGCAGGCCGAACGACAGCTGGTCCGCCCCCGCCTGCTCCCAGCGCTTGCACTGCGCGCGGACCTCCGACGGGTCACCGCAGATCAGCAGCTCCTCCGCGATGAGGAGTTCGATGATCTCCGCGTTGTATTCGGGGAGGGTCTCCGGCCACTGGGGAATCGCCTCCGGCCGCGGGAAGGTGTCGTGGTAGCGGAAGACCAGCGACTGGAAGCGGTTCATGTTCGCGTTGACCGCGATCTCCACCGCCTTCTCGTGCGTCTCCGCGCAGATCGCCGTCGAGGTGACCATGACGTTGTCGTTGACGAAGGCGCCGATGGCCTTCGCCTCCTGGATGGCCGTCTTGTACTGGTCGAGGACCCAGCTCATGTCCGAGACCTTCTGCACGCTGAAGCCCAGCACGCCGAGGCCCTTCTTGGCCGCCATCGCGTACGAGGACGGGGACCCGGCGGCGTACCACATGGCCGGGTGCGCCTTCCCGTACGGCTTGGGGAAGATCTTCCGCGGGGGCAGCGACCAGTGCTTGCCCTGGAACCCCTCGTATTCCTCCTGGAGGAACATCTTGGGGAACTCCGCGATCGTCTCCTCCCAGATCTCCTTGGTGCCGTTCATGTCCTCGATGCCGGGCAGGAAGCCGAGGATCTCGTGGCTGCCCGCGCCGCGGCCGGTGCCGAATTCGAAGCGGCCCTTGGAGAGGTGGTCGAGCATGGTGACCTTCTCGGCCACCTTGACGGGGTGGTTCACCGGGGCCAGCGGGTTGAAGATGCCGGAGCCGAGGTGGATGCGCTCGGTGGCGTGTGCGAGGTACCCGAGGAACACCTCGTTCGCCGACAGGTGCGAGTACTCCTCCAGGAAGTGGTGCTCGGAGGCCCAGGCGTACTTGAAGCCTGACTTGTCCGCCTGGATGACGTACTCGGTCTCCTCGATCAGCGCCTTGTGCTCTGCCTCGGGGTCGACCTTGGACCGCGCCTCAGGCACGTATCCCTGCACAAAGAGCCCGAATTCCAAGGGGGTTCACCGTCCTTTGGTTTCTGACGTTGCGTCAGATTCGATGTCACGACTGTTCCATCGCGAGGGGCGGAGCGTCAATACCTGACGCTCCATCAGATAGCGGCTTCAGCGGGCTAGAGGATGCTGACGCCCGCCATCCAGCCGCCGTCGATGACGAACGGCTGGCCGGTGATGTACGAGGAGTCCTCGCCGGTCAGGAAGAGGGCCAGCTTGGCGATCTCCTCCGGCTGCCCCACCCGCCCCATCGGGACCACCCGCTTGTAGAGGTCCGCCATCGCGTCCCTGGCCTCGTCGGTCATGTTCGCCGGGTCCAGCAGGCCGGGGTTGGCCATCGGGGTGTCCACGGCGCCCGGGCACATCGCGTTGACGCGGATCCCCTTGCCCGCCAGCTCCAGCGCGGCCACCCGCGTCAGGCCGAGGATGGCCGCCTTGGTGGCCGCGTACGTGCCGACGTACGCCATGCCCGTCAGGCCGGTGTACGAGGAGGTGTTCACGATCGTGCCGCCGCCGGCCGCCTCGATCTCGGGGGCCACCGACTTGATGCCGAGGAAGGCGCCCACCTGGTTGACCTGGACCACCTGCTGGAACTCCTCCAGCGGGGTCGCGGTGAGCTCGTTGAAGCGCAGGATGCCCGCGTTGTTCACCAGGCCGTCGATCGGGCCGAAGGCCTCCTTCGCCGCGGCGATCGCGGCCGCCCAGTCCTCCTCGCGGCTCACGTCCATCCGTACGTACCGGGCCCGGTCCTCGCCGATGTCCTTGGCCACGGCCGTGCCCTGCTCGTCCAGTACGTCACCGAGGAGCACCTTGGCGCCCTCGGCGGCGAAGAGGCGGGCCTCCTGCTCGCCCTGGCCGCGCGCCGCGCCCGTGATGATCACGACGCGCCCGTCCAGCTTGCCCATGGTCACGACTCCCAGTCGTTGAGGTGCGGGGCCACCTCGGCCCCGAAGGCGGTGATCTGGTCGACGAGTTCGGCCCGGTCGCGGCTGCGGAAGCGGACCTGGATCTGGTCCACGCCGAGCGCCCCGTACTCCCGCAGGGACTCGGCGAGCGCCTCCGCCTTGCCGGTGAGGGTGCGTCGGCCGGTGTCCCAGCCGGGCTCGCCGACGTACAGCGCCTCGGTGATCGCGCCGAACTCGATGGGGCCGGCGATCCCGGCCTCCTCGCGGAGCTCCTTGATACGGGCGATCTGCGCGGGCAGCCGCTCGCGCGGGTCGCCCTGCGGGAGCCAGCCGTCCCCGCGGACGGCCGCCCGGCGCACGGCGGCGGGTGAGGAGCCGCCGACCCAGACGGGGATCCGCTCCTGCGCGGGCCGGGGCAGCTGGCCGAGGTCCTTGAAGGAGAACAGCTCGCCCTCGTGCTCCGGGTACTCCTCGGGACCGAGGGCGGCGCGCAGCGCGTCCAGGGTCTCGTCGAGGACGGCTCCGCGGCGGGCGAAGTCCACGCCGAGGATCTCGAACTCCTCCTGGACGTGCCCGGCGCCGACGCCGAGGATCAGCCGGCCGCCGGAGAGGTGGTCGAGGGTGGCGTACTGCTTGGCGCTGATCAGCGGGTGGCGCAGGCCGAGGATCGCGACGTGGCTCAGGAGCCGCACGTGCTCGGTGACGCCGGCGAGGAAGGACAGGGTGGCGACCGGGTCGTACCAGACGGTGCTCATGGGGCCGGCGAGCCGCCGCGGGATGGCGACGTGGTCGCAGGTGGCCACGTACCCGAAGCCGGCCCGGTCGGCGGCGCGGGCCACCTCGGCGAGATCGGTGGCGGTCGCCGCGGCCTCCCAGGGCTCGGCGTAGATGGTGCTCTGGGACTGGATCGGGAGCTGCATCCCGTAGACCAGCCGACCTTCCGGAAATACGCGCGCCATGCCGGGCCCGCCTCGCCTTCGTCTGCCGATTCGTCATATCGGTGCCGGGCCATCGTCGTAGCTGACGGTCCGTCAGGCAAGGGGTTCGACGTGATGCGCGACCGCCAGGAGCGGGAACGCCAGGCCGAATAACATTAGGTTTGTTAGAATGCCTCCATGACCGACCAGCCCGTACCGGGCGAGGGCCCGACCCGCCCCGTGTCCGTCTCCCTCCACGAGGGGACGATTGCCGCGCTCAAGGCGCGCACCGGCAAGCGCGGCATGTCCGCCTACATCGAAGCGCTCGTTCAGCGGCAGCTGGAGCGTGAGCGGCTCCGCGAGCTGATCGAGGACTCCGAGGCCGTGAACGGTCCGGCCGACCCGGCGGCCGTGGAAGCGAAGCGAGCCGTCTTGCGCGGCGAATCGGCAGCCCCGTCGGACGCCGCGTGAGCGGGACGCTGATCCTCGACTGCGAGGGGCTCTCCCGGCTCGTGCGCCGGGACCCCGGTCTGCTGGAGTGGCTGACGGCCGCCGAAGCCGAGGACATCCGCGTGGTGATCAGCTCGGTCACCCTCGTCGAGGCACGTGACCCCAGGGTGAACCAGGCCCAGTTCGACTACGCGGTCTCCCGGGTGAACGTCATTCCGCCGAGCGAGGCCAACGCACGGCAGGCGAGCAAGCTGCTTGCCGCCGCCGGGCTGCACGGGCACAAGTACGCACTGGACGCCATCGTGGCGGCGACCGCCCTCGACCAGCCTGGACCCGTCACCCTGCTGACCTCGGATCCGGAAGACCTGTCCGCACTGTGCGGGGACCGCGTACGGGTCGTCCGGATCTGACGGCGGAAGCGGTCAGAACCCTTCCGGGCCCATCACGATGACCGGCTTCGCCGCCGGGTCCAGGGTCTCCAGGACCTTCTTCATGGCCGCCTTCGGGATGCCGACGCAGCCCTGGGAGGGGCCGTCGTGGTCCACGTGCAGCCAGATGTTGCCGCCCTTGCGCTCGCCGTCCGGCTTGGTGGCGTCCAGCGGCGACGTGCCCGGCTTGCGGTTGAAGTCGATGGCGACGACGTAGTCGAAGGAACCCGCCAGGGACTCCCCGTTCACCCCGCGACCCGTCGCCACGAACGCGCTGTCCTTGTCGTACGGGAGCCGCGTGCCCGGCGGCTTCGGCAGCAGGCCGCCCGCGTCGGTGAGCGCGAAGACACCCTGCGGGGAGGTCAGATCCCCGTACGTGCGCTCCGTGGACCAGCCCTTGGCCCCGTTGCGCGCCGGCCAGCTCTCGGCGCGCACCCAGTCGGCTCCGGCCTCGGGGCGCGTGTAGAGGGTGGCGATGGACTCCGAGGAGTCCTTGGCCTTGCCGGTGACCAGGACGAGCTGGCGGGACTCGGCCGGGATCTTGGCCCGGGTCTGCTCGCTGATGCCGCTCAGCCCCTGCAGGGCGTGCCGCTGGGCGTCGCGCGCGGCGCGGTCCTCGGCCGGCGGACGGGCGTCCGCGCGGGCCTGCGGCGCGGCGCCGGCAACCTCGTCCGGGTGCTGGGCCGCGTACACCCAGCCCGCCCCGAAGGTCAGCAGGCCGAAGGTGGCCGCGAGCGCCACACGGCGCGACGGGCGGGTCGAGCGGTTCGTGCGGGGCATACGGGCCGTACGGGAGCGGGCGCGACGGTGCTTGCTCATTGAACCGACCGTACATCAGCCGACCTTCGCGGCCGGCGTACCTCAGGCGGCGCCCGGCCCGTCCGGCAGCGGGAAACGGACCCGCACCGTCAGCCCGCCCTCCGGCTCGGGGTTGGCCTCGGCGGCGAGCCATGCCCCGTGCGCCCGCGCGATCGCCTCCACGATCGAAAGCCCCAATCCCGCACCCTCACCTGCGGCGTGCTGCCGCTCGGCGCGCCTGCGGAACGGCTCCAGGAGCCTCGGCACGTCCGCCGGATCGATCACCGGGCCGGTGTTGGACACGGCCGGCTCCCCGCCGCGGAGGTCGCGACGACGACCCGGCCGCCCGCGCGGTTGTGACGTACGGCATTGCCCAACAGGTTGCGGACCAGGTGGCCGAGGAGCGCCCGGTCCCCCGTCACCGTCAGCGGCGACGGCTCCCCCGCCGGCCCGATCTCGGCCGCCGCCCGCTGCACGGCCGGCGGGGTGCGCAGCTCGTGCGCCGCGTTCGCCGCGAACCGCCGCCGGGCGGGACGAAGGCCAGGGCACGCATGGGCGCGCATGGGCACGCGGGAGAAGAACACGGGAGAAGAGACCGGACGTAAACCCCATCCCCCGACCCCGATCACCGGCGTACGCTGAGGGATGCGAACTCCACGTCACGCGGCGCGTGTTGTCATTCTCTCCCCGGCCGGATCGGTGTTCCTCTTCCGCGAGGACAACGTGGAGGTCGGCATCCACTGGCTGCCGCCCGGCGGCGGCATCGACCCCGGCGAGAGCCCCGAGGAGTGCGTGCGGCGCGAGCTGCGCGAGGAGACCGGGTGGACCGACCTGGAGCCGGGGCGGCTGTTGTGCACCTGGGAGCACGACTTCACGCACCAGGGGATCCCGGTCCGCCAGCACGAGCACATCTACCTCACCCGGGGGCCCCGCCGCGAACCGGTCCTGGAGTACCCCGGCATCCACTGGCAGTGGCTCTCGCCGGAGCGCCTGGCCACCCTCGGCGAACCGCTGTGGCCGCCGCGCCTGCCGGACCTCCTGGCGAACCGCCCTGCGGAGCCGGTCCACTTGGGGCTGCTGGCCTGACCTTGGGCCGTCAGTTCTTGCGGGTGGCCTTGGCGTACAGCGAGGCGGCGTACTCGCCGAGGACGGTGCTGGTCGACACGTCGTCGGTGTCCCCGCCCGTGAGGATGCCGATGATCTTCCCGTCGCGGGCGATCCACGCGCTGCCGCTGGTGCCGCCGGGGAAGTCGGCGCAGTCGAAGCGCTGCTGGGTCGCGCTCTCGCGGACGGCGACCGACGTGCAGGTACGGGGAACCTTGCGGTCGGCGGGGTAACCGGTGACGGTGACCTCCTCACCCGCGCGGCCGCTGGTGTCCAGCACCGCCGCGCCGGTCACGTCCTCGATGGTGCGGCCCTTGTCGTCGGGGGCGAGGCGGGCGAAGGCGAGGTCGTAGTCGTCGTCCGTCCCCTCGGCCCAGCGGTCGTCCTCGAAGACTTCCTCGATCTTCCATGTGCCGTACGGAGCAAACCCGTTCGCGTACGCGGGTGCGAACACGGCACTCCCGCCGCCCTGTTGCCCGTCGAGGAGGCAGTGCCCGGCGGTGATGATCAGGTTCCGGCCGGGGCTGTGCACGACGGTGGCGGTGCAGAAGTGATCGCTGTCCAGACCGTCCGTGAACAGGGCCCCGGTGAAGGCCGCAGGCCCACCGGGTGGAGGGGTGACGGCCGGCGGCAGCGTGGTCCCGGGCGGGGTGGAGAGCTGAGGCTTCGCCGCTTGCGATCGCGACGAGGCGGTCGGCGATCCCGTCGGCGCGGCCTTCGCGGCCCGCGCGGCGGGAACCCCTTCGGGCGGCGGCGCCAACTCGGCCACCGCGGCGGAGGCCCCCAAAGCCGCCGCAGCACACAGCACCGCCGTCACGACGGTCCGCTTGTCCACCGGCATGATGATCCTTCCGCTTTGCCCCGGCGAAGCATGCCTCGCGAGCGGGTGCGGTTGCAAGGGGCGGGCCCGGGGCGGCCGAGTTACGGCGGGGGCGGTGGCGGGTTGTGCGGGGTGGCTTCGGGGGGCGGAGCTTGGGCGGGCGGCATGAGTCTGTGCGGCGGGGTCGGGGGTGAGCGGGAGCCCCTCAGGCGGAATCAGAGATCTGTATGGGGGTTTCCCGTCAGTCTCATCGTCTCTCCGTGTCGGGCCGGTCCCTCAAGGGCGCTCCCTACGGTCGCGTCGCTACGCGATGGCCTTCGGCCACCCTTGACCGACCGTCCCGCCACGGACATACGAAGACCGACGGGAAACCCCCAAAGGAACGGGCCGGGCGTTCTTTTTCAGGGACGGGCACATCAGCGATGCACGGGCGGGGCTCGGCGGGCAGATCCCCAGGAGCGGGCACATTCACATCGGATCCGGGGTCGGGGGCGGCCAAATCTCCACCAGACGACGCCCAGACCGAGCTGGCGACCGGCCAGACGGGGTGCACGCGTCAAATCGCTACGCGCTCCTCCTCTCTCAGCGTCTCCAGTCCGCCTGTGGCTGGACATAGGCCGCCGCCGATCGCTACGCGCTCCTCGACGACGGCGACTGCGGCCGTCTGGGGCCGTTCATAAGCCGCCCAAGACCCATAGACACTTCTCGAAGACGGCGTCTGACGGCGGTCTGGGGAAGTGCAGGCGTCAGACAGCGGCTATACCGAGCTGTACTCGGGTCAGGGAGAGTGGGCGGCCGAAAGAGCCGACAGTTCGCCCCAATTACACCTGTCTGTCCCCGCATTTGTTGTGACGAGGTCGCTCTGATGCGGGTAGAGCTCGGCTGAGGTGAGCAATCGCCCCTCCGGACCCTCCACCAGCCCCAGACGGCTGGCAGTCGCCGTCGTCGGGGAGCGCGTAGCGATTGGTGGCGGCCTATGTCCTGAGGTTGTTCCTGTTTGGCGGACAGGTTCTATGTGTTGCTCAGGCTGCGGTGTTTTCGTACTCGGCTGGGCTTTGGTAACCGAGGCTGCT
>NZ_JBVIFS010000053.1:0-3439 GCF_055571215.1 Streptomyces sp. NPDC030995
CGCGTCGCTACGCGATGGCCTTCGGCCACCCTTGACCGACCGTCCCGCCACGGACATACGAAGACTGCCGGGAAACCCCCAAAGGAACGGGCCGGGCCTTCTATTTCAGGGACGGGGAGATCGGAGATGGGCGGCCCCGGTTCGGTGGGCAGACCTCCAGGAGCGGGCCCATCACCATCGGATCCGGGGTCTGGGGCGGCCAAAGTTCCACAAGACGGCGGCCAGACCGAGCTGGCGACCGATCAGACGGGGTGGACGCGTCAAATCGCTACGCGCTCCTCACGCCTCAGCGTCCGACGGCCGTCTGGGGCTGGACATAGACCGCCCACGACCCGAAATCGCTGCTCCACGACCGCGACCGACGACCGTCCGGGCACTTCACGCCCCAGACAACCGCTATACCGAGCTGTACCCGGGTCAGGGAGGGTGGGCGGCCGAGAAGGCCGCCCGTTTGCCTCAATTACCCCCATCTGTCCCTGCATTTGTGGTGACGAGGTCGCTCTGATGCGGGTAGAGCTCGGCTGAGGTGAGCAATCGCCCCTCCGGACCCTTCACCAGCCTCCATCGGTCCCCATCAGCCCCAGACGGCCGGCAGTCGCCGTCGTCGGGGAGCGCGTAGCGATCGGTGGCGGCCTATGTCCGGCCCCGTACGGCCGTCGGACGCTGAGACGTGCGAAGCGCGTAGCGATCGGACGCGCTTCCCCCGGCCCCCCGACCCGGGATCCGATGGAGACGGGCCCGCCTCGCGATCTGCCCCACCGGACCGGGCCCGGGGGTCCCTGATCGGCCCGTCCCTATGACCTCGGACCGGCCCGTTCCTTTGGGGGTTTCCCGGCAGTCTTCGTATGTCCGTGGCGGGACGGTCGGTCAAGGGTGGCCGAAGGCCATCGCGAAGCGACGCGACGTAGGAGCGCCCTTGAGGGACCGGCCCGACACGGAGAGACGATGAGACTGACGGGAAACCCCCAAACCCACTCTGATCCCGCCCGAGAGGCTCCCGCCCACCCCGAAGCCGCCGCCCCACAGGCCGGACCGCCCGAGCGGAATCCGCTCGCCCCCGACCCCGACCAGCAAGCCCTCAGCCCCCGCCCCGCCACCGAGGGGGGCGGGTGGGCAACCACCGCACGCGAGCGGGGGGCCAAGGGGGCGGGAACCCCGCACGCGTGGACTCGTACTCACCCCATGCCCCCACGCGTGGTCGACGCCCCCGCTCAGCAGACCTGCCCGCGCCCCGCCGAGGCCGTCGCGCGCAGGAGGTCGCGGAGCAGGGTGAAGTCGACGCGGTCCGGGTTGCGGAAGCGGAGGCATGCCTTGCCCATGTCGTGGGGGGCCAGGCGGTCCGCGAAGGCGTCCCGTACGTCCGTGCGCATCAGGTAGAAGGAGATGTACTGCTTCTGGTTCGCCCAGGCGATCTCCCCGACCGGCTCGCCGGGACGGACGTACGACGGCACCCCGTACGCGATGACCTCCTCGAAGCCCGGCAGTTCGGACAGGCACAGCTCGCGGAGCAGGGTGAGGGCCGGGCGGCGGGAGTCCGGGACGGCGGCCAGGTAGGCGGCGGCGTCCATCAGGCGGTCCGCTTGCGCATCTGGGACCGCACCGCGCCCATGCTCGCCGCGATCACCAGGGCGATGGCCAGGGCGTCCATTGCGGACATCGCCTGGTTCAGGACGAGGAAGCCCGCGGTGGCCGCGATGGCCGGCTCCAGGCTCATCAGGATCGCGAAGGTCGGGGCCGGCATCCGCCGCAGTGCGAGCAGTTCCAGGGTGTAGGGCAGGACGGAGGACAGTACGGCCACGCCGACGCCCAGCGCGAGGGTGCTCGGGACCAGCAGGTCGGAGCCCGCCTCGATGATGCCCAGCGGCAGGGAGAGCACGGCGGCCACGGCCATCGCCAGGGCCAGGCCGTCCGCCTGCGGGAAGCGGCGGCCCGTACGCGCGCTGAAGACGATGTACGCCGCCCACATCGCGCCCGCCCCGAGGGCGTACGCCGCACCCAGCGGGTCGAGGGAGCCGAAGCCGAGGCCGCCCCCGCCGTGTCCGGAGAGCAGGACCACGCCGCCGAGGGCGAGGCCGGCCCAGAGCACGTTCACCAGGCGCCGGGAGACGACGACGGAGAGGGCGAGCGGCCCGAGGACCTCCAGGGTGACGGCCGGGCCGAGCGGGATCCGGTCGATGGCCTGGTAGAAGAGTCCGTTCATGCCGGCCAGCGCGAGGCCGAAGGCCAGCACCGTGCCCCAGTCGGAGCGGGAGTAGCCGCGGACCTTGGGGCGGCACAGGAGCAGCAGCACGATCGCGGCCGCCGCGAGCCGCAGGGTGACCACGCCCGCCGCACCCGCCCTCGGCATGATCATGACCGCGAGGGCGGCGCCGAACTGCACCGAGATCCCCGCCGAGATCACCAGCGCGACCGGACCGAACCGGGCCGAAGCGCCTCCCGCGGGGGGCGCGGTGAGGGGGGCTGCGGCCGACGCCGACGCCGACGCCGAGGCGGACACGGGCACGGTCGTGGTCGTGGTCGTGGTCATGGAGGGGGAGGAGGGTGCGGTCATTTCTCCAGATTACGGGTCCGTAAGGAGTGCTGCCGCGTGTGTTGCCTTACAGTCCGTGTGTTGCCTTACAGTCCCTCCGCCAGGAGTTCCGCCAGGTGACGGGCCCGGACCCCGCCCAGCTGGCCGATCTGGGTGCGGCACGAGAAGCCGTCCGCCTGGACCACGGCGTCCCGCGGGGCCGCACGCAGGGACGGGAGCAGCTGCTCCTCCGCGCACGCCACCGACACGTCGTGGTGGCCCGGCTCGAAGCCGAAGTTCCCGGCCAGGCCGCAGCAGCCGCCGCTGAGCTCGCCCACCAGCCCGGCGCGCTCCCGCAGCCGCCGGTCCGCCGCGTCGCCGAGGACCGCGTGCTGGTGGCAGTGGGTCTGGCCGACCACCGCCCGGTCCAGGCGCGGCGGCTGCCAGGCCGGGGCGTACTCCTCCAGCGTCTCGGCGAAGGTGCGGACGGCTGCCGCGAGGCGCGCCGCGCGGGGGTCGTCGGGGAGGAGTGCGGGGAGGTCCGCGCGGAGGGCCGCGGCGCAGCTGGGTTCCAGGACCAGTACGGGTTCGCGTACGTCGCCCACGGCGTCCAGGGTGCGGTGGAGGACCTTGCGGGCGCGGTCGAGGCGGCCGGTGGAGAGGTAGGTCAGGCCGCAGCAGACCCTGCCGCGGGGTGCGGATACTCGCAGGCCCGCGGCCTCCAGGACCCGTACCGCTGCGCGGCCGGCCTCGGGGGTGAGGTACTCCGTGAAGGTGTCGGGCCAGAGGGTGACGGTGGGGGTGGCCGTGGGGGTGGCGCCCTGCGGGCCGCTCCCGGGCTCTGCCCGGACCCGCGCCTCAAACGCCGGCGGGGCTGGAATGTGCGGCCCGCCCGGAAGGCTCGGCGCAGCCGGAAGATTCGGCGCAGCC
>NZ_JBVIFS010000053.1:3536-27547 GCF_055571215.1 Streptomyces sp. NPDC030995
ACCGGAGGGCTCGGCGCAGCCGGAAGATTCGGCGCAGCCGGAGGGCTCGGCGCAGCCGGAAGATTCGGCGCAGCCGGAGGGCTCGGCGCAGCCGGAAGATTCGGCGCAGCCGGAGGGCTCGGCGCAGCCGGAGGGTTCGGCGGAGCCGGAGGGTTCGGCCGGGCCGGAAGATTCGGCGCAGCCGGAGGGCTCGGCGCAGCCGGAAGATTCGGCCGGGCCGGAAAGTGCGGGGCGGCTGGGAGGTGTCCCGGGCGCAGTGCGTCGTGCTGGGCCGCAGGGCGGGAGCGGCGCCACCAGCGGGTGAACGGCTCGCGTGCCAGCTCCGGCAGGGCCCGTTCTCGCGTCAGGCCCGGCAGTGGGAGCAGCCGGGCCGCCGCGTTGGCGACGCCCGCCATCCGCAGCGCGGCGATCAGGTGGAGCCAGGTCGGCAGGCCGCCCAGCGTGTAGTGGGCGAGCGGGCGGATGCGGCCCGACCAGTGGTGGTGCAGGAACTCCGACTTGTACGCGGCCATGTCCACGCCCACCGGGCAGTCGCTGCGGCAGCCCTTGCAGCCCAGGCACAGGTCCAGCGCCTGTGCGACCTCCGCCGAGCGCCAGCCGTCCCGCACGATCTCCCCGGCCAGCATCTCGTGCAACAGCCGGGCCCGGCCGCGCGTGGAGTGCTGCTCCTCCCCCGTGGCCCGGTACGACGGGCACATGACGCCCGGGCCGCCGACGTCGACGGAGCGGCATTTCGCGACCCCGACGCACCGCGCGACCTCACCGGCGAACGGCGTGGCCGGCAGCACCGCGAAGCGGAGGTTCTCGTCCAGCCGCCCCGGCCGCACCAGCATCCCCGGGTTCATCCCGCCCGCCGGGTCCCACACGTCCTTGTACGCGCCGAACAGCCGGACCACGTCCGGCCCGTACATCCGCGGCAGCAGCTCCGCCCGCGCCTGCCCGTCCCCGTGCTCCCCCGACAGCGAGCCCCCGTGGGCGACGACCAGATCGGCCATGTCCGAGGAGAAGGCGCGGAAGCGGGACACCCCGCCCGCCGAGGACAGGTCGAAGTCGATCCGTACGTGGACGCAGCCCTCGCCGAAGTGCCCGTACGGCGTGCCGCGCAGCCCGTGCGCCGCCAGCAGCGCGCGGAACTCCCTCAGGTACGCCCCCAGCCGGGCCGGCGGCACCGCGCAGTCCTCCCAGCCCGGCCAGGCCATCCCCCCGTCCGGGGTCCGCGTCGCCGTCCCCGCCGCGTCCTCGCGGATCCGCCACAGCGCCCGCTGCCCCGCCGGGTCCGTGACCACCACCGCGGCGAGCGCGTCGGCGCCCCGTACGAGCGACCGCGCCGCGCCCTCGTCCCGCATCTCCACGAACAGCCAGGCCCGGCCCCTGGGCAGTCCCGCGGCCCCGCGCACCAGGTCCTCCGCCATCCCCTCGACCGTCAGCGGCCCGTACGGAAGCACGCCCGCGGCCGCGTCCGCCGCCGCGCTCTCGTCCGCGTACCCGAGCACCACCAGCACCGGCGCGCGCGGCAGTTCCACCAGGCGCACCACGGCCTCGGTCACCACCCCGAGCGTGCCCTCGCTCCCGCAGAAGGCCCGTGCGAGCTGCACGCCGCGCTCGGGCAGCAGGGCGTCGAGGCCCCCGTAGCCCGAGATCCGCCGGGAGAAGCCGCCCGCCATCCCGGTGCGCAGCACCGCCAGGTTCCCCTCGACCAGCTCCCGCAGGCCCCGCGGCGCCCCCGGCCAGCCCGTCCCGATCCGGTGGACCGTGCCCCCGTACGCCGTCACCGCCAGCTCGGCCACGTTGTCCGCGGTGGTCCCCCAGGCCACCGAGTGGGCCCCGCACGCGTTGTTGCCGATCATGCCGCCGAGGGTGCAGCGGGAGTGCGTGGAGGGGTCCGGGCCGAAGGTCAGGCCGTACGGGCGCACCGCCTCCCGCAACCGGTCCAGGACCAGCCCGGGCTGCACGACGGCGGTGCGCGCGGCCGGGTCCACGGAGACCAGGGCGTTCATGTGCCGGGTGAGGTCGAGCACCACGCCCACCCCCGTGGCCTGGCCGGCGATGGAGGTCCCGCCACCGCGCGGGACGACCGGGACCCCGGCCCCGGCGCACACGCGCAGCGCGGCCGCCACGTCGTCGGCGTCGCGCGGGCTGACCACGCCGACCGGCACGCGCCGGTAGTTCGAGGCGTCCATGGTCACCAGCGCCCGGGCCGCGGCACCGAAGTCCACCTCCCCGCGCAGCTCCGCCCGCAAGGTCCGTTCGAGTTCCCCGGGTGTCGTCACGGCGTCAACCCTGCCACCGTCCCGGTCTCACGGTGCGTCTCATCGGGTGGACGCGCTGCCGAAGCGCGGACCGGGACCGGATACGCTCCGCTCGTGGCTGAGATCCAGATTCCCGCTGACATCAAGCCCGCCGACGGACGCTTCGGCGCGGGCCCCTCCAAGGTGCGGACCGAGGCGCTGGACGCCCTCGCCGCCACCGGTACCTCCCTGCTCGGAACCTCACACCGCCAGGCTCCGGTCAAGAACCTGGTCGGCTCGGTCCGCCAGGGCCTCCGGGACCTCTTCTCCCTCCCCGAGGGCTACGAGGTGATCCTGGGCAACGGCGGCTCCACCGCCTTCTGGGACATCGCGACCGCCGGTCTGATCGAGCGGAAGTCCCAGCACCTCACCTTCGGCGAGTTCTCCTCCAAGTTCGCCACGGCCGCGAAGCTCGCGCCGTGGCTGGACGCGCCGTCCGTGATCTCCTCCGAGCCGGGCACGCACCCCGAGCCGGTGGCCGAGGCGGGCGTGGACGTGTACGCGTACACCCACAACGAGACCTCGACGGGTGTCGCGGCGCCGATCAAGCGCGTCGCGGGCGCCGACGCCGGGTCCCTCGTCCTGGTGGACGCGACCTCGGGCGCGGGCGGTCTGCCGGTGGACATCACCGAGACGGACGTCTACTACTTCGCGCCGCAGAAGTCCTTCGCCTCGGACGGCGGCCTGTGGCTGGCCGCGTTCTCCCCGGCCGCCCTGGAGCGCGCCGCGCGTGTGCACGCCTCCGGCAGCCGGCACATCCCGGAGTTCTTCTCGCTGCCGACGGCGATCGACAACTCGCTGAAGAACCAGACGTACAACACCCCGGCGCTGTCGACCCTCTTCCTGCTGAACCAGCAGCTGGAGTGGATGAACAGCCAGGGCGGCCTGGAGTTCACCACCGGCCGTACGGCGGCCAGCGCGCGCAACCTGTACGGCTGGGCGGAGGCGTCCAAGTACGCCACCCCCTTCGTCGTGGACGCCGACAAGCGCTCCGCCGTCATCGGCACGATCGACTTCTCGGACGACATCGACGCGGCGGCCGTCGCCAAGGTGCTGCGCGCCAACGGGATCGTGGACACCGAGCCGTACCGCAAGCTCGGCCGCAACCAGCTCCGCATCGCGATGTTCCCGGCGATCGACCCGGCGGACGTGCAGGCGCTGACGGCCTGCATCGACTACGTGATCGAGAACATCTAGCACGCGCGTACCGAGCCCCCGGCGACCTCGTGTCGCCGGGGGCTCGGTCGTGTTCGCCCACCTCACGGGGAGGGGCGTGGTCCGCACGCGCTACCTTGCAGGAGTTCGGGTACGGCAATTCTTGGAGGCAGCGGCGTGAGCGTGCGAGTGACGGCGGCCCAGAGCGGCGTGGACCCCTTCGGCACGGCCCGGCTGCGGCGCGGGGTGCTCGACGCCTGGGGCGCGGGCCCGGCCCGCTTCCGCGAGGACGCCAACGCCGAGGAGGACATGGCGCTCGGCGGCTACCGGGACCGGCTCGTCGTCGAGCTGGCGCAGAACGCCGCCGATGCCGCGGCCCGCGCCAAGGTGCCCGGCCGGCTGCGGCTCACCCTGCACCCCGGCGGGGGCGACCGCGGGCACGCGCTGCTGGCCGTCGCCAACACCGGGGCCCCGCTGGACGCGACGGGCGTGGAGTCGCTGAGCACCCTGCGCGCCTCCGCCAAGCGGGAGTCCTCGGACGACAGCGTCGGCCGCTTCGGCGTCGGCTTCGCCGCCGTCCTGGCCGTCTCCGACGAGCCCGCGGTGCTCGGGCGCCACGGCGGGGTCCGCTGGTCCCTGGCCGAGGCCCGCGAGCTGGCCCGGGACGCCGCCGTCGGCAGCCCCGGCCTCGGCGACGAGCTGCGCCGCCGCGACGGGCACGTACCGCTGCTGCGGCTCCCGTTGCCCGCCGAGGGCACCGCCCCCGAGGGCTACGACACCGTCGTGGTCCTGCCGCTGCGCGACGCCGCCGCCGAGGATCTGGCGGAGCGGCTGCTGGCGGGCATCGACGACGCCCTGCTGCTCACCCTGCCCGGGCTGCGCGAGGTCGTGATCGAGACACCGTCGAGCAGCACAGGCGGGGGCACCCGCACGCTGCAGCGCCGCGACGAGGGCCCGTACACCGTCATCGAGGACACCACCGCCTCCGGCACGCGCACCAGCCGCTGGCGCACCGTCCGCCACGGCGGCCCCATCGAGCGGGCGCTGCTCGCCGACCGGCCCGTGGAGGAGCGGCTGCGGCCGTCCTGGGCGGTGTCCTGGTCCGTGCCCGTCGACGCCGACGGCGCCCCGCTGCGCCCGGCCACCGCACCCGTGGTGCACGCGCCGACCCCCACCGACGAGCCGCTGGGCATCCCGGCGCTGCTCATCGCGACCCTGCCGCTGGACACCACCCGCCGGCATCCCGCGCCGGGGCCGCTGACCGACTTCCTCGTGGAGCGCGCGGCCGACGCGTACGCCGAACTCCTCGGCGACTGGGAGCCGGTGAGCACCGCCCTCATCGACCTGGTCCCCGGCCCGCTCGGCAAGGGCCTGCTCGACGGGGCGCTGCGCGCGGCCGTGCTCCAGCGCCTGCCCCGTACGGCGTTCCTCGCGCCCGCCGCCCCCACCGAGGAGCTGCCGGCGCTGCGCCCCTTCGAGGCCGAGGTGGTGGAGGGCGCAGGCGCCGACACCGTACGCGTCCTCGCCGAGGTCCTGCCGACCCTGCTCCCGGCGGGGCTGGAGCGCCGCGCCGAGCTGCGCACCCTGGGCGTGGGCCGGCTGCCGCTCGGCGATGCCATCGAGCGGATCGCGGGCATCGAGCGGACCCCCGACTGGTGGCACCGGCTCTACGACAGCCTGGCCGGGGTGGACCCCGACCGGCTGTCCGGGCTGCCCGTGCCGCTGGCCGACGGCCGTACGACGATCGGCCCGCGCCACGTCCTGCTCCCCTCGGCGGACACCCCGACGGACCTCGCCCGCCTCGGGCTGAAGGTGGCCCACCCGGACGCGGCGCACCCGCTGCTGGAGAAGCTCGGGGCGCTCCCGGCCACGCCGCGGTCCGTCCTGACGACCCCGCAGGTGCGGGCGGCCGTCGCGGGCTCCCTCGACGCCGGGGAGATCTGGGACGAGGACGCGGACACCCTGGACGCCGACGAGCTGGCCGAGGTGGTCCTGGGGCTGGTCCGGGACGCCGGTCTGGCGCCGGGCGACGAGCCCTGGCTGGGCGCGCTGGCCCTGCCCGACGAGGACGGCGAACTGACCCCGGCGGGCGAACTCCTGCTGCCCGGCAGCCCCTTGGCCTCGGTCATCCGGGAGGACGAGGTCCCGTACGTGGACGCCGAGCTGGCGGCCCGCTGGGACGCGGACACCCTCACCGCCTGCGGGGTCCTCGCCACCTTCCAGCTGGTCCGCGCCACCGACGTGGTCCTCGACCCGGACGAACTGGAGCCGCGCGAGGGGGACTTCGCCGAGCTCGACGACGCCGGTCTGCTGGACGCGGTGGACGTGTGGTGCGAGGACGTACTGGACCAGCTGCCGGACACCCCGGTGCCCCCGGTGGCCACGGAACTGGTCGCGGTCCGCGACCTCGACCTGGTCGACGACGACTGCTGGCCCCAGGCCCTGGCGATGCTCGCGCAGCCGCCGCTGCGCGACGCGCTGATCCAGCCCGTACGGATCCTCCTCCCGGACGGCACCACGCAGTCGGTGCGCCCGTACACCGCCTGGTGGCTGCGCGACCACCCGGTGCTCGACGGCCGCCGCCCGGCGGGCCTGCGCGCGGCGGGCGGCGACCCGCTCCTCGAAGGCCTCTACACCTCGGCGGACGCCACGGGCTTCGAGGACGAGCAGGTGCTGCGGGCCCTGGGCGTACGGACCACCGTGCCGGCCCTGCTGGACGAGCCCGGCGGCGCGGCCGAGCTGCTGACCCGGCTCGCCGACCCGGACCGCGAGGTGACGGGCCGGCAGCTGCACGGCCTGTACGGCGCGCTGGCCGATCTGGACCCCGAGCAGGTCACCCTGCCGGACGAGCTGCGTGCGGTGGTGGACGGCGAGGTGCTCGTGGTGGACGCGGCCGACGCGGTCATCGCCGACGCCCCGGACCTCCTCCCCCTCACGGCGGGCCTGCCCCTCCTCCCCGTCACCCCGTCGCGGGCGGCGGACCTCGCGGACCTGCTCCAGGTCCGGCGCCTGTCGGAGACGGTCCCGGCGGAGGTGACCACGCCGGGCGAGGAGCACGAGGTCCCGGAGCCGGTCCGCGTCCTGCTGGGCCCGGCCACCCCGGCCACGTACATCGAGCACGAGGAACTGGTGGCCGGCGGCACGGAACTCGACTGGCGCCGCACCCCCGACGGGACCCTCCACGCGGCCACGCTGGAGGGCGTGGCGGCCGGCCTCGCCTGGTCGGCGGGCCAGTGGCCGCGCCGCTTCGAGGTGGCGGCCCTGCTGGAGGACCCGTCGCGTACGGCGGAACTGGCGCGGGACCGCTGGTTCGACTAGAGCAGCGGCAGCAGTTGGGGGCGTTTGGCGGTGCGGCCGTCGCCGGAGGAGCGGCCGCGCAGGCGGCGGCCCAGCCAGGGGCCGAGGAACGCGGCCGCCCAGCGCAGTTCGGCCGCGACGGTCGAGCCCGCGGGGGCGGCCCGGGGCGGCAGCGGCAGCGTCCAGGTGTCGTCGCTGCCGGGCAGGCGGACGGCGTGGGCGAGGGCCGCGGCGATCCGTTCGTGGCCGAGGGGGCTGGCGTGGAGCCGGTCCTCGGTCCACATCCGGGGGTCGTTGACGGCAGCCGGCCGGGCGGTCTCGGCGACGGTGACCCCGTGGCGGGCGGCCGCGGCGCGGATGCGGGTGTTGAGCTCGTGCACGCGGGGCCCGACGGGCCGGGCCAGGGGCACGATCCTGCTCAGGTCGGGGAAGGTCACGGTCGCCACGTGGGTCCCGGCGGCGGTGAGTTCGGCGAACATCGCCTCCAGGTGCCCGGCGACCTCCGCGGCGTCGAACCGGGGCCGCAGGATGTCGTTGACCCCGGCGACGACGGTGGCCAGGTCGGGGCGCAGGGCCAGCGCGGGGCCCAGCTGTTCGGCGCGGACCTGACCGGCGAGACGTCCCCGTACGGCCAGATTGGCGTACTTCAGGCCGGGGTTGACGGCCGCGAGGTGCTCGGCGAAGCGGTCCGCGAAGCCCCGTAGGCCCACGGTGTCGTCGCCGTCGCCGAGGCCCTCGGTCTGGCTGTCGCCGAGGGCGACGTAGCGCAGGTACTCAACCGCCGACATGGTCCGTCAGCCTCTCTCTCAAGATGGCCGCGCTGCGGCGGCACCAGTCCCGGTGGCCCTGTTCGAAGGCCAGTCCGCGCAGGCCGGTCAGGTATCCGCCGATCCGCTCGCCCCGGCGCAGGAACTCCTCCTCGTCGACGTCGCCGCGCATCTTGCGCAGCACCTTGCCGAGGAGCTCGATCTTGGCGTCGGCCGCGGCCGCCCGCTCTTCGAGCTGTGCGATCACCGGCGCGCTGCCGATGCGGTCGGCGTTCTGGACCTTGACGAGGAGGTCGTCCCGGATGACCAGGGGCTTCGACGGGGCCGCGGCGTACGCCTCCAGCTCGGTGCGGCCGGCCTCGGTGACCTGGAAGAGGCGCTTGTTGGGGCGGCCCTCCTGGACCACCTGGCGGCCCGCGACCAGCCCTTCCTTCTCCAGCTTGGCCAGCTCGGCGTAGAGCTGCTGGGGCGAGGCGTGCCAGAAGTTCGAGACGCCGATGTCGAAGGACTTCGCCAGCTCGTACCCGCTGTACTCGGCGTCCAGCAGCGCCGCCAGTACCGCATGTCGCAAGGCCATCGCAGCGGCCCCTTCCTTTTCCTCGTCCGCTCTCGCATCATACTCATGAAAGTGACTAGTCAATTCCTTGAGTATGAGCCGAGTGCCCGAACGCCAGGAGGAGCCATGGACATGGACACTGCCGAACGCTTCCGCGCCGCCGTGGAGAAGCGCGATCTGACCGCGCTGGAAGACCTGTTCACCGAGGACATCCGGCTCTACAGCCCGGTGAAGTTCACCCCGTTCGAGGGCCGGCCCATGGTGCTGGGGCTCTTCGGGGTCCTGCTGCGCGTCTTCGAGGACCTGCGCTACGTCGGCAGCTTCGAGGGAACGGCCGAGACCAGCGCGGACGGCACGCAGGCCCCGTCGGCGATCCTGCCCTTCCGGGCCACCGTGGACGGCAAGCAGATCCACGGCATCGACCTGCTCCAGTTCGACGAGGCGGGCCGGGTCAAGGAGTTCACCGTGATGGTCCGCCCGCAGTCCGCCGTGCACGCCCTGGGCCGGGCCGTACTCGCGGGCCTGACCGCCGACGGCCTCGTCTGAACGAACCTCCTGGGGGGTGTCTTGCCGATCAGGCAGGGAACTTGCGGTCGACCCACCTGAACGTGAACTCGATCAGGACCGCGGCGCCCGCCGCGATGGCCACCGCGATCCACGGCATCGTGGCCCCCTCCAGCTTGAGCTGGAAGAAGTCCTGGAGCCACGGCACGACGAGCACGATCAGGAAGGCGCCGCCCATCGCCCCGACCAGACCCACCCGCCACCACGTGTACGGGCGGGCGATGATCGCCAGCACCCACATCGAGGTGAGGAAGAGGGCCAGCGTGGCCGCGCTGGTCTCCGCCTTGAGGGAGTCGGGGCCCGTGTAGTGGGCGCGGGCGATCAGGTAGGTCACGAAGGTGGCCGTCGCCGCGATCACGCCGCCCGGGATCGCGTACCGCATCACCCGTTTCACGAAGTTCGGCCGCGCGCGCTCCTTGTTCGGGGCCAGGGCCAGGAAGAAGGCCGGGACGCCGATGGTGAGCGTGGACAGCAGGGTCAGGTGGCGGGGCAGGAAGGGGTACTCGACCTGCGAGCAGACCACGAGGATCGCGAGGAGCACCGAGTAGACGGTCTTCGTCAGGAAGAGGGTCGCGACACGGGTGATGTTGCCGATGACCCGGCGGCCCTCGGCGACCACCGAGGGGAGCGTCGAGAAGCTGTTGTTGAGGAGGACGATCTGGGCCACGGCCCGGGTGGCCTCCGAGCCGGAGCCCATCGAGACACCGATGTCGGCGTCCTTGAGGGCGAGCACGTCGTTGACGCCGTCGCCCGTCATCGCGACCGTGTGGCCCTTGGACTGCAGGGCGCCGACCATGTCCCGCTTCTGCTGCGGGGTCACCCGCCCGAAGACGGCGTTCTCGTCGAGGACCCGGGCCATGTCGGCCTGCTCGGCGGGCAGCTTGCGCGCGTCCACGGTGTTCTCCGCGCCCGGCAGCCCCAGCTTGCCGGCGACCGCGCCGACGGAGACCGCGTTGTCGCCGGAGATGACCTTCGCCTTGACGTCCTGGTCCTCGAAGTAGCGCAGCGTGTCCGCGGCGTCGGGGCGCAGCCGCTGCTCCAGGACGACCAGGGCGGTCGGTCTGACCCCGGTGGCCACGGCCTCGTCGTCCAGCTCGCGGCCGGAGCGGGCCAGGAGCAGGACCCGCAGGCCCTGCTCGTTGAGCGCGTTGATCTCCTCGAGGGCCGGGTCCCCGGCGGGGAGCAGCACGTCGGGGGCGCCGAGCAGCCAGGTGTTGTTCTCGCCGTCGCCCTCGCTGAAGCTGGCGCCGCTGTACTTGCGGGCGGAGGAGAACGGCAGGGACTCGGTGCAGCGCCACTCCGCGCTGACGGGGTAGGCGTCGATGATCGCCTGGAGGCTGGCGTTGGGGCGGGGGTCGGACTCGCCCAGCGCCCCGAGCACCTTCTTGACGTACGCCGCCTCCGCGCCGCCGAGCGGGCGGAGCTCGGTGACGTCCATGCCGCCCTCGGTGAGGGTGCCGGTCTTGTCGAGGCAGACCACGTCGACCCGGGCGAGGCCTTCGATGGCGGGCAGCTCCTGGACCAGGCACTGCTTGCGGCCGAGCCGGATGACGCCGATCGCGAAGGCCACGGAGGTGAGGAGGACGAGCCCCTCGGGGATCATCGGGACGATGCCGCCGACGGTCCGGGCGATGGAGTCCTTGAGGTTGGAGTCCTTGACGACGAGCTGGCTGATGACGAGGCCGATGGAGGTCGGGATCATCATCCAGGTGACGTACTTGAGGATGGTGGAGATGCCGGAGCGCAGCTCGGAGTGGACGAGCGTGAAGCGGGAGGCCTCTTCGGCCAACTGGGCGGCGTAGGCCGCGCGGCCGACCTTGGTGGCGGTGAACGCGCCGCCGCCGGCGACCACGAAGGAACCGGACATGACCAGGTCGCCGGACTTCTTCAGGACGGGGTCGGCCTCGCCGGTGAGGAGGGACTCGTCGATCTCCAGGCCGTCGGCCTCGCCGACGGATCCGTCGACGACGACCTTGTCGCCGGGGCCGAGTTCGATGACGTCGCCGAGGACGATCTCGGACGTGGAGATCTCGGCGGTGCGGCCGTCGCGGCGCACGCTCGGTTTGGCCTCGCCGATGACGGCGAGGCCGTCGAGGGTCTTCTTGGCGCGCAGCTCCTGGATGATGCCGATGCCGGTGTTCGCGATGATCACGAAGCCGAAGAGGCTGTCCTGGATGGGCGCGACGAAGAACATGATCACCCAGAGCACGCCGATGATCGCGTTGAACCGGGTGAAGACGTTGGCGCGGATGATGTCGGCGGTGGAGCGGCTGCTGCGGACGGGCACGTCGTTGACGTCGCCGCGCGCGACGCGCTCGGCGACCTCGGCGGTGGTGAGGCCGCCGGGCTTGAACCGGGGCGCCGGTGGCTGTACGGGGTGCACGGGGTCGAGCTCGGCGCCCGCGTCGATGGCGGTGCCGGGGCCACCGCCGCCGCTTGGCTCCGGCCCGTCCTGGTCGATCCTCGCCCGCTGCGTCATGGTTTCGACGGTAAGGGGGCTTCGAACGCTTCACCCGCCGAGAAGTCGGAAGATCCGACCTCAGGATGACCCGAATCGTCCCTGGGTCGGGGGTGGCGGGTCGTCCCCGGGTCGGGGGTGCGGGTCGTCCCCGGGTCGGGGGTGCGGCTCCGGCGGCGGGTCGGGTGGCGGCTCGGGCGGCGGCTCGGCTTCGAGGTGGGGCGGGGCCCCTCCGGGACGTCTCCTCGGCTCGCGAACCCTTGGCCTTGTCGGCGGTCACCCGGCGGTGGGTTCGCTCGACCTGCGGGGACGTCCCGGAGCGTCCCCGCCCCACGGCCCGGCTGCGGACGCGGAGCTAGGGCTGCGGATCCGGCTTCGTCCGCGCGGCCAGCGCAGCGGCCTCCGCGTGGCGCTTGAGGGCGGCGTCGCGGCCGCGGACGTACCAGATGCCGATCAGGCCGAGGAAGCCGCCGGCCGCGCAGGTCCAGACCCACCACAGCTGACCGCGGTCCGAGAACCACCCGTAGAAGGGCAGCTGGACGATGAAGAGGGCGAACCAGATGATCGTGCCGCCGGTGATGGTGGCGACGATCGGGCCCTCCAGGGGCTCGGGCGCCTCGTGCTTCGCAGTCCATTTCGCCATACAGGAAGTCTAGGCCTGTCATTTCGAGGTCTACGCGCGGAGATGGACTGCCCTTCGTTCATGTGTTCATACTGAAACGGTTTGGGCGTGGCCCATTTTCTTCGTATGAACCACCCAATGAGGACCGTATGAGCACCCCCACGGCCACCGCCCCGGAACCTTCCCTCCAGGAGCCCTCCGGAGGACTGGACCGCTACTTCAAGATCTCCGAGCGCGGCTCGACCGTCGCCCGTGAGGTCCGCGGCGGCTTCGCGACCTTCTTCGCGATGGCCTACATCATCGTGCTCAACCCGATCATCCTGGGCAGCGCGAAGGACATGTACGGGCACCAGCTCGACAGCGGCCAGCTCGTCACGGCCACCGTCCTGACGGCCGCCTTCTCCACCCTCCTCATGGGTGTCATCGGCAACGTCCCGATCGCACTGGCCGCCGGCCTCGGCGTGAACACCGTCGTCGCCCTCCAGCTCGCCCCGCGCATGAGCTGGCCCGACGCCATGGGCATGGTGGTCCTGGCCGGCTTCGTGGTGATGCTGCTGGTCACCACCGGCCTGCGCGAGCGGGTCATGAACGCCGTCCCGCTGGGCCTGCGCAAGGGCATCGCCATCGGCATCGGCCTGTTCATCATGCTGATCGGCCTGGTCGACTCGGGCTTCGTCTCCCGCATCCCGGACGCCGCGCACACCACGGTCCCGCTCCAGCTCGGCGGCACCGGCCACCTGGACGGCTGGCCCGTCCTGATCTTCGTCATCGGCGTGCTGCTCACCCTCGCCCTGCTGATCCGCAAGACGCCGGGCGCGATCCTGATCTCCATCGTGGTCATGACCGTCGCCGCGGTCGCCGTCCAGCTGATCGCCAAGCTGCCCGACTCGGGCTGGGGCCTCACCGTCCCCGAGTGGCCGGGCAACCCGGTGGCCGCGCCCGACTTCGGGCTCGTCGGTCAGGTCAGCCTGTTCGGCGGCTTCGAGAAGGTCGGGGTGCTGACCGGCGTCCTCTTCGTCTTCACCGTGTTGCTGTCCTGCTTCTTCGACGCCATGGGCACCATCCTGGGCGTCGGCGACGAGGCCAAGCTGATCGACAAGAAGACCGGCGAGTTCCCCGGCATCAACAAGGTCCTGCTCGTCGACGGCCTGGCCGTCGCCTCGGGCGGCGCCACCTCCTCCTCGGCCACCACCTGCTTCGTGGAGTCCACGGCCGGGGTCGGCGAGGGTGCCCGTACGGGCCTGGCGAACGTCGTGACGGGCGGCCTCTTCGCCGTGGCGCTGTTCCTCACCCCGCTGGCGACCATGGTCCCGTCCCAGGCGGCCACCCCCGCGCTGGTGGCGGTCGGCTTCCTGATCCTGGCGGGCTCGGTCAAGGACATCGACTGGAGCGACTTCACCATCGCCGTCCCGGCCTTCCTGGCCATGGTGATGATGCCCTTCACCTACTCGATCACCAACGGCATCGGCATCGGCTTCGTGAGCTTCTGCGCGCTGCGCCTGGCGACCGGCCGGGGCCGCGAGGTCCCGGTGGCCATGTACGTCGTGTCGGCGGTGTTCGTCTTCTACTACGCGATGCCGGCCCTCGGCCTCGCGTAGCCCCGCCCGGGCTCACGTGAGCCCGTAGAACTTCTCCGTCTCGTCGACGGCCGCCTTGAAGCGCTCGTCGAAGTCATCGCGAATGAGCGTCCGGACCACGTAGTCCTGGACGCTCATTCCGCGTTTGGCGGCATGGATCCGGAGCCTGTCGAGGAGCTCCCCGTCTATGCGCATGCTCAGCACATGTGTCCCCATGCCGAAAGAGTCGGGGCAGAGGGTGTGTACGCGTGTCACTTTCCGCCGCCGACTCACCCTTACGAGTGACCGGCCGAGCGCCCCCGCATAAAGCGGTTTTCCTTAGGAAGAGTAATGAGTTACTCTAAATACATGCTTGACCTCACCCATGGCGACGATGCTGCCGCCGTGAACGATCTCCGCTCCGCCGTGATGCGACTGGGCCGACGCCTGAAGCACCAGCGCGTCGACGAGTCGCTGAGCCCGACCGAGATGTCGGTCCTCGGCACCCTCGCCCGGTGCGGCCAGGCCACGCCCGGCGAGCTGGCCCGGCGTGAGCACGTCCAGCCGCCGTCGATGACACGCATCGTCGCGTTGCTGGAGGCCAAGGGACTGGTCACGCTGGAACCGCACCCCGACGACCGCCGCCAGAAGGTGGTCCGCCAGACGGAGGAGGCCGAAGCGATGCTCGAAGAGAGCCGCCGCAAGCGCAACGCCTTCCTGGCCGGACTCGCGGCCGAGCTGACCGAGGACGAATGGGCCAAGCTGCGCGAGGCCGCACCCGTCCTGGAGAAGCTCGCGCACCTGTAGGAACGACGCCAGGAGGCGAACGCTTTTGAGTACGGGAACCGGAGCAGACTCCGCACCCGGCCACATATCCACCACCACTACAGCCGCGCGTACCGCGGCACCCGCGGGCAGGAACTCGATGTTCAGCTCGCTGAGGATCCGGAACTACCGGCTCTTCGCGACGGGCCAGGTCGTCTCGAACACGGGCACCTGGATGCAGCGCATCGCCCAGGACTGGCTGGTCCTCTCCCTGACCGGCTCCGCCTCCGCCGTCGGCATCACCATCGCCCTGCAGTTCCTGCCGATGCTGGTGTTCGGCCTCTACGGAGGCGTACTCGCCGACCGGCTGCCCAAGCGGCCCCTGCTGATCGCCACCCAGAGCGCGATGGGCCTGACCGGCGTCGCGCTCGCCGTCCTCACCCTGGCCGGACACGTCCAGGTCTGGCACGTCTACCTCGCGGCCTTCCTGCTCGGCCTGGTCACCGTCGTGGACAACCCGGCCCGCCAGACGTTCGTCCCCGAGATGGTCGGCAAGGACCAGGTCGCCAACGCCATCAGCCTGAACTCGGCCAACTTCCAGTCCGCGCGGCTGGTCGGCCCGGCGATCGCCGGTGTGCTCATCACCGCCGTCGGCTCCGGCTGGGCCTTCCTGCTGAACGGCCTGTCGTTCGCCGCGCCCATCGCCGGCCTGCTGCTGATGCGGACCGCCGAGCTGCACCCGGTCGAACCCCGGCCCCGCGCCAAGGGGCAGCTGCGCGAAGGGCTGCAGTACGTCGCCGGCCGGCCGGAGCTGATCTGGCCGATCGTGCTCGTGGGCTTCATCGGGACCTTCGGGTTCAACTTCCCGATCTGGCTGTCGGCGTTCGTCAGCGACGTCTTCCACGGCGACGCGGGCACGTACGGGCTCTTCAACACCCTGATCGCGGCCGGCTCCCTCGCGGGCGCCCTGCTCGCGGCCCGGCGCGGCCACTCCCGCCTGCGGCTGCTGGTCGCCGCGGCCGTGCTGTTCGCGGTGCTGCTGCTCGTGACGGCCTTCGCGCCCGGCTTCTGGCTGTTCGCGGCGCTGCTCGTGCCGATCGGCGTCTTCGGGCTGACGGTCAACGTCACGGCCAACTCCAGCGTGCAGATGGCCACCGACCCGGAGATGCGGGGGCGGGTCATGGCCCTGTTCATGATGGTCTTCACCGGCGGTACCCCGCTGGGCGCGCCGCTGCTGGGCTGGATCACGGACACGTACGGCGCGCGGGTCGGCATGGCCGCGGGTGGTGCGGTGTCGCTGGCCGCGTCTGTCGCGATCGCGGTGGTCCTCGCCCGGGTGGGCAACCTCCGCCTGCGGGTGGACCGGCGCGGTGTCGCCTTCGTCCCGTCGGTACGGCCCCGCGAACTGGTCAAGGTCGCCTGACCCTGCGGCCCGCCCTCCCGGGGCTCCGCCCCAGACCCCGCGCCTCAAACGCCGGCGAGGCTGAAAGATCCGGAGGGGCTGAAATATAGCCCCGCCGGCGTTTGAGGCGCGGGGGTTCGGGGGCGGAGCCCCCGCAGCGGCGGCGCGCACAGCATACGCTCGGCGCATGAGACTGTTCGCAGCCGTCCTGCCGCCCGCTGGGGCCGTCGCCGAGCTCGCACAGGCCGTGCACGGAGTGCGCGACGACCGGCTGACGTGGACCGCGCAAGCGGGCTGGCACTTCACGCTCGCCTTCATGGGCGAGGTACGGGACGAGGTGCTCCCCGACCTGTACGCCCGCCTGGAGCGGGCCGCCCACCGCACGGAACCCTTCGCGCTCCGCCTGCACGGCTGCGGGCACTTCGGGGACCGCGCCCTGTGGGTCGGCGCCGCCGGGGAGCTCACCGCCCTGCGGATGCTCGCCGAGCGGGCCGACGCCGCCGCCCGGCGGGCCGGGGTGCCGATGGACCAGCACCGCCGGTACACCGCGCACCTCACCCTGGCCCGCAGCCGCAACGCCGCCACCGCCCTCGCCCCGTACCTGGACGCCCTGGCCGGCTTCGAGGGCACGCCCTGGCAGGTCGACACCCTCAGCCTGGTCCGCAGCAACCTCCCCGTGAGCGGGGTGCCCGGCGAGCAGCCCCGCTACGAGACCGTCCAGGCCTGGCCGCTCGCCGGCTGAGTTAGGCTCGACGGGTGGATCCCAAGACCAGAAACCGTGTGATGGCCGGTGTGCTCGTGCTGATGTTCGTCGTCGTGGCCGTGGCGGCAGCCGTCGGCCAGTAGCGCTGTGCTCGCCCGGGGGACAACCCCCGGACCCCCGGCATGGCGCTTCGCCCGGCCCCGCTACCAGGCGAAAGCCTCCGGCGACCGCCCCGGGCCCGGGAAGATCTCGTCCAGGCCCGCCAGGACCTCCGCCGAGAGCTCCAGCTCCACCGCGCGCACCGCCGAGTCGAGCTGCTCCTGCGTACGCGGCCCCCACGCTCGGCCCGGTGACCCCGGGACGCGTCAGCAGCCAGGCCAGCCACCTTGTACCGCCACTCGAAGAAGGCGCCTGAAGCGGGCGCCCAGCCGCTCCAGCGCCACGGCTTGTTGCGTCACTCCGTGTGCTCGACCCACGCGAAGGACGTACACCGACGGCGGAAGCCCTGATGGCCCGTACGTCCCGCGTGGCTCATGCACTCGACGTCGACGGCTG
The DNA here is from genome assembly GCF_055571215.1 of Streptomyces sp. NPDC030995. Classification (NCBI taxonomy): domain Bacteria; kingdom Bacillati; phylum Actinomycetota; class Actinomycetes; order Kitasatosporales; family Streptomycetaceae; genus Streptomyces; species Streptomyces sp. NPDC030995. The sequence continues at coordinate 20,225 of NZ_JBVIFS010000053.1, forward strand.
CCCCATCCTCCGATGCCGGCGCCTGCCAGTCGCAACGGAGACAGTCGGCCTCGAACGTCACGTCCGTCCCCGGATGCTGCGTGATCCGGTGTTCCACGTACCGCAGGATCGCGCGTGTCATCCCGACCGCCGCGGCCTATGAGGGTGGTTACGGATCTCCACGTCCGCATCCGTCACCGCCGAGAGATCACCCTTGTCCCGGGCCTCCCGCCGCTGCGCGACCAGGGCGCTGCACACCCCGCAGCCCTTCGCCGGCTTTGGCGGTGGATTCGGGAGCGAAAGGTACACGGGCCCCGACATCGTGGTCTGCGCTCTGCTCATGACGTACGCCTTCCGTATGGGTGCTCTTCGACGGCACGTCATCGTTTCCCGGGGCAGTACGGGCCTCACAGTTTCAGTCTCGTTGTGGATTAAAGATCAACAGCGGCAGGCTGCGGCCCATTCGGCAAGGCGTTCCCGTGCAGTTTCCCCGAAGATTGCCATTTCCTCGTAGGCGGCGAACTCTTGAAGATGGCTCCGCACGTCCCGTGGATCGCGAAAGACCAGGACTCCCGTGGACACCTCCACGGTTGCTATGCGGTCGTCGTAGACCGTGAAGGTGTTCAACGGGGCCGGTCCACCAGCGACGGCCGGACCTTGCCGTTCTCGATCCGGCTGACCTTGGACTGAGACATGTTGCAGCGCGCCGCGACCCGGGCCCCGGAGAGCCCGGATCGCTTGCGCAGCTCGCGGAGTTTGTCGGCCAGCTCCCGGCTAGAGTGGCCCATCCGCTCAGGCTCGAAGGTCACGCGCGTACGTACTCCAGGAACGGCACGGAGGCTTCTACCGCGATGCGCCGGTACGCAATGAAGGGGGCGGGGTCGCCCTCGTACAGCTCTCGGGAGATCTGCCGCCCGTCCTCCTCATAGTGCATCAGCACGACCGTGGAGCGGTCGAACATCCAGAAGTCCTGGACGCCCGGCAGCGGGTTCGGCCGGTCGCTCACGTCGAGGATGCGGATGTCTTCCCCGACGGGGGCCTGATGTTGGTAGTAGCGCTCGAACTCGAAGCGCAGGTAATCCGAGAGCGGACGGGTCAGGATGTGCACCCGCCCGATACCGCCGCCGACCGTGGTGTGCTTACGGATCAAGGCCGTCCAGGAGTCCTCGTAGGGGCCGGGGAAACGCGCGCCGGACTTGAACGCGGCGAATTCCTCGGCCTCCTGCGGGACGAGGTACTGCGGCAAGGTCTCAAGCCGCCACGCCTCAGTCTTGAAGTCGCGGAACTTGGCCTGCCACTCGTCACCATCCAAGAGCACGTACAGCCTCCTTCAAGACGTTCTCGGGAATCTCCACGAGCGCCTCGCCGGAGGGTGGAGTGAAGGCGTCGGACAGGTCTCCTTGGACAACGAAGGAGCCGGACGCGGTGCGGTACACGTTGGGGCAGTCGCCCTGTCCGCACTCGCCGTTTCCGTTGCCGGTGAGTCGGGTCAGTTCCTCACGAGCCATGTGAACCCCCTGGTTCGTGGCCCTGATCAGGGCCAGACAGGAAGACCGTACGGAGCCGTGGGTTCGGACGTCTATGCAGAGACGCGACTATGCGCGTTGTCGCATAAACCAGTGGGCTGGCGGGGTGCTCTTGCCTGGAGTGGACTCGAAGCAGTTGGCTTGGGGCTCATGAAGTACACGCAGCTCGGACGTACGGGACTCAAGGTCAGCCGACTCGTTCTCGGCACGATGAACTTCGGTCCTCAGACAGACGAACCCACCAGCCACGGCATCCTGGATGCCGCGCTCGACGCGGGTCTGAACTTCGTAGACACGGCCAATGTCTATGGGTGGGGTGAGAACAAGGGCCGCACCGAGGAGATCATCGGCACCTGGTTCGCGCAGGGCGGTGGCCGCCGGGAGAAAACGGTCCTGGCCACCAAGGTCTACGGCTCCATGTCCCGCGAGGGCGAGACCTGGCCCAACGAGGACCGGCTCTCGGCGCTGAACATCCGACGCGCCGTCGAGGCCAGCCTCAAGCGGCTCCAGACCGACCACATCGACCTCTACCAGTTCCACCACATCGACCGCCGGACCCCCTTCGAGGAGATCTGGCAGGCCGTCGACGTACTGATCCAGCAGGGCAAGATCCTCTACGCCGGCTCCTCCAACTTCCCCGGCTACAAGATCGCCCAGGCCAATGAGACCGCCGCCCGGCGCGGGATGGTCGGCCTGGTCAGCGAGCAGTGCCTCTACAACCTCGCCGAACGGCGTGCCGAGATGGAGGTCATCCCGGCTGCCCAGGAATACGGACTCGGGGTCATCCCCTGGTCCCCGCTGCACGGCGGCCTGCTGGGCGGGGTCATCAAGAAGGAGGTCGAGGGCGGGCGCCGCGCCTCCGGCCGGTCGGCGGACGCGCTGGCCAACAGCTCGGTACGGGCGCAGGTGCAGGCGTACGAGGACCTGCTGGACAAGCACGGCCTGGAGCCCGGCGAGACCTCCCTGGCCTGGCTGCTCACCCGGCCCGGGGTGACGGGGCCGATCGTCGGGCCGCGCACGGCCGAGCAGTTGGAGAGCGCACTGCGCGCCCTGGAGCTGGAGCTGAGCGGCGAGCTACTGACGGCCCTGGACGAGATCTTCCCCGGCCCGGGACCGTCCCCGGAGGCCTTCGCCTGGTGAGCAGGTAGCCGTACGTACGGCGGCCGCCGTCCCTTTGTCCTGGGTGGCGGCCGCCGCGCATTCAAGTGGGCATCAAAATACCTGGTTGGCAGTGTCGAAGACGTTCAGACCCGCATCGAGCGCGGAGTCCATGATCGAGTGGCTTTCGGGCTCCCCGGTCTGGGGGCCGAAGTTCGTGACTCCTCCCCGCCCTGAAGGACGGGGCTTCTCGCTATGCCTGGTTGGCTTGCGACGGACCAGCCCGGCCCGTAGAACGTTGAGTGCCCCGACCCCGTCGGCGTGCGCCTGGTGGCCGCAGCTGACGCAGTGGAACTTCTCCTGTGTGGGCCGGTTCTCCTTCGCGGTGTGCCCGCATGCGGGACACCGCCGGGAGGTGTTGCGGGGGTCCACAGCCATCACTTCCCGCCCGGCACTCTCAGCCTTTGCGTTCAGGATCGCGAGGAACACCCCCCATCCGGCGTCAGCGATCGAACGGTTGAGGCCCGCTTTGGCCGCTGCCCCGTTGAGCAGGAAACCGCCGGGCGTCTCGGGGTCGGGCTTCGGTGCGGGGGCCTTGCTCATGTTGCAGATCTTGAGGTCTTCGTGCGCGATGAAGTCGTGCTCGCGGACCAGGCCGAGCGCGGTCTTGTGTGCGTGGTCGAACCGTTGGCGCCGCACCTTGCCGTGCAGGGCCGCGACCTTCTCCACGGCCCGCTGGTGGTTGCGAGTACGGTCTTTGGCCTTGCAGCGCGGGAAGCGACTCAGCGCCTGCTGCGCTGCTTCAAGCTTCGCAGCGTCCCTGCGGGCGTGGCGCGGGTTCTCGACATGTACGCCGTTGGAAGTGGTGAGGAACGAGGCGATGCCGAGGTCGATGCCGACCACGCAGCCGGTCGCGGGGAGCGGCTCGGGCTGGTCCTGCTCGGCGGTCAGCACCACATACCAGCGCTTGCCCTCGCGCTTGACGCTGACGGTCTTGACCTTGCCGAGGACCGCGCGGTGCTGGTTGACCTTGACGTGCCCGACACCCTGGAGACGCACTCGGGTCACCGGGTCGTGCGGGGTGCTGTTCCAGCGGCAGCCGTCGCCGTCCTTGGGGAAGTCCACCGTGTCGAACCAGTTCACGCCGCGAAAGCGCGGGTAACCGGGCTTGTCCCCGGCCTTGATCCGCCGGAAGAACGCGGCGAACGCCTTGTCCAGCCGACGAAGCGTCGCCTGCTGCGAGCTGAACGACCAGCGGCCCTGGCGCTCGGGGTCGAACGCCCGGATGTCCGTGAGCTGCCCGGACTGCATCCCGTACTTGACGCTCGTCTTCGAGGGGTGCCGCCAGGCGTCGCGGCGTTCCTGCAACGCACCGTTGTAGAGGGAGCAGTGATCCCGCAGCATCTCGCCGAGCGCGATCGCCTGGCCCACGTCATCCACAACCTGCACGTGCACTTGGTGTTCGTCACCAAGTACCGACGCGGCGTCTTCAACGACGAGATGCTGACGCGCTGCGAAGAGATCATGCGAGACGTCTGTCAATCCTTCGAGGTCGAGCTGCGCGAGTTCAACGGCGAAGAGGACCACGTGCACCTGCTCGTGCACTACCCGCCGAAAGTCCAGCTCTCCAAGCTGGTCAACTCCCTCAAAGGCGTCTCATCCCGATACCTGAGAGCCGAGTACACCGTCCGCATCAACCGGATCGGGACAGACTCCGTCTTCTGGTCCCCGTCCTACTTCGCCGGGTCATGCGGCGGCGCCCCGCTCAGCATCGTCAACCAGTACATCGAGCAGCAAAAACACCCGCTGTGACCAGCACGTCAGAGCAATCCAGAGATCGCATTCCCGCCGGGCCTGAAGGCCGGGATCCCCTGCAAAGATCAGGGATGGAGCGAGTCTCACAGCCCTGCACTACTTCACCTGTTCGGGCCGGTAGGGGCCGCCGATCCCCCACGCCTGGTGCAGGACGGCCGCGAACTCCCCCGCCAGCCGGTGCTCGCCGGAGGCGTTGGGGTGGGTGCCGTCGTAGGTGTCGTGGTGGATGTCGTACGCGTCCGGGCGCGCGGCCAGCAGGATCGGCGAGGCCGCCGTCGTCAGGTCGGCGACCGCCTTCGCGAGGAGCTCGTTGAAGCGGGCCACCTCGGCCGCGAAGGGTGCGTCCTCCTCGGCCCGGCTGTTCGGGATGACCGGCAGCAGGACCATGCGGACGGCGGGACGGGCGGCGCGGGCCTCGGCGATGAAGCGGCGGGCGTTGGCGGCGGTCTGCTCGGCGTCGGTGTAGAAGCCGAGGTCGATCAGCCCCAGGGAGACCAGCAGGACATCGGCCCCGGTCGAGCCGACCGCGGGGCCGATGAGGGGGGCCATGTGCTGCCAGCCCTCGCCCCAGCCGGCCAGATGGCGGCGGGCGTCCTCGGGGAAGCCCGGGTCGGCGTACGCGTCGGAGCCCTCGTACAGCTCGCTGCGCGGGCCGACGATCCGGTAGGGGCCGCCGAAGGTCGAGTTGAGGTGCTGCCACATCCGGTAGCGCCAGGTGTAGTCGCCGGCGCGTCCGATGGTCATGGAGTCGCCGACGAACATGAAACGCATCCGGTCATCATCGCGGATCGCGCGACGGAAGCACCTGTGACGCCGGACACGCGGCAGGTGCTGGCAGGCTGGGGGGATGCGCCTGCCCCTGCCGTCCGCCGCCGTTGCCACCGCCGTTGCCACCGTCGCCGCCGCCCTCACGCTGCTGCCGGGTGCCGCCGCCTTCGCGGCGGAGGGCGCCGGCGCCTCCTCGTTCACCATTTCCGACCCGCGGATCAAGGAGTCGAGCGGGCTCGCGGCCAGCCGGATCCACCCGGGGGTGTACTGGACGCACAACGACAGCGACGACGGCCCGTACATCTACGCGGTGGACTCGGCGACCGGGAAGACGGTGGCCCGGGTGACGCTGACCGGGATCGGCAAGCCGCGTGACGTCGAGGCGATCTCGCTGGGGCCGGACGGGCAGCTCTACGTCGGGGACATCGGCGACAACCTGGGCGGGACCTGGAACCACGTGTGGATCTACCGCTTCCAGGAGCCGAAGGTGCTGGGCGATGTCACGGTCAAGGCCACGCAGTTCACGGTGCGGTACGCGGACGGGCCGCGCAACGCCGAGGCTCTGATGGTGCATCCGGTGACGGGGCGGGTCTACATCGCGAGCAAGGACGAGAGCAAGGGCGGGCTGTACGAGGGCCCCGCAGAGCTGTCGGCGGGGGACGGCGCGGCGAACGTGTTCCGGCGGGTGGCGGACGTGCCGTGGGTGACGGACGGGGCGTTCTCGCCCGACGGGAACCGGCTGACCCTGCGGGGCTACTTCACGGCCCGCACGTACCCGTGGAAGGACGGCCGTCCGGAGGGCGGGGGCGAGCGTGTGGACGCGCCGTGGCAGGGGCAGGCGGAGTCGGTGACGTACACGGCGGACGGGGGCGCGCTGATGTTCGGCGCGGAGGGCGAGGGCAGCCGGGTCATCGCGGTCCCGGTGGCGGCTCCCACGCCCCCTGCGGCCGCGCCGAAGCCGGGCTCCCCGTCGGAGGCGGCCCCTTCGCCGGAGCCGGGCGGCAGCTTCGGCAAGGGCGCCGTCGTCCTGGCGGTGGGCCTGGCCCTGGTCTTCGCCGCGAAGCGGCTGCTGCGGCGGCGGCGCCCGCGCGACTGAAGCGCCGCCTCGGCGCCGCCCCGGCCGGACCTATCCGCGCTCTGGACCCGGCTCGGCCGCGCCGCCCCCGCCCGGGGTCGCTTCGGGTTTCGCGTAGAGGATCTCGCGGGCCTGCTCGGCGGCGCGGGTGATGCTCTCGGAGATGAAGTCGACGAAGCGGGCGATGTTTTCGAGGCGGGCGGCGGCCGGGGTGTCGGGGCCGAGGACGCCCACGCCCTGCCGTGCGGTCTCGACGAGCTGGGCGTGGCCGCGAGCGCTGGCGATCACCGACTGGTAGAAGACGTCGTCGTCGACGACGTAGCGCTCGCGGCGGCGTTCGTCGCGTTCCCGTCGGATGAGTCCCTGGCCTTCGAGGAACGTGACCGCTTTGGAGATGGACGCCGGGCTGACCTGGAGGCGCTGGACGAGTTCGGACGCGGTGAGGCTGCCCGTGTCGGTGGTGTAGAGGGAGACCAGCACCCGGGCCGTCATCCTGGGCAGGCCCGACTGCATGAAGACGGCGGTGAACACCTCCTCGTACGCGCGCACGGCCTCCGCGTCGCGTCCGTGGTCCTGCGGGGGTGCCTCCTGCCCCCGGGGCGCGGCCTGCCTGGCCCGGTGGGCACGGCGTTCGGTGGCCCGGTGGGCCAGGTCGGCACGGTAGGCGGTGGGGCCGCCGTTGCGCATCACCTCACGCGTGACCGTCGAGGTGGGGCGGTCGAGGCGTCTGGCGATCTCCGCGTAGGCAAGCCCGTCGGCCACCCCCAGCGCGATCTGCCGCCGTTCCTCCTGGGTGAGCCTGCCTCCCGGCATCGCGATCTCCCTTCGTTCTTCCTTGGTGCCTCCACCATAGCGTTCACTCTCATTCCATTGCAACGAGCGGATGGCCGTTGTTGCATTAAAACCCAAACCATTGCAACAACTTCTTACCTCTGACCTGCGCTGATGGCAGTTTTACGCAACGAGCGTGTTGCCACACCTACGAACGCAACGTAGCTTTTCCTTCATCGGAAACAACGAAGCGAAGGAAAAGACCATGCAGAAGTTCGCCACCACCGCCCC
>NZ_JBVIFS010000054.1:0-26387 GCF_055571215.1 Streptomyces sp. NPDC030995
CATCCACAACGCCCTCATGAACACCGAAGGCACCGCCGGCCTCAACATCCACGCCACCACCGCCTACGGCGACATCACCGCCCGCAGCCTCTGAGCATCACCCGTCACCACCGACGACACGGCCGGCGCCCGCGCCCCAGCCCTCCTGAAACCCACACTGAGGAAGGACGAAAAGAATGAGCACCACTCAGGACTACCAGGCCGCGGAGCAGCTCCTGCGCCGGCCCGCCCGCCCCGGCGAGCTCGTCGTCGGCGACAAGGTCAGGCCGCAGTGGATCGACGGAGGCGCCCGCTTCTGGTACGCCGTGAGCAATGGCGTCGGCAGGCGGTTCGTGCTGGTCGACCCGGCGGCGGGCACCCGCGAGCCGGCCTTCGACCACGGCCTGCTCGCCGCCGCGCTGGCCGCCGCCTCCGGGCAGCAGGTCGACCCCGAGGCCTTGCCGTTCACGGCCATCGAACTGGCGGGGAACGCCGTGGAGTTCGGCGCGTTCGGCGCGTACTGGCGCTGCCGCCTGGACGGTTACGCCTGCGAGCAGGCCGAGTTCACGCCGCCGGGCAGCCCGCTGGACGTGCCGTCCCCCGACAACAAGGTCGCGGTGTCCCAGCGGGGGCACGACCTGTGGGCGCGCTCGCTGTCCGACGGCCGCGAGTGGGCGCTGACCACCGACGGCGAGCCCGACCACGGGTACGGCTCCGGCCCGGACTGCACGAGCAACGGCACCCTGCTGCGCAAGATAGGCCTGCCGCACCTGCCGCCCGCGGTGGCCTGGTCGCCCGACTCGACGAAGGTGCTGGCGCACCGGACCGACGAGCGCGAGGTCCGCCGGACCCACCTCGTGGAGGCCGGGCCCGCCGACGGCGGCGCGCCCCGCCTGCACACCCAGCGGTACGCCCACCCCGGGGACGAGCACATGCCGCAGGCCGAGCTGGTCGTGCTGGACGTCGCCGAGGGCACGGTGGTCCGCGCGCAGGCCGAGCCGCTGCTCATGCCGCAGTTGTCGCCGATCACGACCAAGTGGGCGTGGTGGGCCCCGGACGGCTCGGCGGTCTACTACCTCGCCCGGCCCCGCGACCTGCGCACGCTCACCCTGCACCGGCTGGACCCCACCACCGGCGAGGTCACCACGGTGCTCAGCGAGACCGGGACCACCCGTGTGGAGCCCAACCAGTGGATGTACGAGCCGCCGATCGTGCGGGTGCTGGCCGACGAGGTGCTGTGGTACTCGCAGCGGGACGGCTGGGGCCACCTGCACCGGTACGACCTGCGCACCGGCGCGCTCCTCGGGCAGGTCACCTCCGGGCAGTGGGCGGTGCGGCAGATCCTGCAAGTCGACGAGGCCGAGCGGGTGGTGTACTTCACCGCCTCCGGGCTGGTCGACGAGGATCCGTACCGGCGCACGGTGTGCCGGGTCGCTCTGGACGGCTCCGGCTTCGTCAAGGTCACGGACGACGAGCTGGACCACGTCGTCACCCTGCCGGACCACCAGGAGTTCTTCATCGACTCCGCGTCCACGGTCGACACCCCGCCGGTGACGACGGTCCGTGACTGGGCCGGGCGGGTTCTGGTCGAGCTGGAGCGCGCCGACACGAGCAAGCTCGCCGCCACCGGCTGGACGCCGCCGGAACGGTTCCGCGTCAAGGCGGCCGACGGGGTGACGGACATCTACGGGGTGCTGTACCGGCCGCGCGGGTTCGACCCCGCCCGGCGCTACCCGGTGGTGGACAACCTCTACCCCGGCCCGCAGCTCGACCGGGTCGCCCCGTGCTTCGACCCCGGCGGAATGGGCCTCGACGCGGAACCCCTCGCGGCACTGGGCTTCGTCGTGGTGGCGCTGGACGGGCGGGGCACCCCCGGGCGGAGCAAGTCCTTCCACGACGCCTCCTACGGCCGGATGGCCGACGCCGGCTGCCTGGCCGACCATGTCGCGGCGCTGCGGCAGCTGGCCGCGACCCGGCCGTGGATGGACCTGGACCGGGTGGGCGCGTTCGGCCACTCCGGAGGCGGGTTCGCCACCGTGCGGGCGATGCTGGACTTCCCCGAGGTGTACAAGGCCGGAGTCGCCCTCTCGGGCTCGCACGACGCCCGCTGCTTCAACCTGGGCTTCGTGGAGACCTACGACGGCGCGGACAACCCCGAGGCCTGGGCCCGCACCTCCAACCTCGACCTCGCGGACCGCCTGGCGGGCAAGCTGCTCCTGATCCACGGCGAGATGGACGACCAGGTCCACCCGCACCACACGCTGCGACTGGCCGACCGTCTCGTCGCCGCCGGCAAGGACTTCGACCTGCTGATCGTGCCCGGGGCCGAGCACACGTTCATCGACTGCCTGGCCTACGTCCGCACGCGCAGCTGGGACTTCCTGGTGCGCGAACTGATGGGCACACAGCCCCCCGCCTACCGCCCCGCCGCCATCCCCATCGGCCCCGAGCTGCTGGGCGAGATGTTCGCCTAACACCCGGCCCCGCCGGCGAGGCCATCCAGCCTCGCCGGCGTTTGAGGCGCGGGGGTCCGGGGGCAGAGCCCCCGGGCCCCGGTGGTCACTCCTCGCGGATCGGAATGTGCCCGTTGACCGCCGAACCGGCGGAGCCACCCGCGGAGCCACCCGCGGAGCCAGGGGCCTGGTGAGCCATCGACGCCAGCAGCTGGCGGGCCACACCGAGTCCCGTGCCGCCCATCGTCAGGGCCTTGGCGAACATCTCCGACATGCCCTCCGCCCCGTTCAGCAGGACCATGTGCTCCACGTTCCCGAAGGCGCCCGCGCCGGCCTCCACGATCGCCGGCCAGTTCTCGGCCAGCTGCTGCGCGACCACCGCCTCCTGGTTCTCCGCCAGCGCCGCGGCCCGCGCCTTGATCGCTTCCGCCTCGGCCAGCCCGCGCGCCTTCGCCGACTCCGCCTCCGCGAGGCCCCGCGCCTGCGTCGCCGCCGCCTCCGCCTCACCCGTCGCCCGGGTGGCCGTCGCCGAGGCCAGGCCGCGTGCCTCCGTCGCCTTCGCGTCGGCCGTCGCCGCCGTCGTCACCCGCGTGGCCTCCGCGGCCGCGGCGAGCTCCGTCTCCTTCGCCTTCGCCTGGGCCGCCGAGATCCGGGCGTCGCGCTCCGCCTCCGCCCGGGTCCGCGTCTCGTACGCCGCCGCGTCCGCGGGCTTGCGTACGTCCGCCTGGAGCTGCTGCTCCCGCCGGTGCGCCTCCAGCTCCGCGACCCGGGTCTCCTGGACGACGACTTCCTGGCGGGCGGCAGCCTCCGACAGCGGGCCGGCCTGGCGGGCGGTCGCCGCCGCCTTGTCCCGCTCGGCCTGGTAGCCGGCCTGGAGGATCTCGCTGTCCCGCGTGGCCTCCGCCATCCGGGCGAAGGCGGCCTGTTCGGCCTCCGTGGCCAGCCGGTTCGCCTCGGCCTGCGCGATCCGCGCGTCGCGCTGCACGGCCGCCGCGTGCGGCATCGCCAGGTTCTTGATGTAGCCGGTCGGGTCCTCGATCTCGTGGATCTGCAGCGAGTCGACGATCAGGCCGAGCTTCTCCATCTCGGTGCCGCAGGCCATCCGGGTCTGCCCGGTCAGCTTCTCCCGGTCCCGGATCATGTCCTCGACCGTCAACCCGCCCACGATGGACCGCAGATGGCCCGCGAAGACGATGTGCACCCGCTCCGGCATCATCTTCTGCTGGTCCAGGAAGCGGCGGGCCGCGTTGGCGATCGACACGAGGTCGTCGCCGACCTTGAAGATCACCACGCCCTTCACCCGCAGCGGGATGCCCTGGTGGGTGACGCAGTCCACCGACAGCTGCGTCTCGTTGAGGTCCAGGGACAGTTTCCGTACCGCTTGCACCCCCGGCAGTACGAGCGTTCCGCGCCCGGTGACGATCCGGAACCCCATGCCCTGACCGAGACCCTCGGTCTTGTGCGTGGAACCGGAGATGACGAGCGCCTCGTTCGGTTCGGCCACCCGCCACATGAGCTTGAACAGGCCGATCACGGCCGTGATTGCGACGAGAACGATTCCCGCCACGACGCCGATAGTCATCGGCAACGCCCCCTTATGTCGGTGCCGTTCGGCACCGATGAGGGCGAGTCTGCGCCTGCCGCAGCCCGGCGTGAAGACGCGGACGTGCTCTTGTCGCCATCTTGATACGTGCAGGTGGCGCGGGGGCCCGCGCGGGCTCAGTTGTCGTAGGCGGCCATCACGTACACCGTGCGCGGCGGCAGGTACTCCACGACCGTCACCACCGTCCCGACGGCCAGCCGGCCGGTCCCCGTGACCGGGTGGGCGAGGAAGTGCTCCGCCCCGCCCCGGATCCGTACGATGACCTCGCCCACCAGTCCCGGCCCGACCGTCCCGGTCACCCGGCCGGTCATTCCCACCATGTCCGTGTCCCCCATGGAGCTGAAATATAGCCCCGCCGGCGTTTGAGGCGCGGGGGTCCGGGGGCAGAGCCCCCGGCAACGGCGGCGCGGCTACGAGTGGCCGAGATCCGGGGCTTCGAGGTCCGTGACCGGGACCGAGCCGGTGTCCGCGACCGCGGTGGCCGGCCGCAGGGTGAACTCGTCCGAGGCCATCGAGTCGAGCACCGGCGGCGCCGGCCGCAGCGGCGCCGGCATGACCGCGGCCTCCGAGTGCCCGCCGCAGCCGTAGGACAGCGACACCAGGCGGCCGTCGGCCGGGCTGAACTCGTTCGCGCACACACCGAAGGCCTGGCCCAGCGAGCCGCCGATCGCGACGAGGAAGCCGCAGGACACGCACGAGGCGGGCGCGGCCTGCGCCATCGGGGTCTTCGCGCCGAAGGACTCGTCCCAGCGGTCGGCCGCGCTGTGCAGCCCGTACCGGGACAGCACCCGGGCGCGCCGCATGCCGAGTTCCTCGGCGACGGAGGTGATGGAGCCGCGGACCGGGACCACCGTGCGGTCGGTGACGTCGGCGTCCTCGGCCTCGACCAGTTCGGCCATCTCGGTGGAGACCACCGAGTTCGGCGGCGGGGTGTCCTCACCCGACCAGCCCGGCTCCAGCCGCAGGTCCTCGGCGTCGGTGGGCAGCAGGTCGCCCGGGCCCATGTCGCCGGGGCGCAGCCGCTCGCTCCACGGCACCCACTCGGGGGCCAGCAGCGCGTCGTCGCCGGGCAGCAGCACCGTTTCGTCGAGCGTGACGTTCTTCGCGCGGGAGGCACGGGTCACGGTGACGGCCCAGCGCCAGCCCCGGTAGCCGGGTTCCTTGCACTCGAAGAAGTGGGTGACGACCCGGTCGCCCTCCGCGACGGCGGAGACGTGCGATCCCACCACTCCGGGGAAGGCGGCCTCCTCGGCCGCCGAGCGGGCGAGTTCTACCGCCTCGACGCACAGGCGGTCGGGGGTACGCGGGGTACGGCTTCGCGTCGTCGCAGCACTCACTGGTCTCGTTCTCTCCTACGCCGTCTCACGTGTGCGCCGTCCGTACTGTCGTCCACAACGACCCGTCGGTGCTGTCCGTGCGTGGTGCGGGCGGAGCGGACCAGAGGGCCGCGTCGACGTCCGCACCCGATCGGACTCCGGGCGCACCTTTATGCAATCCATTCTGCGGGATCACGAAGAGGCGCGCGGCCAGGAGCAACCGCCGGTGGCGCGCTACGCACGCTACCTCCTCTTAAGCCTCGGGCACACATGCAAGGTCCGATTCGCGGACAGCCGGCGCCTCCGCGACGCGCCGGGAGGCGCTGGAGAGGGCCGGGTGGGGCACTATGTCGAGTGTGGCACCCGTACGGTCGTCCGACGACGGCTCGGGACCGGCCAGGCGGGCCGGCCGGGCCCTGGGGCGTGCCCTGCACTCGCCCTTCACCGGTACGGCCCGGGGAATCCGGCGGGCCACGCACGCGCACGGGGCCGGTGAGTCGGGTCTCGGCAAGCTGATCGAGCTGCACGCCATCAACGGCGCCGGCGACATGATGATCACGGTGGCGCTGGCCTCGACGGTGTTCTTCTCCGTTCCCACGGACGAGGCGCGCGGCCGGGTGGCCCTGTACCTGGCGATCACGATGGCCCCCTTCACCCTGCTGGCCCCGGTGATCGGTCCGCTCCTGGACCGGCTGCCGCACGGCCGCCGGGCCTCGATGGCGGCCGCGATGCTGGCCCGGGCGCTGCTGGCGCTGATGATGTCGGGCGCGGTGGCCACGGGCGGGCTCCAGCTGTATCCCGCGGCGCTGGGCGTGCTGGTGGCGTCCAAGTCGTACGGGGTGGTGCGCAGCGCCGTGGTGCCCCGGCTGCTGCCGCCGAAATTCTCACTCGTCAAGGCGAACTCCCGGGTCACGCTGGCCGGCCTGCTGGCCACGGGCGTGGCCGCGCCGCTGGGTGCCGGGCTGAACGCGATCGGGCCGCAGTGGCCGCTGTACGGGGCCTGCCTGATCTTCGCGTGCGGTGCCTTCGCCGCGTTCACGCTGCCGCACAAGGTGGACGAGGCGAAGGGCGAGCGCCGGGCGCGGCTGTCCACGCACGAGGCGCACTCGAAGCGGCCGGGGCTGCGGACGGTCAGCCGGTCCGTGCTGTGCGGGCTGCTCGCGAACGCCTCGATGCGCGGGCTGTCCGGGTTCCTGATCTTCTTCCTGGCGTTCCTGCTGCGCGAGCATCCCCTGGCGGGGCAGAGCGCGGCCGTGTCACTGGGCATCGTCGGCGTGTCGGCGGGCGTCGGCAACGCGTGCGGCACGGCGGTGGGCGCATGGCTGCGGGCCCGGGCGCCGGAGGCCATCATCGCGTCGGTGCTGTGCCTGACGCTGGGGGTGGCGGTGCTGGCGGCGGTGTTCTTCAGCGGGGTGTTCATGGCCGTGCTGGGCGCCACGGCGGGCTTCTGCCAGGCCCTCGCGAAGCTCTCGCTGGACGCGATGATCCAGCGGGACGTCCCGGAGGCGGTGCGCACGTCGGCCTTCGCCCGTTCGGAGACGCTGCTCCAGGTGGCGTGGGTGCTGGGCGGCGCGATCGGCATCGCCCTGCCGCTGAACGGCGTCCTGGGCATGTCGGTGGCCGCGGTCGTCGTGGCCCTCGGCACGACGATGGCCCTACGCGGTGTCCTGGCAGCGCCCCGCCACCGCCAAGGAGCCTCCCGGCCGCGGGTGGCGTAGCCGGTTGCCTGCGGCGCCGTTGCCGGGGCTGCGCCCCGTACGTGCGCTTCGCGCCCGTGCCCTCAAACGCCGGGCGGGCTGGATGTTCCAGCCCCGCCGGCGTTTGAGGCGTGGGGGTACCCCCGGACGGAGTCTGGGGGAGGGTCCGGGGCAGCGCCCCGGCAACGGCGCGCTGCAGGCCAGCGGGACCCCATGCAGCGGCGCAGCCCAGGGGCCCGATAGCCTTCGGCTCATGACCGCACCGCTTTTCTCGGGTAGGGCCCGCCGCAGCGTCGCGGCCCTCGGAGCCGTGTCCGCCGGCCTCCTCCTCCTCTCCGCCTGCGACAAGCCGACACCGCTGGCGACCGTGACGGTCGGCACCTCGTCGGTGTCCGCCGAAGCGTCCTGCCACGACGGCAAGGAACCGCTCTCCATGGACAAGGTCCAGGAGTGCCTCACCAACCTCAAGGACGCCAAGACCATCGACTACGCGCGCGGTGACACGCTGCGTCTCGGTGTCGAGCCGGAGGTCGTCGAAGACGGCAAGCGGTGGTCGGCGGTCCTGGACGGCCAGCCGATCACCGAGCCCTCGTCGAACACCTACCGCAGCTTCCCGGGCGCCGACGTTTTCGCGACCGGCGGCCAGGGCGAGGCCCCGGCCTCGAAGAAGCTGGCGTTCCTCCAGATCGGCGAGGACGGCAAGCCGCTCGCCGTCTGGACCTTCAACCTCAAGCTCAAGTAACCGGGCCAGCCCGGTGCGCGCGCTCGTCGTGACCGCGGTGGCGGCGGAGGCAGACTCCGTCACCACCGGCCTGACACCTCATCCGGACACCCCCGGTCCTGAGCCGCGCACGCTTCCCGGCGGCTACCTCGTCCACCGCCGGGACCTCCCGGGCATCGCCCTCGACGTGCTCGTCGCGGGCGTCGGGCCGGCGGCGGCCGCCGCCGGCACCGCCACCGCCCTGGCCCTCGCCGACTACTCGCTCGTCGTCTCCGCCGGCATCGGCGGCGGGTTCGCGCCCGCCGCCCCGCTCGGCTCCCTCGTGGTCGCCGACGCGATCGTCGCCGCCGACCTGGGTGCCGACACCCCCGAGGGCTTCCTCGACGTCCAGGCACTCGGCTTCGGGCACAGCGTGCACCTGCCGCCCGCCGAACTCGCCGCCCGCGCCGCCGAGGCGACCGGGGCACTGCTCGCGCCCGTGCTGACCGTCTCCACCGTCACCGGCAGCGCCGCCCGCACCGCCGAGCTCACCGCCCGCCACCCGCTGGCCGGGGCCGAGGCCATGGAGGGTTTCGGGGTCGCGGAGGCGGCCGCCGCGCACGGGCTGCCCGTACTGGAGATCCGCGCCGTGTCCAACGCCGTGGGCCCGCGTGACCGTGCCGCCTGGCGGATCGGGGACGCGCTCGCGGCGCTCGCCGACGGCTTCCGCGCGCTGGGGCCCGTACTCGCGAACTGGGGAGAACGCCATGAGCACCGGTAACCACGAACCGCTGAAGATCGCCTACTCGCCCTGCCCCAACGACACCTTCGTCTTCGACGCCTGGGCGCACGGCCGGGTCCCCGGCGCGCCCGAACTCGACGTCACCTTCGCCGACATCGACCTCACCAACGGCATGGCCGAGCGCGGCGAGCTGGACGTGCTGAAGGTCTCGTACGCCGTCCTGCCCTGGGTGCTGGAGGAGTACGCGCTGCTGCCCTGCGGCGGGGCGCTGGGGCGCGGCTGCGGACCGCTCGTACTGACCCGCGAGGCGGGACTCGACCTCGCCGGCAAGACGGTCGCCGTGCCGAGCGAACGCTCCACCGCCTACCTGCTGTTCCGGCTGTGGGCCGCGGACGTCCTGCCGGAGGGCGTCGGCAAGGTGGTCGTGCTGCCGTTCCACGAGATCATGCCGGCGGTCCGCGACGGCCGGGTGGACGCCGGACTGGTCATCCACGAGGCCCGGTTCACCTATCAGGACTACGGGCTGCACTGCCTGGCCGACATGGGCGAGCACTGGGAGTCCACGACCGGCCTGCCGATCCCGCTCGGCGCGATCATCGCCAAGCGCTCACTGGGCGCGCACCGGCTGCGCGCGCTGGCCGAGTCGGCCCGTACGTCGGTCCGGATGGCCTGGGACGACCCGGAGGCCTCCCGCCCGTACGTACGCGCCCACGCGCAGGAGCTCGACCCGGCCGTCGCCGACCAGCACATCGGGCTCTACGTGAACGAGTTCACCGCCGACCTCGGCGACTCCGGCTACGCGGCGGTGCGCGGGCTGCTGACGCGCGCGGCGGCCGAGGGTCTGGTACCGGCCATCGCGCCCGGCGCGCTCAGCTTCCCGTAGGCCCTTCCGGGCCCGGACACCACTGCGCCCCGCCGCTCTTTCGAGTGGCGGGGCGCGGGTGTGCATGACGGGTCAGACGTCGAGCTGGTCGGCCACCGCACGCAGCAGACCGGCGATCTTCGTGCCGTGCACTTTGTCGGGGTAGCGGCCCCGCTCCAGGATCGGAGTGATGTTCTCCAGCAGGGTCGTGAGGTCCTGCACGATCGAGGCGAGCTCGTCGGGCTTGCGCCGCTGCGCCGCCGCGACGGACGGCGCCGGGTCCAATACCGTCACCGAAAGTGCCTGGTCACCGCGCTGGCCGGCGACGACACCGAACTCGACGCGCTGGCCGGGCTTGAGGGAATCGACCCCGGCAGGGAGCACCGACGAGTGGACGAAGACGTCGCCGCCGTCGTCGCGGGAGAGAAAGCCGAAGCCCTTCTCACTGTTGAACCACTTGACCTTGCCGGTAGGCACGTCCGTCCTCTGTCCTTGTGCTCGTCGGGGGCCGGAGTTCCGTGGAACGGCTCCGGACAACAGCGCAGCGGGCCATGTGTGACCCGCCACCTCAAGGCTAATGGTCAGGGGCCGGGTGACAAGACGTTCCCCGGTCCTTCACCGTCGGCTGCCTTCGGCCAGGCAACTACCCTGGTCGGGTGACTGTTACTCCTCATAGCGACGAAGCGCGGCCCGGCGACGGGCTGGTCAAGGCCGGCGGCATCGTGTTCATCGCCGGGGCCGTGGCCACGCTGGCGACCATGGCTCCGCTGTTCCTCGACATCGACCCGTTCCCGTCCTACGCGTGGGCCGTGTGCATGCTCATGGGCGTCGGCTTCGCCATCTCCGCGGCGGGCGTGCTCCGCTCGGCCGCGGCGCAGCGCAAGGCGGCCCGGTCCTCACAGGCGTGAGGCGCGCCGGGCGCGGCTAGGCTCGGGCTCCGCCCCCGACCGGGGGGCACGGCAACGGGGGACAGACGTGCAGGCACCTGATGGCATGGCAGCGGCCCACCCGGGCACCGCGACCGCCCTGGCCGCTCACCGGCGGCAGGCGAGGGCATTGAGCTTCGGCGGACTCGCCGTGGCCCTCGTCCTGTTCCCGCTCTCCTTCGCGGTGAGGGGGTTCCTCGCCTTGGCCCTCTTCGGATTCGCCCTCGCCGTGGCCGTCGAGGTCCTCACCCTCCGGCTCACGCGACAGCTGGAGAGCGCCCCCTGGCACGCCTGTGTCGCCGTCCCCGTCCCGCACCGCCGCAAGCAGAACCGGCTCGGCGTCGTCCTCGTGGACGCCCGCACCGGCGAGCTCCACGCCCTGCAGATCCAGGTGCACACGGCTCGCCACGACCTCTACACCCCCGGCCCCGACGGCACGGTGTGGTGGTGCGGCGACCCGCGGACCGGCGGTGTACTCGCCCGCCCCGACACGATGCAGCTCGCCTGGGCCGCTCCCGTACGCAGGAAGCGCACACGGGAGCGCATCCTCAAGGCCGTCGAGCTGCCCGGCCGGAAGGACAAGAGCTAAGAGCTGCGCGCCAAGAGCTACGGCTGTGCGGCGACGTACTCCGCGAGCCACTGCGGCAGCGAGGTGAGGTCCGGCAGGACCACGTCCGCGCCCGCCGCACGCAGTTCCGGCTCCGGGCAGGGGCCGGTCGGCACGACCACCGACAGCGCACCGGCCGTACGGGCGCCGCGTACGTCGCCCACGTGGTCGCCGACGTAGACCTGCGCCCCGTACTCGCGCAGCGCACCGGCCTTGGCCTCCGCCCACAGCCAGCCGATGACCGCGTCCGCCTCGATGCCCAGGTGCTTCAGGTGCAGGACGGCGTTGGGCTCGTGCTTGGCCGTGACGACGATCGCGCGGCCGCCGAGCGCCTGGACGGCCTCGATCGCCTCGCGGGCGCCCGGCATCGCCGGGGTCGGCTCGATGGCGTGCGTGCGGTAGATCTCCCGGTAGCGGTCGGCCATGGCCGGGATCTCGGCCTCCGGGAACCAGTGGGCGAGCTCCTCGTCCAGCGGCGGACCCAGCCGGGTGATCGCCATGTCGGCGTCGATGAACGTGCCCGTTTCGGCCGACAGCGCCAGGTAGGAGGCCTTGATGCCCGGGCGCGAGTCGATGAGGGTCATGTCGAGGTCGAAGCCGACGGTGAGATTCATACCCGTCATTGTGCCGAGGCGGTCGGACGGCAGGCTGACTCCAGGCCTACAGCGGGGGAACGTACGCTGAGGGCCGCCTTAATAGTTCATGAAATAGGTGACATGTCTTCCCCTGCTGCGCGGACCGGCCGTGACGCCGGGCCTGCCGCCGATGAGGACAGGGATGAGAGACACGATTTGACTGCTCCCTTGGCTGAAGCCGGGGGATTCCGACTTCTGTTGGTGGGATTTCTGACTCAAGCCGCCTTCCGGACCGGCGGTCCAGGAGGTCTTCTGCTCTCGGCGTCAGCAGGGCTCAGACCCGCCCTTTTGAGCATGACGTGGGCGGAGTTCTTGTCCCGGGGAGACGCGGTTCCGCACGCGGTACAGGTGTAGGTGCGCATTCCCAGCGGCAGTGCGTGCTTGGCTCTCGCTCCGCAATGCGCGCAGTCCATCGTGGTGTGCGCGGGGTGGACCAGGTGCACGGCGCGGCCGTGCTTGCGGCCCATCTCGATCAGTGCCTGCTTGGTTGCGCCGATGGCGGCGTCAGCAGCCTTCTTGGCCATGGTGGACTTCGCGAGGAACTTCGGGCGGAAGTCCTCCACCGCCATGTGGTCGTGGTCGCGGACGACCTTCTTGGCCCACTTACGGGCAGTGTCCTGCCGCTGCCGGGCGACCTTCTTGTGCAGCTTCGCTACCTGCCGCTGCGCCCTGCGGTAGCCCTTGGACTGCGACTTGTTCTTCGGGCGTTCGCGGCGTGCCATCTGCCGCTGGTAGTGCGCCAGCTTGGCGGCGGCCTTCCTGCCGTGCTCCGGATGGGGAAGGTCGTGTACATCGCTGGTGGTGGTCGCGGTCTCCCTCACGCCCCAGTCGATCCCGATCGCCTGGCCGGTGGCAGACAGCGACTCAACCGCCGTGGGCACGACAAAGGAGGCGTACCAGTGCCCGAGACCGTCCCGAGACACACGAACCGACGACGGGTCGGCCGGAAGGTCGCGCGACCAAACGATCGTCACAACGATCCCGCCCGCCAGATGCAGCCGACCGTTCTTGATCCGGAAACCCTGCCGCGTGTAGTTCAGACTCGGGTCGGCCCCGCGCTTCTTCTTTAGCCGGGGCATCCCCGCCCGCTGCCGCATCGGGCGACGGACCTTGATGTCCTTGAGTGCCTTCGCACGAGACTTGGCGAAATCCCGGATGATCTGCTGCTGAGGAACACTGCTGCCCTCGCGCAGCCATGCCGTCGCAGACCTGGCTCCGGTCAGCATCTTGTCGAGCTGCGCCGGGCCGCACGTCAGCCTATCCGCGCCCTCCAGGCGGTTCCGGTTGACGGTGTGGACCTGCTTGGACTTGGCCACGCACTCGTTCCACACCCACCTGCACCGGTCCCACTCAGCCAACAAGGCAGCGCGGGCGGTAGACGACACGCGCAGCCGGAAGGTGTACCGGGCGCGCCCGCCCTCCCCGAACCCCGCCGTTGCCGTCATGACGCCAACCTAGAGCCCAAGCCTGCTTCGCTCCCCAGAACCCCGACACCCCACCCGAACGGGTGACCGACCACCCACGCCGACCGGCCGTCCCTGAGCCCCAACACCGGACTGCCCCGTTACCGGCGGCGGGCCCGCCACACCAGGTACAGCACGGACGCCAGCGCAGCGCCCCGCAGGACCCACGGCCACATCCCGTGCATCGCCCCGCTCAGCTGGTCGTCGGCCAGGGTCGCACCCCACTTGCCGTTCATGCGGCCCCACAGCCACACCGCCGCCCCCGCGAGGACCACGCCGGGCGGGCCGAAGACGGCCCACTTGCGCTCCGCCGGAGCCAGCACGCGCGACGCGTACGGCAGGAGCCAGCCCACGACGAGCAGCAGCCAGTACCCGCTGACCATGCCCACCACGAGCACGGCCGCGGCCAGCAGCAGAAAGGCGTTCGGCCGCGGCCGAGCCACACCGGCACCGGCACCGGCACCCGCACCCGGCTCGGCCGCAGCCGCACCCGCCGCCGCCGCCTTCTTCGCGCGCCGCCGCTCGCGCAGGAACCGTACGAGGCTCCGCCCGCGGCCCTCCCCCGCCCCGGACGACGGAGACGGCGACGGCGACGGCGGCGACTGCGCCTCCTCGTCCTCCTCCGGCCCCGCCTTGAAGAGCTCCGGCATCTCGATGCCGCCCGCGAAGCCCTCCACCTGCGGCCCCGCCCCGTACGCGGCGGGGGAAACCCGCCACCAGTCCGGCTCCGCCCCACCGGACGGCCCGAGTTCGTCCAGCCCGGCCAGGTGCGGCGGCACGTTCTCGGGCCCCGCCGGTCCCCGCTGCGCCGGCACGCCCGGAACCGCCGTAGCCGCGGCCGCGGCCCCGGCCGCCGGCACCGAACGGCCGCCGAGCGTGTCCAGCACGTCCTCCGGCGAGCCGATCCGCTCCAGGATGCGCCGTACGGCAGCCGGGGTGTCCGGGTCGTACTTGGCGCGCCGACGGTCGATCTCGTCCCGCAGCCCCGCCACCAGCCGCATCCGGTCCCCGGAGGAAAGCTGCCGCTGCTGCGCCAAGTCCCCGACGCGGCTCAGATATTCGTAGACCAGATGGTCGCTCTCGATCCCCACGCCCACGCTCCTCCCGTACGCCCCGCACCGAAGGTAGCGCGTGCGCCCGTGGAGCTGCTGCGGGCGCAGCGGATACCGTTGACCGGATGGGGACCGGCCGACTGACCGGCCGACGCGACCAGGAGGCGACTGTGCCCGAGGCAAGCACTGCGGGAGGATCCGGCGGATCCGGCGCGTCCGGCGGCGGCAGCGCCCCGCGCTCCCTCGCCGAGGCGCTGCGCGCCCGCGACGACGCGGCACTGTCCACGCTGCTGCACGCCCGCCCGGACCTGCTCAGCCCGGTGCCCGGCGATGTGACCCAGCTGGCCACCCGCGCCGGGACCCGGGCCTCGGTGGTGCGGGCGCTGGAGCGCCTGGACCGGTTCACGCTGCAGACCGCGGAGGCCCTGGCCGTGGCCCCGGACCCGTGCCCGTACCCCGTGCTGGAGTCGCTGCTCACCGGCGGCGAGGACGAGCGGGCCCGCGCCGCCCTCCCGCGGGCCCTGGACACCCTGCGCGACCAGGCCCTGGTGTGGGGCGACGAGGACCGGCTGCGTCTGGTCCGCACCGCCCGCGAGCTGCTCGCACCCTCCGCGCAGCGGCCGTCCCCGACCGGGCTCGGGCCCACCGTCGCCGAGGCCACGGCGGGCATGTCGCCGACCCGCGTCCAGGAGATCGTGGCGGCCGCCGGGCTGCCCGCCACCCATGACCCGGTGTCCGCGGTGACCGCGCTGATCGGGCTGTTCACCGACCAGGAGCGGATGTCGGCGCTGCTCGACGAGGCCCCGGCGGAGGCCCACCAGGTGCTGGGCCGGCTCGTGTGGGGGCCGCCGTACGGGGAGGTGACCCCGAACCCGACCCCGCCGGTGCGCTGGCTGCGGGACCGCGGGCTGCTGCTGCCCGCCTCGGCGCGGACCGTCGTACTGCCCCGCGAGGTGGCGCTGCACCTGCGCGGCGGACTCGCGCACCGGGACACGGCGCCGGTGCCTCCGCCGGTGCCCGCGCACCGCGAGCACCGTCCACAGGCTGTGGACGCGAACGCCGCCGGGCAGGCGCTGGCCGCGCTGTCCACCGTCGAGGAGCTGGTGAAGTCCTGGGAGCACACCGGCCCGCCGGTGCTGCGGGCGGGCGGACTGTCCGTACGGGACCTGAAGCGCGCCGCGGCCACGCTCGACGTGACGGAGCCGCAGGCGGCGTTCTGGATCGAACTCGCCTACGCGGCCGGGCTGCTGGCCAGTGACGGGGAGGCGGACGAGCGGTACGCGCCCACCCCCGCCTTCGACGACTGGTGCGAACTGCCGCCGCCCGAGCGGTGGTCGGTGCTCGTGACCGCCTGGCTCCCCGCCACCCGCACGGCCGGTCTGGTCGGCGAGCAGGACTCCAAGGGGCGCACGCTCTCGACGCTCGGCCCCGAACTCGACCGCTCCGCCGCCCCCGAAGTGCGCCGGCGCGTCCTCGAACTCCTCGCCGCCCTGCCCGAGGGCGCCTCCGCCGACCCGGACGCGGTCCTCGCCCGGCTCGCGTGGGAGCGTCCCGTACGCGGTACGAGCGATCTGCGCGCCCGCCTCGCGCACTGGGCGCTGGCCGAGGCGGAGGTCCTCGGCGTGACCGGCCGCGGCGCCCTGTCCGGGCCGGGCCGCGCCCTGCTCGCCCACGAAGACCCGGCGCCCCTGCTGGCCCCGCTCCTCCCCGAGCCGGTGGACCACGTCCTCCTGCAGGCCGACCTGACGGCGGTGGCGCCCGGCCCGCTGCGCCGCCCGCTCGGCGACACCCTCGCGGTACTCGCGGACGTGGAGTCGAAGGGTGGGGCCACGGTGTACCGGTTCACGCCCGGCTCGGTCCGCCGGGCCCTGGACGCCGGGCATGCCGCCGCCGACCTGCACGCGTTCCTGAAGGAGCACAGCCGCACCCCCGTCCCGCAGCCCCTCACCTACCTCATCGACGACGTGGCCCGCCGCCACGGCCACCTGCGGGTCGGCGCCGCGTCCTCGTACGTACGCTGCGACGACGACGCGATGCTGGGCGAGATCCTGGCCGACAAGCGCTCGGCCGGCCTGGGCCTGCGCCGCCTCGCCCCCACCGTCCTGGCCGCCCAGGCCGAACCCACCGCCCTCCTCGACGGGCTGCGCGCGATGGGCTACGCGCCGGCCGCGGAGTCCCGTACCGGCGACGTCCTGGTGACCCGGGCCAACACCCACCGCGCCCCGGCGCGCTCGGCCCCCGTACCGGTCCCGGACGGCCCGCCGGTGCCGGACGGGACGCTGCTGGGGGCGGCCGTACGGGCCATCCGCGCGGGCGACGTGGCGGCGACGGCGGTCCGCAAGGAACCCACGTCCGCGGCGGCCGTCCCGGGCGAACTCCCGCGCACGAGCGCGGCGGAGACCCTGGCCACGGTCCAGGCGGCCGCCCTGACGGGCTCGGCGGTCTGGATCGGCTACGTCAACGCGGACGGCGCGGCCAGCCAGCGGGTCATCGCCCCGGTCCGCGTGGAGGGCGGCTTCGTGACGGGCTACGACCACACGGCGGACGAGGTCCGCACGTACGCCCTCCACCGCATCACGGGCGTGGCCGAACTGGCGGAGGACCAGGTTTAAGAGGGTGTCCGGCGCCAATCCAGCCCCGCCGCACCAAATTCAGCCCCGCCGGCGTTTGAGGCGCGGGGTCTGGGGCGGAGCCCCGGTCTTTCGCCCGCCACCATCCGCAGCCCCGCCGCACCAACTTCAGCCCCGCCGGCGTTTGAGGCGCGGGGGCCCGGGGGCAGCGCCCCCGGCAACGGCGCCGCGCAAATCCAGCCCCGCCGGCGTTTGAGGCGTGGGGGTACCCCCGGACGGAGTCTGGGGGAGGGTCTGGGGCGGAGCCCCAGCAACGGCGCCGCGCCGCACCAGCAGGGAAAACGGCTGGCGGCCCGCGCCCAGCACCCCGCACCCTTGGCGCATGCCAGACCGACCCGCCCGCCAGATCCGCGCCGCGCACACCCCCACCACCCTCACCGTCTACCAGGCCTACGCCCCCCGCCTAGGGGACCCCGCGGCCCGCGACAACCGCTTCCCGCCCGCCTGGAAGCGCGACCGCATGACGTGGATCAAGCCCTCGTTCCTGTGGATGATGTACCGCTGCGGCTGGGGCACGAAGACCGACCAGGAGACCGTCCTCGCCGTCGAGATCACCCGCGCCGGCTTCGACCAGGCCCTCCGCGAGGCCTGCCTCTCCCACTACGAGCCGCACACGCACCCCGACCAGGCCGCCTGGAAGGAGTCCCTGCGCGAGGCGCCCGCCCGCGTCCAGTGGGACCCGGAGCGCGACCTGCACCTGAACCCGCTGCCCCACCGCTCGCTCCAGCTCGGCCTGTCCGGGCCCGCCTCGCGGGCGTACGCCGACGAGTGGACCGTCTCCATCCGCGACGTCACCCCGCTGGCCCGGGAGATCCACGGCCTGATCCGCGCCGGCGAGGACGCGGCCGCGCGCGCCCTGCTCCCCGAGGAAACCCCGTACCCCTCGGGCCCGTTGCCTCACCTTGGCGCGTAGTCGATCCGCTCGCCCTCGAAGGGCCACACCTCGCGGAGCCAGCGGCCGACGGTCTCGTACACGGGCCCGTCCAACCCCGCCCGGTCGCCCCGCACCCAGGAGCTGACCTGCACGCGCCCGGGGTCCTCCTTGGCGGGGTAGATGTACAGGCAGCCGATGACCTCGTCGCCGTCGAGCACGCTGTACGTGAATCCGGTCCGGGCCTCGAAGTCCTGCGCGTGCCGGACGAGGTCGGCCAGATTGGCCTCCAGGGACATGCCCTCCAGCGGCGGCCATGCCCGTCCGAACCCCGGAGTGGCCCGGACGTGCGCGATGTCCGAGCTCCACGCGGCGTGGTCCCGCTCGTTGTGCTGCTCCCCGAGCGGCTCCAGCCGAAAGCCGTCCGCGACGAACGCGCGCGGCACCTGGAAGCCGTCGGGCACAAAAGACTGCCGATCTTCACTCATGCCCGGACCCTACGTACCCCCTCCCCCGGCGTCACCGGCTTTCCCACCAGCCGACGGCCCCGACGGCCCCGACGGCCAGAACCACCCCGCCCGCGCAGCGATACGGCAGACTGGAGGTTTGGCCGCCCGCGCCCGGGTGGCCGTCTCACCGCCGGAAAGGGACGTGCGTGAACGGGCCTCTCATCGTCCAGAGCGACAAAACCCTCCTTCTCGAGGTCGACCACGAGCTCGCCGGAGCCGCGCGGCGCGCCATCGCCCCCTTCGCCGAGCTGGAGCGGGCTCCGGAGCACATCCACACCTACCGGATCACCCCGCTCGGCCTGTGGAACGCCCGGGCCGCCGGGCACGACGCCGAGCAGGTCGTCGACGCGCTCGTCGAGTTCTCCCGCTACCCGGTCCCGCACGCGCTGCTCGTCGACGTCGCCGAGACCATGGCGCGCTACGGCCGCCTCACCCTCTCCAAGCACCCCGTGCACGGCCTGGTGCTGACCAGCACCGACCGGCCCGTGCTGGAGGAGATCCTGCGCTCCAAGCGGGTCACCCCGCTCGTCGGTGCGCGGCTCGACGCCGACACCGTGGCCGTGCACCCCTCCGAGCGCGGGCAGATCAAGCAGACGCTGCTGAAGCTGGGCTGGCCGGCCGAGGACCTCGCCGGTTACGTGGACGGCGAGGCGCACCCGATCGAGCTGGCCGAGGACGGCTGGGCGCTGCGGCCGTACCAGCAGCAGGCCGTGGAGGGCTTCTGGCACGGCGGTTCCGGTGTGGTCGTGCTGCCCTGCGGCGCCGGCAAGACGCTGGTCGGCGCCGGTGCCATGGCGATGGCCAAGGCGACCACGCTGATCCTGGTGACGAACACCGTCTCGGCCCGCCAGTGGAAGCACGAGCTGGTCAAGCGGACCTCGCTGACGGAGGAGGAGATCGGCGAGTACTCCGGCACCCGCAAGGAGATCCGCCCGGTCACCATCGCCACGTACCAGGTCCTCACCACCAAGCGGAAGGGCGTCTACCCGCACCTGGAGCTCTTCGACTCCCGGGACTGGGGCCTGATCGTCTACGACGAGGTGCACCTGCTGCCCGCGCCGGTCTTCAAGTTCACCGCCGACCTCCAGGCGCGGCGCCGCCTCGGGCTGACCGCGACCCTGGTGCGTGAGGACGGCCGCGAGTCGGACGTGTTCTCCCTGATCGGCCCGAAGCGGTTCGACGCCCCGTGGAAGGAGATCGAGGCGCAGGGCTACATCGCGCCGGCGGACTGCGTGGAGGTCCGCGTGAACCTCACCGAGACGGAGCGGCTCGCGTACGCGACCGCCGAGACGGAGGAGAAGTACCGCTTCTGCGCGACGACGGCGACGAAGCGGAAGGTCACGGAGGCCCTGGTACGCAAGCACCAGGGCGAGCAGACCCTCGTGATCGGGCAGTACATCGACCAGCTCGACGAGCTCGGCGAGCACCTGGACGCCCCGGTCATCAAGGGCGAGACCTCCAACGCGCAGCGCGAGAAGCTCTTCAACGCCTTCCGCGAGGGCGAGATCAGCGTGCTGGTCGTGTCGAAGGTCGCGAACTTCTCCATCGACCTGCCGGAGGCCACGGTCGCCATCCAGGTGTCGGGCACCTTCGGCTCCCGCCAGGAGGAGGCCCAGCGCCTGGGCCGCGTGCTGCGCCCGAAGGCGGACGGCCACGAGGCGCGGTTCTACTCGGTCGTCGCGCGCGACACCATCGACCAGGACTTCGCGGCGCACCGCCAGCGCTTCCTCGCCGAGCAGGGCTACGCCTACCGGATCATGGACGCGGACGAGCTGCTGGCGAGCGACTGACGGCCCGTTCCCCGGGCGATCAGGACCGCCAGCAGCGGGACGCACCAGACCCACAGGGTCGGCCAGTCCAGCAGCAGGGCGCGGCCGGCGGCGGGGAGGTGGCGGGTCCAGAACTCGGCGGAGGCCTCCGGGAGGACCAGCAGGCCGAGCAGGGCGGTGGCGGCGAAGGCGGCCAGTGCCGTCAGCCCGGCCCGGACGCGGCGGGTCAGCAGCAGGTATGCGGCGATCGCCGCCGGGATCAGTGTGATCCCGGCGGCGACGCCCAGCGCGAAGCCCTTGCCGAGGGCGGAACCGGGACGCCCGAGGTCCCACAGGACCAGGCAGGCGAGGGTCACGTTGATCTGGCCCGGCAGCGGGGCCTGGAGCAGGGGCTCCAGCCACAGCCCGGCGATGGTCGCGGCCAGGACGGGTCCGGGCCTGGGCGGGAGTCCCGCGAGGCGGCAGGACAGCGTGATCAGCAGGGCGAGCAGGCCGGCGTTGCCGATGACGAGGACGGCCTTCAGCACGCCGGTCGGCAGCCAGGCGGCCGGTGTGAACAGGATCGCCGCGAACGGCGGGTACGCGGCGGGCGGGTGCCACTCGGCGGCGGAGAAACCGTGGACGAGGGCGTCGGCCACCGGGATGCGCAGGGCGATGCAGAGCACGCCCAGCACGAGCAGCGCGCCCGTCACCGGCACGCAGGTGAGGAACGACGGCGAGCGGCTGGGGGCGGGACTCCGGGTCACGCGCGTGACCCTAGTGGATCATTCAACTCGCCGCGCGGCTCGCACAGTCGGCGGGCGGGCGGTCAGGCGGTCAGGCGGTCACCGGCGTATGACGCCGGCGTCCTCCGCGTATTCGCCCAGCACGACGACGCTCACGGCGGCCGCCGCGAACACCTTGGCCGCGCGCAGCACGCCGCCGAAGCCGTGGCCGGGACGGGAGTCGGAGATGGCGGTGGCGCCGCGAGGGCGGCCGCCCTGGATCGGGGTGAAGGTTGCGGTGCTCATGAATCCATGGTGCGTTTGCGCCCCGCCGATCACATCGCTCTGCGGGCGGAACCTCAAGGCCTCCCGCCTCCTCCTCCCGGCGCATGCCACCCCCTAGTGGCTCTGCCCCAGGTATCACACCCGGAGGTATGACACCCGTTCGGAGGTCCCGGACAGAAGGGACTTCAGGGCCCCCTGATCCGTTCGGAATTCATTCGCGCGCCGCCGCCCCGATGGCTAGAATCTCCGCTCTTGCCGCCTCCCGCCGCCTCACCGGGGAGAGCCGCCCACCGGCCGGTAACCGGCGGGCCATCTGTTCCGCACCCAGCAGCTGGAGGCAGTTCCGTGCCCGCGCACGCCCCCGACACCGACACCGACAGCCACACCGACCCGCTCGCCCGCGAGCGGGCCCACCTGACCTCCTCGCGCTCCGCCCTGCGCGCCATGCGCGAGGACGTCGAGGCCCTCGACATCCGCGACGTCACAGCGAACTGGGTCAACGCGATCGTCCTGCGGGCGCAGATCGACGACCGCATCAAAGCGCTCGCCGACCTCGCCCACACCCCGCTCTTCTTCGGCCGCCTGAACTACCTGCACGCCCCCGGCGCGGAGCTCGCCGAGGGGGCGGAGGGCGAGCAGTTCTACATCGGCCGCCGCCATGTCCACGACGCCGACGGCGACCCGATGGTCATCGACTGGCGCGCGCCCGTCTCCCAGCCGTTCTACCGGGCCTCCAAGACCGACCCGCAGGACATCGCGCTGCGCCGCCGCTTCGGCTACACCGGCGGCGAGCTGACGGCGTACGAGGACGAGCACCTCTCCGACCCCTCCGAGGCCGCCGCCGTCAGCAAGCTGCTCCAGCAGGAGATCGAGCGTCCGCGCGTCGGCCCCATGCGGGACATCGTCGCGACGATCCAGCCCGAGCAGGACGAGATCGTCCGCTCCGGCCTGTCCGGTTCCGTCTGCGTGCAGGGCGGCCCCGGCACCGGGAAGACGGCGGTCGGCCTGCACCGGGTCGCGTACCTGCTGTACGCGCACCGCGACCGCCTCGCCCGCACGGGCACGCTCGTCATCGGGCCGAACCGTTCCTTCCTGCACTACATCGAGCAGGTCCTGCCCGCCCTAGGCGAGCTGGAGGTCAAGCAGGCCACCGTCGACGACCTGGTCGCCCGCGAGGGCCTGGAGGTACGCGGCGCGGACGCCGCCGAAACCGCCGTGGTCAAGGGCGACGCCCGGATGGCGGAGGTGCTGCGCCGCGCGGTCCGCTCGCACGTGACGGCGCCCACCGAGCCGCTGATGGTGGTGCGCGGTTCGCGCCGCTGGCGGGTGCCCGCGTACGAGCTGGCCGAGATGGTCGAGGAGCTCCAGGTCCGCGACATCCGCTACGGCGCCGCCCGCGATGCGCTGCCGCAGCGGATCGCGCACGCGGTGCTCGTACGGATGGAACAGGCGGGCGAGGCCCCGGACGACCGGGTGCAGGACGCGGTGGCCCGCAATGCGGCGGTGAAGGCGGCGGTGAAGGAGATCTGGCCGCCGGTCGACCCGTCGAAGCTGGTGCTGCGGCTGCTGTCCGACCCCGATTTCCTGGCCGCCCATGCGGACGGCCTCCTCTCCGACGACGAGCAGAAGCTCCTGCTGTGGTCCAAGCCCTTCCGGAGCGTGAAGTCGGCGAAGTGGTCGGCGGCGGACCTGGTCCTGATCGACGAGGCGGCCGACCTGGTGGAGCGGACGCATTCGCTGGGCCACGTGGTCCTCGACGAGGCGCAGGACCTGTCGCCGATGCAGTACCGGGCGGTGGGGCGGCGCTGCACGACGGGCTCGGCGACGGTACTGGGCGACCTCGCGCAGGGCACCACCCCGTGGGCCACGCGCAGCTGGGACGAGGCCTTGGCGCACCTGGGCAAGCCGCAGGCGGTGCTGGAGGAGCTGACGGCGGGCTTCCGCGTGCCGCGCGAGGTGATCGCGTACGCCTCCCGCCTGCTGCCGGCGATCTCCCCGGGGCTGGCGCCGGTCTCCTCGGTGCGTGAGACGCCGGGCTCGCTGCGGATCTCGGCGACGTCCGCCGCGGATCTGACGGAGTCGGTGCTGGCGGCCTGCCGCGACTCCTTCGCCCACGAGGGCTCGATCGGCCTGATCGCGGCGGACGCGCGCATCCCGGTGCTGGCGGATGCCCTGCGGGCGGCCGGGCTGGCGTACCTCTCGCCGGGCGAGGAGACGACGGCGGAGTCCCGGCTGACCCTGGTCCCGGCCTCCCTCGCCAAGGGCCTGGAGTACGACTACGTGGTCCTGGACGAGCCCGCGGCGATCGTCGACGGCGAGCCGGACGAACGCACGGGCCTGCGCCGCCTGTACGTCTGCCTCACCCGCGCGGTCTCGGGCCTGACGCTGCTGCACGCCGCGGCCTTGCCGCCCGCGCTGGCGTGACCTGACCTGCAATGCCCTGCGGCGCCGTTGTCGGGGGCGCTGCCCCCGAACCCCCGCGCCTCAAACGCCGGCGGGGCTGGATTTTGCCGCTGCGCACACTTGCAGGCTGACGCCGGCCAAATTCAGCCTCGCCGGCGTTTGAGGCGCGGGGGTTCGGGGCGGAGCCCCGGTCTTCAGCCCCTCCGGCGTTTGAGGAGCGGGGTCTGGGGCGGAGCCCCGGTCTTCAGCCTCGCCGGCGTTTGAGGCGCGGGGGTCCGGGGGCGGAGCCCCCGGAGGCCGGCCCGCGCGGTCAGGCCAGGGCCGCCCGCCACTCCGCGACGGCCGCCGCGGAGACGGGCCGCCCCCACCCGGAGGGCCTCGCCGCGCCGCCGATGTGGAACGCGTCGATGCCCGCCCCGCGCAGCACCGGCAGGTGCGAAAGCGTCAGGCCGCCGCCGACCAGGATCCGCGCCCGGTACCCCGGCTCCCCCCGCCGCGCCGCCTCGGCCAACAGCACCGGCAGCCCCTCGTCGACCCCGGCCGCCGACCCGGCCGTCAGGTACGTGTCCAGCCCCGGCAGATCGGCCAGCGCCTTGCGCAGCTGGTCCCGGTCCGCCGCGCGGTCGATCGCCCGGTGGAAGGTCCAGCCGCACCCGTCCAGCTCCGCCAGTACCGCCTCGACGGCGGCCAGGTCCGGGCTGCCGTCCGGGTTCAGGAAGCCGAGGACGAACTCCTGCGCCCCCTCCGCCCGCAGCTCCCGCGCCGCCCGAACCAGTGCGGAGACGGCGCCCGCGTCCCCCGCCGCGAAGCCGTCGGACTTGCGGAGCATCACGCGCAGCGGGATGTCGACCGCGGCCCGGATCGCCGCGAAGGTCTCGCGCGGCGGGGTGAGCCCGTCGGCGGCCATGTCGGTGACCAGCTCCAGTCGGTCCGCCCCACCGGCCTGGGCCGCGATCGCGTCCTCCACGTCGAGGGCGATCACCTCCAGGAGCGCACGGTTGCTCATTCGTTGCCGTCCTTTGTCCGGTATGAAAAATAGGTCTAGTCCAATATCCAGGGTACGGGCCTCCCCCCGCGCTTCACCAGCACAATCACGCCACCCCCACAATGTGCCCATGGACACAGGCACCCCGCACACCGACACGGACGCCGGCAAGGCCCCCGGCACGGACGCCGACACCCGGGCCCTCCAAGCCCGTTGGCGGGCGACCGTCGCCGCCGCCGGCGCCCCCGCCGACCGCGATCCCGCCCCCTACGCCGACCGGCTCCTCACCGCCTGGGCGGAGCCGCAGCGCCGCTACCACACCACCGCGCACCTGGCCGATGTCCTCGCGCGGATCGACGTACTGGCACCGCACGCCGAAGACCCGGCCGCCGTCGAGCTGGCGGCCTGGTTCCACGACGCCGTCTACCGCCCCGACCGCTCCGAGAACGAGGAGCGCAGCGCCGCCCTGGCCGAGCGCGCCCTCCCCGAGCTGGGCATCGACCCCGCCCGCACCGCCGAGGTGGCCCGCCTGGTCCGGCTCACCGTCACCCACGACCCCGCCCCCGGGGACACGAACGGCGAGGCCCTGTGCGACGCCGACCTGGCCGTCCTGGCCGGGGCGCCGGACGCCTACGCCGCGTACGCCGCCGCCGTCCGCGCCGAGTACGGCTTCGTCCCCGACGACGCCTTCCGCACCGGCCGCGCCGCCGTCCTGCGCCAGCTGCTCGGCCTGCCGCGGCTCTTCCGTACGCCCTACGGCACCACGCACTGGGAGGCCCCGGCCCGGGCCAACCTCGCCGCCGAGCTCTCACGCCTTTCCTGACCTCGGGGAATTTGATCGAGTTCGCGATGGTTGGTGACTGTCATGCCCGCAGATGCCGTACGCCGCCCCCGCATGCCCGTCGCCGTCTACGTCCTCGGCCTCTCCGTCTTCGCGCTCGGCACCAGCGAATTCATGCTCTCCGGGCTGCTGCCGCCCATCGCCGACGACATGAACGTGACCATCCCGCAGGCGGGCCTGCTCATATCCGCCTTCGCGATCGGCATGGTCATCGGAGCCCCGCTGCTCGCCGTGGCCACCCTGCGCCTCCCGCGCCGCACCACCCTGATCGCGCTGATCAGCCTCTTCGGCCTCGGGCAGGTCGCGGGCGCGCTGGCCCCCTCGTACGAGCTGCTCTTCGCCTCCCGCGTGGTCTCCGCCCTCGCCTGCGCCGGCTTCTGGGCCGTCGGCGCGGCCGTCGCCATCGCCATGGTCGACAAGGACCAGCGGGCCCGCGCGATGGCCGTCATGATCGGCGGACTGTCCATCGCCAACGTCCTCGGCGTCCCCGCCG
Source organism: Streptomyces sp. NPDC030995 (assembly GCF_055571215.1). NCBI lineage: Bacteria > Bacillati > Actinomycetota > Actinomycetes > Kitasatosporales > Streptomycetaceae > Streptomyces > Streptomyces sp. NPDC030995. The sequence continues at coordinate 25,526 of NZ_JBVIFS010000054.1, forward strand.
GCGCCTTCCTCGGTGAGCACCTGGGCTGGCGCTCCGCGTTCTGGTCGGTCGGCGCGGCCTCCGCGATCGCCCTCGCCGGCATCCTGGCGCTGATCCCGAAGATCCCGCTGCCCACCGAGAAGCCCTCCCTCGGGCGCGAGCTGCGCATCTACCGCGACCGCCAGGTGTGGCTCGCCATCGGCATCACGGCACTGGCCGCGGGCGGCGTCTTCTGCGCCTTCAGCTACCTGTCGCCGCTGCTCACGGACGTGGCCGGGCTCGACTCGCAGTGGGTCCCCTGGATCCTCGCCCTCTTCGGCGTCGGCGCGCTCGTCGGCACCACCGTCGGCGGCCGGGTCGCGGACGCGCACCTGTTCGGCGTGATGATCTGGGGCATCACCGCCTCGACGGTCTTCCTGACGGCGCTCGCCCTCCTCGCGTCCGTCCAGGTGGCGGCCGTCGCCCTGTCCTTCCTCCTCGGCGTCTCGGCCTTCTTCACCGCCCCCGCCCTCAACGCCCGCATGTTCAACGTGGCGGGCGCCGCCCCGACCCTGGCCGGCGCCACCACCACGGCCGCGTTCAACCTCGGCAACACCGGCGGCCCCTGGCTCGGCGGCACGGTCATCGACGCGGGCCTCGGCTTCTCCGCCACCGCCTGGGCGGGCGCCGCCATGACCCTCACCGCCATCGCCCTCACGGCCCTGGCCCTCCGCCTGGACCGCCGTACGAACCCCCACCCGACCCGCGTGGTCGCCTCCGGCCAGGCCACCGCGGCCCAGGAGCCGGCGCGGGCCTAGACGATTAAGTCCGAAGTCTTGGTCAGTGGTCGTAGGCGATTAATGACCTGGTCAGCGGTGTTCCGCTGGCCCGGTTGTGCCAGATG
>NZ_JBVIFS010000055.1:0-25783 GCF_055571215.1 Streptomyces sp. NPDC030995
GTACGTCCAGTACGCGGCACGCCCCTCCGCCTTGCCATGCACGGCACCAGACGCCGCGGGCTCGGCCGACAAGATCCGAAAGAGACGGCCTAGCCGCGCAGGGCTTCGGAGCCCCACGAGGTTTTCCGGATGGCCCGCCGCAGGCGACGGGCCCGGAGCCCGGTCACGCGGTCCGCGTACACCGTCCCCGCCAGGTGATCGCACTCATGCTGCAGGCAGCGGGCGAAGAACCCCGTCCCCTCGATCCGCACCGGCGCCCCGTCCGAGGTGACCCCCTCGACGACCGCCCGGTCGAAACGGGCCGTGCCCGCCTCCAGCCCCGGCAGCGACAGGCAGCCCTCCGGGCCGAGGAACTCGTCGCCGTCGGCGGCGACCAGCCGCGGGTTGACGATGTGTCCGACGTGGCGGACGTCCTCGTCGTCGGGGCAGTCGTAGACGAACACCCGTTGCCCCACGCCGATCTGGTTCGCGGCGAGGCCGACGCCCTCGGCGGCGTACATGGTCGCGAACATGTCCTCGATGAGGCGGTCGAGGGCCGGGCCGAATTCGGTGACCTCCGCGCAGGACGAGTGGAGCACCGGATCGCCCAGCAGGCTCATGGTGCGGACGAGGCCGGTGGTACCGGGGATGGGGCGCTGTCGCATGGCCGTAAGCGTACGACGGGCGACTATATGAGGAGATCCGCGGCGGGCCGGGGGCGCCGCGGTCAAGGCTCCGGCAGGTACTGGATAGGCTGGGGCCGACCGACGCAAGGAGGACAAGGGACGATGGCAGGCAACACAGAGCCGCTTTCGCCGCGGGCCAAGCTGGCCGTGACGGCGGGCAAGGCCGCGGCGGCGGTGTCGCGGGCCGCGGGACGCGGAAGCGGATCGGTGATCGGTGGCAAGGTCGCACTCAGGCTCGACCCCGATCTTCTCGGCGCGCTGGCGCAACACCTCGACGTCGTCCTCGTCTCCGCGACGAACGGCAAGACCACGACGACCCGGCTGATCGCGGAGGCCCTGCGGGCCAGCGGTCCGGTCGTCTCCAACGCCCTCGGCGCCAACATGCCGGCCGGCATCACCTCGGCGCTGGCGGGCGGCTCGGACGCCAAGTACGGCGTCATCGAGGTCGACGAGAAGTACCTGGCCGGAGTGGCCCGGGACGTCACCCCCAAGGTGATCGCCCTGCTCAACCTCTCCCGCGACCAGCTGGACCGCGCCGCCGAGACCCGCATGCTCGCGGAGAAGTGGCGCGAGGGGCTCTCGGGCTCCAAGGCGGTCATCGTCGCGAACTGCGACGACCCGCTGATCGTGTGGTCCGCCTCCTCCTCGCAGAACGTCGTGTGGGTCGCGGCCGGCCAGGAGTGGAAGGACGACGCCTGGTCGTGCCCCTCCTGCGGTGGCGTCATGCAGCGCCCGGGCGACGACTGGTTCTGCGGCGAGTGCGGCTTCCGGCGCCCGACGCCGAGCTGGGTGCTCTCCGGCGACCACGTGCTGGACCCGCACGGCTCGGCCTGGCCGATCCACCTCCAGCTGCCCGGCCGCGCCAACAAGGCGAACGCCGCCACCTCGGCGGCCGTGGCCGCCGTCTTCGGCGTCCCGCCGCAGGTCGCGCTGGAGCGGATGTACCAGGTGCAGGCCGTCGCCGGCCGCTACGACGTGGTGACCTTCCAGGGCCGTGAGCTGCGGCTGCTGCTCGCGAAGAACCCGGCGGGCTGGCTCGAAACGTTTTCGCTGATCGATCCCCCGCCGACCCCGGTGATCCTCTCGGTGAACGCGCGCGGCGCCGACGGCACCGACACCTCCTGGCTGTGGGACGTGGACTACCCGCGCCTGGCCGGCCACCCGATCTTCGTGATCGGTGACCGCAAGCTGGACCTCGCGGTCCGCCTCGAGGTCGCGGGCCTGGACTTCCGGGTGTGCGAGACCCTCGACGAGGCCGTGCAGCTCGCGCCGCCCGGTCAGATCGAGCTGATCGCCAACTACACCGCCTTCCAGGACGTGCGCCGCCGCGTCGGCAACTAGTACCCATAAAGGACAAGAGCATGAGCGACAACAGCCTGCGTCTGGTGTGGGTCTACCCCGACCTGCTGAGCACGTACGGAGACCAGGGCAACGCCCTCGTGGTGGAGCGCCGGGCGCGCCAGCGCGGCCTGGACGTGCAGCGCGTGGACGTGCGCAGCGACCAGCCCATCCCCACGTCGGGTGACATCTACCTGATCGGCGGCGGCGAGGACCGGCCGCAGCGGCTGGCCGCCGAGCGCCTGCTGCGCGACGGCGGTCTGGAGCGCGCCGTCTCGAACGGGGCGATCGTCTTCTCCGTCTGCGCCGGCTACCAGATCCTCGGCCAGGAGTTCGTCAACGACCAGGGACAGCGCCAGGAGGGCCTCGGCCTCCTGGACGTGGTCACCGTGCGCGGTGAGGGCGAGCGGTGCGTCGGCGACGTGCTCGGGGACATCGACCCGCGCCTGGGCCTGCCGCAGCTGACGGGCTTCGAGAACCACCAGGGCGTCACGCACCTCGGCCCGACGGCGAAGCCGTTCGCCCGGGTGAGCATGGGCCGCGGCAACGGCACCGGTGACGGCACCGAAGGCGCGTACAACGACACGGTGTTCGGCACCTACATGCACGGTCCCGTGATGGCCCGCAACCCTCAGATCGCGGACCTGCTGCTGAAGCTGGCCCTCGACGTGAACGCGCTGCCGGCCATAGACGACCGGTGGTACGAGGCGCTGCGCGCGGAGCGCATCGCGGCGGCGACGCAGCCCGCGTAGCACCCGGCGGGCCGCTCATCGGGGCGGCCTCGTCATCATGTGTTCGGCCCGGTTTTCCCTAGGGGGAACCGGGCCGACGTCGTTTCGCACGACGAGTGCGACCAGCATGTGGAGGATGGTTCAGTCCACCGCTCCACCGCTTGTAGGGTGGCCGTAGTTCCAACCGGACGACGTGGTCCGGTCGCCGGCCCACGTTGCAAAGGTCTCTCCTGCCATGCGCATAGGTGTGCTCACTTCCGGTGGCGACTGCCCCGGCCTCAACGCCGTCATCCGCTCCGTCGTGCACCGCGCCGTCGTCGACCACGGCGACGAGGTGATCGGCTTCCACGACGGCTGGAAGGGTCTGCTGGAGGCGGACTACCGCAAGCTCGACCTCGACGCCGTCGGCGGCATCCTCGCCCGCGGCGGCACCATCCTCGGCTCCTCCCGGGTCCAGCCCGCGCACCTGCGCGACGGCGTGGAGCGCGCCCGCGGGCACGTCGCCGACCTCGGACTCGACGCCATCATCCCGATCGGCGGCGAGGGCACCCTGAAGGCCGCGAACCTGCTCTCGCAGGCCGGCCTGCCGATCGTCGGGGTCCCCAAGACCATCGACAACGACATCGCCTCGACCGACGTCACCTTCGGCTTCGACACCGCCGTCGGCGTGGCCACCGAGGCGCTGGACCGGCTGAAGACCACCGCCGAGTCCCACCAGCGCGTGATGGTCGTGGAGGTCATGGGCCGCCACACCGGGTGGATCGCCCTGCACTCCGGCATGGCGGCCGGCGCGCACGCGATCGTCGTACCGGAGCGTCCCTTCGACATCGAGGAGCTCACCGCGATCGTCGGCGAGCGCTTCTCCGCGGGCAAGCGGTTCGCGATCGTCGTGGTCGCCGAGGGCGCCAAGCCGCGCGCCGGCTCGATGGACTTCGAGGAGGGCGGCACCGACATGTACGGCCACGAGCGGTTCGCCGGCATCGGCAACCGGCTCGCCGTCGAGCTGGAGCACCGCCTGGGCAAGGAGGCCCGGCCGGTGATCCTGGGCCACGTCCAGCGCGGCGGCACGCCCACCGCGTACGACCGCGTGCTGGCCACCCGCTTCGGCTGGCACGCCGTGGAGGCCGCGCACCGGGGCGAGTTCGGCATGCTGACCGCGCTGCGCGGCACGGACATCGTGATGGTGCCGCTCGCCGAGGCGACCTCGACCCTCAAGACGGTCCCGGCCGAGCGGTACGACGAGGCCCAGACGGTTCTGTAGCCGTATGCCCCTTACGGCCGCCCCCGCGCGCAGATGCGTACGGGGGCGGCACTACTGTGGTGGGGCGCCACAGTCAAGGGAGTGAAGAGATGGATCACAGCGGGCACGGCATGGACATGAACATGGACCTGCCGCCCTTCACTCTCGGACGCGGGCTGGAGTTCTCCTTCGACGCCTTCTTCCTGATCGGCTCACTGGTGGGGCTCGCCCTGTACGCGTGGGGCGTCACGCGGCTGCGCCGGCGCGGGGACGCCTGGCCGCTGGGCCGGACCATCGCGTTCACCCTGGGCGTGCTGACCGTGATCCTGGTGATGTGCACCAAGCTGAACGACTACGGCATGGTCATGTTCAGCGTGCACATGGTCCAGCACATGGTGATCAGCATGATCACGCCGATCCTGCTGCTGCTCGGCGCTCCGGTGACGCTGGCCCTGCGCGCCCTGCCGCCCGCCGCCCGTGGCCACAAGGGGCCGCGCGAACTGCTGCTGATGCTGCTGCAGAGCCGGTACATGCGGGTGATCACCCATCCGGCCTTCACGATCCCGATGTTCATCGCGAGCCTCTACGCCCTCTACTTCACCCCGCTCTTCGACTTCCTGATGGAGAGCCGGACCGGGCACATCGCGATGATGGTCCACTTCCTCGCGGTCGGCCTGATCTTCTTCTGGCCCATCATGGGCATCGACCCGGGCCCGCACCGCCCCGGCTACGTGATGCGGATGCTGGAGCTCTTCGCCGGCATGCCCTTCCACGCCTTCTTCGGCATCGCCCTGATGATGGCGAGCGAGCCGATGATCAAGACGTACTCGAACCCGCCCGCCTCCCTCGACATCGACCCGCTGCTCGACCAGCAGTGGGGCGGCGGCATCGCCTGGGCCTTCAGCGAGATCCCCTCGGTACTGGTCCTGATCGCCCTGGTCTACCAGTGGTACCACTCCGAGCAGCGGGCGGCGAAGCGCTCCGACCGGGCCGAGGACCGCAACGGCGACCAGGAGCTGGCGGCGTACAACGCGTATCTCGCCTCGCTCCAAGCGCGTGGCCAGTAGCGAAAGACCGCCTTCGCGCGCCACCATGGGGCATGACCGGATCCGTTAAGGCGATGGCCGTCATGACCTTCGCCGCACTGGTGGCCGTCGCCACGTACTCCGTGGTCCTCGGCAGCAACGGCTGGCTGTGGTTCGGCTGGGTGGTGCTGGGACTGCTGACCGCCGGGATGGCCGCATCCCGCAATGTCTGAGGAAGACCGGGAAGGTGCCTTCCGCCCCCTCCATCCCGTGACTCACCGTCCGTAAAATGGCCGTGACAACGGGATATCGACAGGAGCGGCCTGGTGTTCTACCACTTGCTCAAGCACGTGTTGCTCGGCCCCCTGCTGCGGCTGCTGTTCAGGCCGAGGATCGAGGGTCTGGAGAACATCCCGGCGGAAGGCGCCGCGATCATCGCGGGCAACCACCTGTCGTTCTCCGACCACTTCCTGATGCCCGCGATCCTCAAGCGGCGCATCACCTTCCTCGCGAAGGCCGAGTACTTCACCGGACCGGGGCTCAAGGGCCGGCTCACCGCGTCCTTCTTCCGCAGCGCCGGGCAGATCCCGGTGGACCGTTCCGGCAAGGACGCCGGCCAGGCGGCGCTGCGCGAGGGGCTGGCGGTGCTGGCCAAGGACGAGCTGCTGGGCATCTACCCGGAGGGGACGCGCTCGCACGACGGGCGGCTCTACAAGGGCAAGGTGGGCGTGGCCGCGATGGCCCTGGGCGCCGGAGTGCCCGTCGTGCCGTGCGCGATGGTCGGCACCTTCGAGATCCAGCCGCCCGGGCAGAAGATCCCGAACATCCGGCGGGTGACGATCCGCTTCGGCCGGCCGCTGGACTTCTCCCGGTACGCCGGGCTGGAAGGCGAGCGGGCCGTGCTGCGGGCGGTCACCGACGAGATCATGTACGCCATCCTCGAACTGTCCGGCCAGGAGTACGTCGACCGGTACGCCGCCGAGGTCAAGGCCGAAGAAGAGGCCCAGCGGAAGAACGACCAACGGAAGAAGGCCCGGCGCACCTCGCGCTGAGCCTCCTCCCGTTCGCACGCTCCGGTCCTTAGCGGACGGCCGGGAGCTCCTCGATCGCGGGGAGCGCCGAGGCCTCGGCCGGGGTCTCGGCCGTCAGGGCTTTCGCGGCGGCCGCGGCCGGGGCGACGGGAGTGGCGTGCGGAGCGCACGTCACGTCCTGGGCGTCGACCTTGCCGGTCAGCAGGTAGGTGTCCACCCGCGTGTTGATGCAGGGGTTCAGCAGGCTGGTGACACCGTGCGAGCCGGCGTTCTGCTCGGTGATCAGGCGCGAGCCGGCCAGGCGGCGGTGCAGCGAGACCGCGCCCGAGTACGGCGTGGCCGCGTCACGCTCGGACTGCACGATCAGCACGGGCGGCAGCCCGCGCTTGGAGCGCACGTCGATCGGGGTGCTCTGCTTGGCCTTCCAGGTCGCGCAGGGCAGGTTCATCCACGCGTTCGACCAGGTCAGGAACGGGTACTGCTCGTGCAGCCGGGTGTTGTCCTTGTCCCACTTGGTCCAGCTGGTGGGCCACTTGGCGTCGGCGCACTCGACGGCGGTGTAGACGGCGTTGCTGTTCTCCGACGCCGCGTTGCCCTTGAGGTCGGACATGTCCGGGGCGATCGCGTCGACCAGCGCCTGCGTGTCACCGGCGAGGTAGGCGGCCCAGGTCTTCGCGACGGGCACCCAGGAGGAGTCGTAGTACGGGGCGCCCTGGAAGAAGCCGATGAGCTCGGCCGGGCCGACGACCCCGCCGATCGGGTTGGCCTTCGCGGTGGCGCGCAGCTCCTGGTACTTGGCCTCGACCTTGGCGCGGGTGTCGCCGATGTGGAAGACCGCGTCGTTCTTGGCGACCCAGTCCTGCCAGTCGTTCCAGCGGGTCTGGAAGGCGACGTCCTGGCCGAGGTTGGCCTCGTACCAGATGTTGTCCTGGTCCGGGTCGACCACACTGTCGACGATCATGCGGCGCACGTGGGTCGGGAAGAGGGTCGCGTAGACCCCGCCGAGGTAGGTGCCGTAGGAGACGCCGAGGAAGTTCAGCTTCTGCTCGCCGAGGGCGGCACGGATCACGTCGAGGTCGCGCGCGGTGTTCGGCGTGGTCATGTGCGGCAGCATCTCGCCGCTGCGCTCCTTGCAGCCGTCCGCGTAGGAGGCGGCGAGCTTGCGCTGGGCGAGCTTGTCGGCCTCGCTGTCCGGGACCGGGTCGGCCTTGGGAGCCTTGACGAACTCCTGCGGGTCGATGCAGGAGATGGGCGCGGAGTGGCCGACACCGCGAGGGTCGAAGCCCACGAAGTCGTACGCCTTGGAGGCGTTGACCCACAGCGGGCTCTTGGTGGTGACCCGGCGCGGGAAGCGCATGCCGGAACCGCCGGGGCCGCCGGGGTTGTAGACGAGCGCGCCCTGGCGCTCCTCCTTGGTGCCCGTGCTGCCGATCCGGTCGACGGCGATGTCGATGGTCTTGCCGTACGGCTTGGCGTAGTCGAGCGGGACCTTCACCCAGCCGCACTGGATGGGCTTCTCGAAGCCCCAGTCGGCGGGGCAGTCCTTCCAGTCGATCCCGGTGCGGGCGGCGCGGGCGGCGGCGATCTGCACGCCCAGCACCTCCGGGAGCCGGGAGTCGTTGTCGTACGAGGCCGCCGCGGCCGGCGGGGCCAGCAGCAGGCTCGCCGCCAGCGTGCCGGTGATCAGTGTGGCGGCGCTCCCCAGCGCCGCGTTGCGTATCACGTGGTTGTTCCCCCTGCTTCAAGTGCCACCGTAGGCGGCCGGGTTCGGTCGGGTTTCGGTCATCGACCTGCAGGGGGATCTTGTCGTCTGACCGGGACCCGGCGACAGAGCGGCGCCGACTTCTTTGCCAACCCGATAACCGGAAAGGCGTGTACCGCTGAGCGGTGCCCGATTTGCCGCTCCCTAGCGCTGGTAGGTGCGGCGGGCCGCGTCGAGCAACTCCCGCAGCCGCAGGGCGTCCGGGGCCAGGGCCGTCACCAGGACGGCCGGACCGGCCAGCGGCGTCACCGCGGCGAACTCCCCCAGCACCGCGGCCGCGGGCGGGTCCGCTGCGAAGGCGGGATCCACGACGAGGAGTTGGCCGAGCGCCCGGTGGCCGGCCAGACCCGCCGGGCCGTCCCAGCCGCCGGGCGCGCCGGGGCCGCAGGCGAGCTCCTGGTCGAGCAGCGGACGGCCGCCGCGGGTGACGGTGAGTCGGCTGCGCAGCAGGCCCGGGGCCTCCCCGGAGCGCCCCAGCACCTGCTCCTCGCGCAGCACCAGCCGCGCCGTGGGAGCCAGCCGGACCCGGGTGTGCGCCCGCAGGTCGCTGCCGCGCACCGAGACCAGCGGCTCCGGCAGCCACCGGACCGACGCCCCCTCCTCCAGGGTCAGGTGTACGTCGTAGCGCGCGCTCTCGCCGCCCCGTCCGGGCAGGGCCAGGGTGGCCGCCGCCGAGCCGAGGGCGAGGCACGCCCCGGGCCCGGCGGTGGCCTCGACGGCGAGGTGGTCCCCGCCGAGCGGGGCGCTCATCGCGCCGACCAGCATCACCCCGGCCTCGGCGCCGGTTCCCCGGGTGCGGCGCAGCGCGAGCGGTCCCTCCCCGGCCAGCAGCGGCAGGTCGGTGCCGCCCCGCCCGTCGGCGACGGCGTGGATGCGGGCGGTGGCCCGCACTCCCGCCGCGGGCAGGGCGACGGGGGGCGCGCTGGTCACCGTACGGCCCAGGCGGCCATCCGCTCGCGCACCCAGGCGGCGACCGGGGCCACTCCCTCGGGGCCGCGCAGCGACTGGAAGGCGACGGGGAGTTCACCGCGCTGCTCGGCGGCGTCGCGGGCCATCCGGTCGAGGTCGGAGCCGACGTGGGGGGCGAGGTCGGTCTTGTTGACGACGAGGAGGTCGGCCGTGGTGACGCCGGGGCCGCCCTTGCGCGGGATGTCGTCCCCGCCGGCCACGTCGATGACGAAGATCTGGGCGTCGACGAGTCCGCGGGAGAAGGTGGCGGTGAGGTTGTCCCCGCCGGACTCGACGAGGATCAGGTCGAGCGGGCCGCTCTCCCGGAAGGTCTCCTCCAGTTCCTCCACGGCCTCCAGGTTGGCGGAGATGTCGTCGCGGATGGCCGTGTGCGGGCAGGCCCCGGTCTCGACGGCGGTGATCCGCTCGGGCGGCAGGACGGCCTCGCGGAGCAGGAACTCGGCGTCCTCGCGGGTGTAGATGTCGTTGGTGACGACGGCCATGGAGAGTTCGCCGCGCAGCGCGCGGCACAGGGCGGCGACGGTGGCGGTCTTGCCGGACCCGACGGGGCCGCCGAGGCCGATGCGCAGGGCGCGCCGGCTGCCGTCGGGCCGTAGGGGCGCGGCGCTGTGGGTGTGCCGCTGGGGGTAGGTCACGGCGTGGTCGAGGTGCATGGGGGTGTCTCCTTCGGGGGGTCAGGAAGCGAAGAGCCGTACCGGCCAGTCGGCATGGACCTCGGCCGCGATCTCCAGCAGGGGCGAGGAGGCGGCGGGCAGCGCCTCCAGGCCCTCGGTGCGGGCCCGCAGCGCGGCCTCGGCCGCCCGGGCCGCGACGGCGTCGAGGTCGGGGGTGAGCCGGGCCAGGACCCCGCTCGCCTCGAAGGGGTCCAGGCCCAGCAGCCGCACGGTCGCGGTGGCCGGCCCGCCGACGCTCTCGTACGCCGCCACGTGCGCGGCGTCGCGCGGTCCGAGCCCGGCCGCCCGGGCGGTGAGGCCGAGCACCACGGGCTGGTGGGCGCCGCGCGGGAAGGCCGCGGCCAGCGCGTCCAGTTCGGCGGCGGGCCAGGTGGCCCGGGCGGCGCGCAGCAACTGCCGGCCCAGCCTCCGGGCCGCGGCGCGCAGCGCCGGCGACGGGGTGCGGGCGTCGGCGGCGGCGTCGAGCCCCGCCGGGTCGAGGCCGAGCGCGGCGGCCGCCGCGAGGGCCGCGGCGGTGAGTCCGGCGGTGTGCAGGCGACCTCGGCAGAAGTCCTCCAGGGTGGCGGCGTCGTGGATCCGGCTCGCCTTGCAGGCGGCCTCGGCCCCGCCGGAGTGGGCGTGGCCTCCGGCCGGGAAGCGGCCGTCGGCGAGGACGAGCAGCGCGGCGAGGCTCATCGGCGGGAGCCTCTCGTCGGGCCGGGTCCCATCGGAAGAGGTCCTTTCAAAACAGGAAGTACCGCTGGGCCATGGGCAGTTCGGCCGCGGGTGCCGGTTCCACGACCTCGCCGTCGATGGTGACGGTGAAGGTGTCGGCGTCGACCTCGACCCTCGGCATGGCGTCGTTGCCCCGCATGTCCGCCTTGCTCACCTTGCGGGTGCTCTCGATGGCCACGAACTCCTTTCCGAGTCCGAGCCGCTCGGGCAGTGCGTCGTCGAGCGCGGCCTGTGCAGTGAAGTTCAGCGAGTTCAGCGCGGGCGCGCGCCCGTGGCTGCCGAACATCGGCCGGGGCAGAACGGGCTGCGGGGTGGGGATGGAGGCGTTGGCGTCGCCCATCTGCGCGTAGGCGATCTGGCCGCCCTTGATGACGAGTTCGGGCTTGACCCCGAAGAAGGCGGGGGCCCACAGCACCAGGTCGGCGAGCTTGCCGGTTTCGACGGAGCCGATCTCGCGGGCGAGTCCCTGGGCCACGGCGGGGTTGATCGTGTACTTCGCGACGTACCGGCGGGCCCGGTGGTTGTCGGCGGGTCCGTCGCCGGGGAGGAAGCCGCGCCGCTTCTTCATCACGTGGGCGGTCTGCCAGGTGCGCAGCACGACCTCCCCGACCCGGCCCATGGCCTGGGAGTCGGAGGAGATGATGGAGATGGCCCCGAGGTCGTGCAGGACGTCCTCGGCGGCGATGGTCGAGGGCCGGATGCGGGATTCGGCGAAGGCGAGGTCCTCGGGGACGGCCGGGTTGAGGTGGTGGCAGACCATCAGCATGTCGAGGTGTTCCTCGACGGTGTTGACGGTGTGCGGCCGCGTCGGGTTGGTGGAGCTGGGCAGGATGTTGGGCTCGGAGACCACGGTGATGATGTCGGGTGCGTGCCCGCCGCCGGCGCCTTCGGTGTGGTACGAGTGGATGGTCCGGCCGGCAATGGCGGCGAGGGTGTCGCCGACGAACCCGGCCTCGTTGAGGGTGTCGGTGTGGATGGCGACCTGGGCGCCGGTCTCCTCGCAGACGCTCAGGCAGGCGTCGATGACGGCGGGGGTGGACCCCCAGTCCTCGTGGATCTTGAAGCCGAGGGCGCCGCCGCGCAGTTGGGAGTGCATGGCCTCGCGGGAGGTGGTGTTGCCCTTGCCGAGCAGGCCGATGTTGACCGGGTAGGCCTCCAGCGCCGCGAACATCCGGGCCAGGTGCCAGGGCCCGGGGGTGACGGTGGTGGCCTTGGTGCCCTCGGCCGGTCCGGTGCCGCCGCCGACCAGGGTGGTGATCCCGGAGGCGAGTGCCTCCTCGATGATCGTCGGGGAGATGAAGTGCACGTGCGCGTCGATGGCGCCGGCGGTGACGATCTTCCCGTTGCCCGCGATGATCTCGGTCTCGGGGCCGATGACCAGTGCGGGGTCGACCCCGTCCATGGTGTCGGGGTTGCCGGCCTTGCCGATGCCGCAGATCCGGCCGTCGCGGATGCCGAGGTCGGCCTTGACGATGCCCCAGTGGTCGAGGACGACGACCCCGGTGATCACGGTGTCGGCGGCGCCCTCGGCCCGGGTGGTGCGGGCCTGCCCCATGGATTCGCGGATCACCTTGCCGCCGCCGAAGACGGCCTCGTCCCCGGCCAGGCCGGGGCCGCCGCTGAGGTCCTGCTCGATCTCGACGAAGAGGTCGGTGTCCGCGAGCCGGATCCGATCACCGGCCGTCGGCCCGAAGAGGTCGGCGTACACCTGGCGGGAGAGCTCAGCCATCGAGCGGCCCCCCGGTCTCCCCGCGCAGGCCCGGTACGGTGCGCGAGCCCGCCAGCGGTACGAGCTCCACGGCGACCGGGATGCCCGGCTCGAAGCGGACGGCCGTACCGGCGGCGACGTTGAGCCGCAGCCCGCGGGCGGCGGCGCGGTCGAAGTCGAGGCCGGGGTTGGCCTCGGCGAAGTGGTAGTGGGAGCCGACCTGGACGGGGCGGTCGGCGGCGTTGAGCACGGTGAGGCGGGTGACGGGACGGCCCTCGTTGAGGCGTACCGGGCCGTCTCCGTAGGCGATTTCGCCGGGGATCATGCGGGGCCTCCCTTTCAGACGATCGGGTCGTGGACCGTGACGAGCTTGGTGCCGTCCGGGAAGGTCGCCTCGACCTGGACGTCGTGGATCATCTCGGGGATGCCCTGCATGACCTCCTCGCGGCGCAGCACGGTGCGGCCGGAGGCCATGAGCTCGGCCACGGTGCGGCCGTCGCGGGCCCCTTCGAGGATGTGCGTCGTGATCAGCGCGATCGCCTCGGGATGGTTGAGGAGGACCCCGCGCGCCCTGCGCTTCTCGGCCACGTCCGCGGCCACGTGGATGAGCAGTCGCTCCTGCTCGTGCGGTGTCAATTGCACACGTATCACCAAGTTTCCGGGACAAGATCAACATGGGGCGAGGGTGACCTTAGCGGCCGTCAACACTCTGTTGACCTGCGCATATCCGTGCCAAGCGTGTCTTGCCCAACGAAGAGGAAGGCTTTCCGTGCCGACCACTGCCGCTTTACCGGATCATGGGCGGGCATTGGCGCACGGACGTGGCCGCCACGCTAGGCGCCGTGCTTTTCCGTTGGGTTAACCCAGGTTTCGGGCAGGCACCCGCTTCAATTCCGTTGCCTCTGGGGCCCGGTTCCGTATACACAGGCGCGAGCGGATGCCCCACCGAGGAGAGACATGTTCATCAACCCCGTCCGGCACATCACCTTCGATACCCACGACCCCTACCGGATCGCCGCGTTCTGGTCCGAGGTGACCGGCTTCCGGATCCACCCCGACGACGCGAAGGGTGACGACGAGGTCCTGCTGGAGCCGGGGCAGCCCAACGTGCCCGGACTGCTGTTCATCCGGGTGCCGGAGGCCAAGTCCGGCAAGAACCGCGTCCACTTGGACATCCAGCCGTCCGGCGGCACCCGGGACGAGACCGTCGAGCGCCTGGTCGGGCTCGGCGCGAAGATCGTGGACGACCAGCGCGCGGAGGACGGGGTCATGGGCTGGGTCGTGCTCGCCGACCCCGAAGGCAATGAGCTGTGCATCGAGCGCAGCGCGGCGGAACGCGGTCTCACCTGAGCCCCGCCGCGGCTGGCGCGGTCAGCAGCCGGTGACGCTCCTGGCCGGCGCTGCCACGGCCCAGGGCAGGGCGATCCACACCGTCTTGCCGCCGTCCTCGGTCGGGCTGACCGAGAGCCGGCCGCCCGCCTCCGCGGCGAGCCAGCGGATGATGACCATGCCGCGGCCGTTGTCCTGCTGGACGGCGGCCGGGAGCCGCTTGGGCCAGCGGGGGTGGCTGTCGGTCACCCCGACGCGCAGCCACTCCTGGCGCTCCAGCCGGATGTCGACGGTAAAGGTGGGCGACTGGCCGAAAGTATGCTGTACGGCGTTGGTGGCGAGCTCCGAGACGATCAGCCGGACGCTGTCTGCGGTGTCGGCGTCATCGGGGAGTCCCCATTCGGTCAGCACCTCCGCGACATAGCGTCGGGCGGCGGAGACCGAAGCGGGATCGCTCGGCAGAGTGACGGATGCTTCCTGGTGATCTGCCATGGCGACGGTCCCTTTCCCACCGGGACGGAACCGCCCCGGATCTGTGCTGGACGCCAGAGTGCCACCCATCGTGCCGCCGCATCCGCCGATCCCCCAACATATGCATATATCTGTCGCTCGATGCGGTGAACTCTGCTACGGAAGAGCGTATTTGGACGGCAGACTGGTGCGAGCTGTGCCGGTGGAAGGAGGCGGGTGTGCAGCACGGTCCCGCGGTGCGTCGGCGCAAGCTCGGCGAGGAACTGCGTGCCCTGCGTGACCGGGCCGGACTCACCAGTGGTGAGGCGGCCCGGATCATGGGATGGCACCAGTCGAAAATCAGCCGCATCGAGACAGGCCGCAGTGGCGTGAAACCGGAGGACATCCGGCTGCTCCTCGACGCCTACGGGGAGATCGTGAGCCCGGAGCAGCGCGCGCTGCTGGAGGCACTGTCGGCCTCGGCGGCCGGCCCCGGTCCGGGCGGCGACACCGGGCGGGGCCGCCAGTGGTGGCACGACTACCGGGGGCTGCTGCCGCAGGAGTACCGGGACTTCATCAGCCTGGAGGCGGGGGCCCGGTCGGCCCGCACGGTGGAACTGTCCGTGGTGCCGGGGCTGTTGCAGACCCCCGATTACGCGAGGGCCGTGACCCGGGCCGCGCTGGGCGGGCTCCCGGAGCCGAAGGTGGACGCGCTGGTCGACGTACGGCTGGCCCGGCAGTCCGTCCTGCGGGCGGATCCGCCGCTGGAGCTGAGCGCGGTCCTGGACGAGGCGGTGCTGCGCCGGCAGATCGGCGGGCCGGGCGTGATGGCGGAGCAGTTGCGGCACCTGGTGCAGGTATCACAGCTGTCTCAAGTGCAGTTGCAGGTGCTGCCGTTCAGCGTGGGTGGGCATCTCGGCCTCACCGGACCGTTCGTCATTTTCTCATTTCCGAACATCGCCGATCTGGATGTGGTGGTACTCGACCATTTGACGAGTAGCCTCTATCTGGAGCGGAAGGAAGACCTAGAGGCGTACAGCGCCGCGTTCCGCACCATCCAGGCGCACGCCCTCCCGCCCCAGGACTCGTCGGATCTCATCAGCTCACTTGCTGACGACGCGTAAGGAGGCACCCCCGTGTCCGCAACCCCCTTGACCACCAGCGGACTTCTGATCAGCGCGCGGTGGCGGCGGAGCAGCCGCAGCACCGGAATGAACAACTGCGTGGAAGCGGCCGTCCTCGATGACGGCCTGCTGGCCGTCCGCGACTCCAAGCGGACGGACGGCCCGGCCGTGCTCTTCACCGGGCCGGCCTGGGACGGCTTCCTCGCCTCGGTCGTCCGGGTGGACCGGATCCCGTAACTCCGCCTAGCGGTCCGTGGCTCCGGCGGGCGCGGTCCGAAGGATCGTCCCAACGGCCCGCTCGATCTCCTCCCCCGTGAGATCGGCCCGGGCGGTCAGCCGCAGCCGGGAGATGCCGTCCGGCACCGACGGCGGACGGAAGCACCCCACGGACAGACCTGCCTCGCGGCAGTCGGCGGCCCAGCGCAGTGCCGACGACGCCGACGGGGCCCGTACCGACACCACGGCCGCGTCCGGCCGGGCCGCGGTCAGGCCGGACGCGGTGAGCCGCCCGTAGAGCAGGGCGGCCACCTCGCGGGCGCGGCCCGCCCGCTCCGGTTCCCGCTGGAGCAGGCGCAGGCTCGCGAGCGCCGCGCCCGCGGCGGCCGGGGCCAGCCCGGTGTCGAAGATGAAGGTGCGCGCCGTGTTGACCAGGTGCCGGATCACCTTGGCCGGGCCGAGCACGGCCCCGCCCTGGCTGCCCAGGGACTTCGAGAGGGTCATGGTGGCGACGACGTCGGGCGCCCCCGCGAGCCCGGCCGCGTGCAGCGCGCCGCGGCCGCCCTCGCCCAGCACGCCCAGCCCGTGGGCGTCGTCCACGACCAGGGCCGCGCCCTCGTCCCGGCAGGCGGCGGCGTACGCGGCGAGCGGGGCGGCGTCCCCGTCGACGGAGAACACCGAGTCGCTGACCAGCAGCGCCCGCCCCTCGTGCGCGGCGAGCGTCTTGCGCGCGGTGTCCGCGTCGGAGTGCGGGACCACCGCGGTCCCCGCGCGCGAGAGGCGGCAGCCGTCGACGATCGAGGCGTGGTTCCCGGCATCGGAGACGACCAGCGTGCCGCGGTCGCTGAGGGCGGTGACGGCGGCGAGGTTGGCCGCGTATCCGGAGGACAGGACCAGCGCGGCCTCGAAGCCGCAGAAGGCGGCGAGCTCCCGTTCGAGCTCGGCATGGAGCTCGGTCGTACCCGTGACGAGACGGGAGCCGGTGGCCCCGGCGCCCCAGCACTCCGCCGCCTCCCGTGCCCCGCGGATGGTCTCGGGGTGCCGGGACAGGCCGAGGTAGTCGTTGCTCGCGAGGTCCAGGAGCGGCGACACCGGCGGCCGCGGGCGGAGCGTCCGGACCAGTCCGGCCTTCTCGCGCGCGCTCTCCGCGGCATCGATCCAGTCGAAGACACCCACCGGGTCGGGAGTGTGCTGGGGCATCGGCATGTCCTCGCGTTTTGTCGGCAGTCCACAGACCTGCCCGAACCCTAGCCGTCGTGACCTCTGCGCCAGGTGTGGCGATACACACACACCCATCCGGCCATGTTGTGCGATCTCTCCTTGGCCGGGAGTGGTCGTGTGGTCCAGGATCGGGTTCATGGACCTGCTGAACACCCTGGTGGACAAGGGGCTGCGGCGCGAGCTGCCGACCCGCGAAGAAGCGCTCGCCGTACTGGCGACTTCTGACGACGAACTGCTCGACGTGGTGGCCGCGGCCGGCAAGGTGCGCCGCCAGTGGTTCGGGCGTCGGGTCAAGCTGAACTACCTGGTCAACCTGAAGTCGGGCCTGTGCCCGGAGGACTGCTCCTACTGCTCCCAGCGCCTTGGGTCGAAGGCCGAGATCCTCAAGTACACGTGGCTGAAGCCCGAGGAGGCCTCCCAGGCCGCCGCCGCCGGTGTCGCGGGCGGCGCGAAGCGCGTCTGTCTGGTCGCGAGCGGCCGCGGGCCGACGGACCGGGACGTGGACCGGGTCGGCAAGACGATCGAGGCGATCAAGGAGCAGAACGAGGGCATCGAGGTCTGCGCGTGTCTGGGCCTCCTCTCGGACGGCCAGGCCGAGCGACTGCGGGACGCGGGCGCGGACGCGTACAACCACAACCTCAACACCTCCGAGGCGACGTACGGTCAGATCACCAAGACCCACACCTACGCGGACCGGGTCGACACGGTGCAAAAGGCGCACGCCGCCGGCCTGTCCGCCTGCTCCGGTCTGATCGCGGGCATGGGCGAGACCGACGAGGACCTGGTCGACGTCGTCTACTCGCTGCGCGAGCTGGACCCGGACTCGGTGCCGGTCAACTTCCTGATCCCCTTCGAGGGCACCCCGCTCGCCAAGGAGTGGAACCTCACCCCGCAGCGCTGCCTGCGGATCCTCGCGATGGTGCGCTTCGTCTGCCCCGACGTCGAGGTCCGGCTCGCGGGCGGCCGCGAGGTGCACCTGCGCTCGATGCAGCCGATGGCCCTGCACCTGGTCAACTCGATCTTCCTGGGCGACTACCTGACCAGTGAGGGCCAGGCCGGTCAGGCGGACCTCGACATGATCGCGGACGCCGGTTTCGAGGTGGAGGGCGCCGGTACGACAACCCTCCCCTCGCACCGCTCCGACGTGGCGGCCGCGGCCCCCTCCGGCGGCTGCGGTTCGAACGGCGGCGCCTCCCTCTGCGGTTCGGGTTCGGGCGCGGCCTCGGCCGACGAGGCCTCGGCGGCGGGCTGCGGCTCGGCGTGCGGCGGCTGCTCCGGGCACGGGCACGCGGAGGCGACGCCCGCACCGGCTCAGGCCGAGGCCGGCGACGTCCGGTCCGACCTGGTGGCGGTACGCCGCCGCGGCGCGGGGACGGACATCGCCCCGAATGCCTGATCAGCTCGCGCCGCTGCCGGACGGGGCGGAACTCCTCGCGCTGGACCGGCAGCACGTCTGGCACCCGTACGGTCCGATGCCCGGGCGGCAGGAGCCACTGGTCATCGCCTCCGCCTCGGGAGTGCGGCTGCGACTGGCCGACCCGTCCCAGGGCGAGGGCCACGAAGAGCTGGTCGACGGCATGTCCTCCTGGTGGTCGGCGGTCCACGGCTACAACCACCCGGTGCTCAACGAGGCCGTGACCACGCAACTGGGCCGTATGTCACACGTGATGTTCGGCGGGCTCACCCATGAGCCCGCCGTCCGGCTCGCCGCGAAGCTCGTCGACATCACCCCGGCGGGACTGGAGCACGTCTTCCTCGCCGACTCGGGCTCGGTGTCGGTCGAGGTCGCGGTCAAGATGTGCCTGCAGTACTGGCGTTCGCTGGGGCGGTCGGGCAAGACCCGGCTGCTGACCTGGCGCGGCGGCTACCACGGGGACACCTGGCAGCCGATGGCGGTCTGCGACCCCGAGGGCGGCATGCACGAGCTGTGGCAGGGTCACCTGCCGCGGCAGGTCTTCGCGGACGCGCCGCCGGGCGGCTTCGACACGCCCGTGGACCAGGCGTACGCGGACCACCTGCGCTCGCTCATCGCCGCGCACGCGGACGAGCTGGCCGCGGTGATCGTGGAGCCGGTGGTCCAGGGGGCCGGCGGCATGCGCTTCCACAACCCGGGCTACCTGCGGGTGCTGCGCGAGTTGTGCGACGAGTACGGCGTACTCCTCATCCTGGACGAGATCGCGACGGGCTTCGGCCGCACCGGCGCGCTCTTCGCCGCGGACCACGCGGGGATCACCCCGGACGTGATGTGCCTGGGCAAGTCGCTGACCGGCGGCTACCTCACCCTCGCCGCGACCCTGTGCACGGAGCGGGTGGCGGACGGGATCTCCCGGGGCGAGGTCCCGGTTCTCGCGCACGGGCCCACCTTCATGGGCAACCCGCTCGCCACGGCCGTGGCGCTCGCCTCGGTCGAACTCCTCCTCGGGCAGGACTGGGCGACGGAGGTCAAGCGGATCGAGACGGGCCTGCGCGAGGGCCTGGCGGACGCGGTCTCGATCCCCGGCGTGCGGGACGTACGCGTCCTGGGCGCGATCGGCGTGGTCCAGCTGGACCACCAGATCGACGTGGCGGCCGCCACCCGGGCGGCGGTGCGCGAGGGCGTGTGGGTGCGCCCGTTCCGGGACCTGATCTACGTGATGCCCCCGTTCGTCACCGGCGACGCCGACGTGGCCCGTATCTGCCGTGCGGTGTGCGCGGCCGCGCAGGAAGGCTGAGATGTCTGTTTGGGTCGTGTCCGGGACGGGCACGGAGATCGGCAAGACCGTGGTCACCTCGGCGATCGCGGCCGCCGCGGTGGCGGCCGGCCGCTCGGTGGCGGTGCTCAAGCCCGCGCAGACGGGTGTCGGCCCGGAGGAACCGGGGGACGCCGCGGAGGCGGTCCGGCTGGCCGGTTCCTCGGTCACGGCGGTGGAACTGGCGCGCTACCCGGAGCCCTTGGCCCCGAACACGGCGGCGCGCCGCGCGGGCCTGCCCACGCTCTCCCCGGCGCAGATCGCGGAGGCGGCCCGGAAGCTGTCCCTCTCCCACGACCTGGTCCTGGTGGAGGGCGCGGGCGGGCTGCTCGTCCACTTCGACGACGAGGGCAACACCCTGGCCGACGCGGCCCGCCTCCTCGACGCGCCGACCCTGATCGTCGCCCCGGCGGGCCTCGGAACCCTCAACTCCACCACCCTCACGGCGGAAGCCCTCCGCGCGCGGGGCCTGACCGCGCTGGGCGTGGTGGTGGGCAGCTGGCCCCAGAGCCCGGACCTGGCGGCCCGCTGCAACCTGGCGGACCTCCCGAAGTCCTCGGCCCTCCCCCTGCTGGGCGCGATCCCGGAAGGCGCGGGCACCCTCCCGCCGAACCGGTTCCGCACCGCGGCCCCAACCTGGCTGGCCCCACCCCTGTCGGGCACCTGGTCGGCGAACGCCTTCCTCACCACCTGGCCCCCACCGACACCCCCCCAGCCCGGCCGGCCCTAATCCAGCCCCGCCGCGCCAAACCCAGCCCCGCCGGCGTTTGAGGCGCGGGGTCCGGGGCGGAGCCCCAGCGTCTTCCAGCCCCGCCGGCGTTTGAGGCGCCGGGCCCGGCCAGCGCAAGCACACCGCACCGGCGGCTAGCCCAGCGGCTTCACCCAGCGCGTCCACTGCTCCTGCGGCCGGTACCCCACCGCGTCCCACACCCGGTGCGCCCGCTCGTTGCGGTCGAGCACCATCGCGTCCCCCCGCCGCCCCCCAAGCGCCACGAACCGCTCCTCGGCCGCCGCCAGCAGCGCGCCCCCGATCCCCTGCTTGCGGTACCCCGGGTGCACGGCCAGCCGGTACAGGTGGCAGCGCCAGCCGTCGAACCCGGCGATCACCGTCCCGACGAGTTCGCCGTCGCGCCGGGCGAGCAGCAACGCGTCCGGGTCCCGGGCGTGGAGCCGCTCGACCCCGGCGAGGTCGTCGCTGATACTCGTTCCCTCGGCGGCGGCCTTCCAGAAGTCCAGTACGGCGTTGAGGTCGGCGACCGACGCGGGGCCGATATGAAGATCAGTCATGTCCGGATCCCATCATCCGGCCGCGCTCCGCCAAAAGAATGATCCGTTCCCTTTGCCCGTCCTTTACCATGTGTGCAAAGGTCCCACTCAAGTGAAAGGTGTGAGCGTCCGCCCATGGGCGAGCCTCCCAGTCCACGACATATGCCTTCGCGACACCGCGCGGTACCCCTCCTCCTGGCCGATCATGGGACGGAGGTGATCGACCGATGACCGAAGTGCTTCTGCTCGTCGTGGCACTGCTGCTCTGCCTCGCATGCGGGGTCTTCGTCGCGGCCGAGTTCTCGCTGACGACCGTCGAGCGCAGCGAGCTCGAACGAGCCGTCGAGCGCGGCGAGCGCGGGGCCGACAGCGCCCTGGCAGCCGTCCGGACCCTGACGTTCCAGCTCTCCGGCGCCCAGCTCGGCATCACCGTGACCGGCCTGGTCATCGGCATGATCTCCAAGCCGTCGATCTCCACCCTGCTCCAGGGCCCCTTCCAGGCCATGGGCCTGTCGGCCGGAGCCGCGTCCTCCACCGCCCTGGTCCTCGGCACCGCGGTGTCGACCGTCGTCCTGATGGTCGTCGGTGAGCTGGTGCCCAAGAACTGGGCCATCTCCTCCCCGCTGGCGATCGCCAAGCGCGTGTCGACCATGCAGCGGGTCTTCAGCCGGGCCTTCAAGCCCCTGATCAGCCACCTCAACACCACCGCGAACCACATGGTGCGCCGCTTCGGCATGGAGCCGGCGGAGGAGCTGGCCTCCGCGCGCACCCCGCAGGAGCTGGTCGCCCTGGCGCGGCACTCCGCGAAGGCGGGCGCCCTGGAGAAGGACACCGCCGAGCTGTTCGTGCGGACCTTGAACCTGGCCGACCTGACCGCGGAGAACGTGATGACCCCGCGCGTCCAGGTCACCGCCCTCGACGTGCAGACCACCGCCGAGGACGTGGCGAACGCGACGCTGGCCACCGGCCTGTCCCGCTTCCCCGTGTACCGGGGCAGCCTCGACACCGTCGTCGGCACCGTCCACATCAAGGACGTCCTGGCGCTGCCCGCCGAGGAGCGGCACCGCCATCCGGTGTCGCAGCTGCTGCGCGAGCCCCTCCTCGTGCCGGAGTCCCTGACCGTGGACCGGCTGCTGGACCGGTTGTCCGGCAAGCAGACGATGGCCGTGGTCATCGACGAGTACGGCGGCACGGCCGGTGTGGCCACGCTGGAGGACATCGTCGAAGAGGTGGTCGGCGAGGTCCGCGACGAGCACGACCCGCACGAGACCTCGGACCTGGCCCCGGCCGGTACGGACGACTCCGGGCGCCTGCTCTACTCCGCCGACGGCGCGGCGCGCACCGACCAGCTCCAGCGGATCGGCCTGCGGGTGCCGGACGGCCCGTACGAGACCCTGGCCGGCCTGATAGCGACCGAGCTGGGCCGGATCCCGGTCGTCGGCGACAGTCTGGAGCTGGACGGCTGGCGGCTGGACGTGGTGGACGCCGGCGGGCGACGCGCCGCGCGGGTCCTGCTGCACGCCCCGTCCGAGCCCGCCGACGACCACAAGGGGGACGCCCGATGACCGCGATCCAGCTGTTGATCGGCCTGGCGACCCTGGTGGTCAATGCCTTCTTCGTCGGCGCCGAGTTCGCGATGATCTCGGTCCGGCGCAGCCAGATCGAGCCGTACGCCGAGCAGGGCGACCGGCGGGGCCGCGCGGTCCTGTGGGGCCTGGAGCACTTGTCGGCGCTGATGGCGGCGGCCCAGCTGGGCATCACGCTGTGCACCCTGGTGCTGGGTGTGGTGGCCGAGCCGGCCATCGCGCACCTGCTGACCCCGTTGCTCGACGCCGTCGGGGTGCCGGGCGGCGTGACGCACGCGATCTCCTTCGTCGTGGCCCTGGCGCTGGCGACGTACCTGCACATGCTCTTCGGCGAGATGGTGCCGAAGAACGTGGCGCTGTCCGAGCCGGTGCGCACCGCACTGCTGCTGGGGCCGCCGCTGGTGACCCTCACGCGGGGGCTGCGGCCGGTGATCTTCGCGATCAACGCCTTCGCCAACGCCCTGCTGCGACTGCTGCGGGTGGAGGTGAAGGACGAGGTCGCCGCGACCTTCTCGGACGACGAGCTGGCGCGGATGGTCAAGGACTCCAGTAACGCCGGGCTCATCGACGACCGGGCGAGCGAGCGCCTGCACGACGCCCTGGAACTGGGCCGCCGACCCGTGCGGGACGTGGTGCTGCCCGCGGACCGCGTGGTGCCGGCCCGGGAGGGCATCACTCCGGCCGGGCTGGAGCGCCTGTCGGCCGAGTCCGGGTACTCCCGCTTCCCGGTGATCGACGGGCAGCACGGGATCCTGGGCTACCTGCACGTGAAGGACGCCCTGGACGCCGACGTACGGGACGAGCCGTTCCCGGTCACGGCGCTGCGGCCGATCGCCCAGGTACGGGCGGAGACCCCGCTGGACGACGTGCTGACCGCCATGCGGCGCAGCCGTACGCACCTGGCGGCGGTCCTGGGGGCCGACGGCGCCATGACGGGGCTGGTGACGATGGAGGACGTGCTGCGGGAGCTGTTCAGCAGGCCCGCTTCCGCCTGAGCCCGTCGCCTGAGCCCGTCGCCACCGCGCGGTCCCCGGCCCTGCGGAGCCGGGGTACCGCGCGGTAACATCAGTTCGCCATGGAGATGAATGCGTCATACACCAGTTTCGTCGCGGTCGGCGACTCCTTCACCGAGGGCATGTCCGACCTGCTTCCGGACGGCTCGTACCGCGGCTGGGCCGACCTGCTGGCCGCCCGCCTCGCGGCGCGCGAACCGGGCTTCCGCTACGCGAACCTCGCGGTCCGCGGGAAGCTGATCGGGCAGATCGCCGAGGACCAGGCCCCGGTGGCGGCGGCGATGGGCGCCGACGTGGTGGCCCTGGTGGGCGGGCTGAACGACGCACTGCGCCCCAAGGTGGACATGGGCAGGGTCCGGGCCCACCTCGAGTCGGCCGTGGAACTCCTCGCGCCCTCCTGCAAGCACCTCGTCCTGATGCGCTCCCCGGGGCGCAACGGGCCGGTGATGGAACGTTTCCGGCCGCGCATGGAGGAGCTCTTCGTCATCATCGAGGAGCTCGCCGCCCGGCACGGCGCCCTGGTGGTGGACCTGTACGGGGCCCCGGTGCTGGGGGACCCGCGCATGTGGGACGTCGACCGGCTGCACCTGACGGCCGAGGGCCACCGCCGGGTGGCGGAGGCCGTCTGGCAGACACTGGGCCTGCCCGCCGAACAGGACTGGCACACCGAACTGCCCGCCGCCGCGCCGCCGGGCTGGGCGGTACGCCGGACCCAGGACCTGAGCTTCGCCCGGCAGCACCTGCTCCCCTGGATAGGCCGCCGCCTGACGGGCCGCTCCTCCGGCGACGGCCGCCCGGCCAAGCGCCCCGAGCTGCTGCCGTACGTGCCCTATGGGGACGCTCCGGTCTCGTAGCAAGGCACAATCGGGAGCGGTGGCCCTACCTGCGTAAACGCACAGCCGGGGCCCAAGTAGAATCACTCCACGTGACAGCCAAGCCCCGCATCCCCAATGTCCTGGCCGGCCGCTACGCCTCCGCGGAGCTCGCCGTCCTGTGGTCCCCCGAGTACAAGGTGACGCTGGAGCGGCGGCTGTGGCTCGCCGTGCTGCGCGCCCAGAAGGACCTCGGTATCGAGGTCCCGGACGCGGCCCTCGCCGACTACGAGCGCGTCCTGGAGACCGTCGACCTCGCCTCCATCGCCGAGCGCGAGAAGGTCACCCGGCACGACGTGAAGGCCCGCATCGAGGAGTTCAACGCCCTCGCCGGTCACGAGCACGTCCACAAGGGCATGACCTCCCGCGACCTCACCGAGAACGTCGAGCAGCTGCAGATCCGGCTCTCGCTGGAGCTGGCCCGCGACCGTACGGTCGCCGTCCTCTCCCGCCTCGGCAAGCTGGCCGGCGAGCACGCCGAGCTGGTCATGGCCGGCCGCTCCCACAACGTGGCCGCGCAGGCGACCACCCTGGGCAAGCGCTTCGCCACCGCGGCCGATGAGCTGCTGGTCGCCTATGACCGCCTCGAGAACCTCCTCGGGCGCTACCCGCTGCGCGGCATCAAGGGCCCCGTCGGCACCGCCCAGGACATGCTCGACCTGCTCGGCGGCGACGCCGCCAAGCTCGCCGACCTGGAGCAGCGGATCGCCGCCCACCTCGGCTTCGCCCAGGCCTTCACCTCGGTCGGCCAGGTCTACCCGCGCTCGCTCGACTACGACGTGGTCACCGCGCTGGTGCAGCTGGCCGCCGCCCCGTCGTCGATCGCCAAGACGATCCGCCTGATGGCCGGCCACGAGCTGGTCACCGAGGGCTTCAAGCCCGGCCAGGTCGGCTCCTCCGCGATGCCCCACAAGATGAACACCCGCTCCTGCGAGCGCGTGAACGGCCTGATGGTCATCCTGCGCGGCTACGCCTCGATGACCGGCGAGCTGGCCGGCGACCAGTGGAACGAGGGCGACGTCTCCTGCTCCGTGGTCCGCCGTGTGGCCCTGCCGGACGCGTTCTTCGCCTTCGACGGCCTGCTGGAGACCTTCCTGACCGTCCTCGACGAGTTCGGCGCCTTCCCGGCGGTCGTCGCCCGCGAGCTGGACCGCTACCTGCCGTTCCTCGCGACCACCAAGGTCCTGATGGGCGCGGTGCGGGCCGGGGTCGGCCGCGAGGCCGCCCACGAGGTCATCAAGGAGCACGCGGTGGCCTCCGCCCTCGCCATGCGCGAGCAGGGCGCCGAGCGCAACGAGCTGCTCGACAAGCTGGCCGCCGACGAGCGGATGCCGCTGGACCGGGCCCAGCTCGACGCCCTGATGGCCGACAAGCTGTCCTTCACCGGCGCCGCGGGCGACCAGGTCGCGGCGGTGATCTCCCGTATCGAGGCGATCGCCAAGCAGCACCCGGAGGCCGCCGGGTACGCGCCGGGGTCGATCCTCTGACCCCCGACGAGCTCAACGCCGCCCGTGACCGCGTCCTCCCGGACGTGGTCGCGGGCGGTCTGCGTGTGCTGTTCTGCGGAATCAACCCAGGTCTCCTCTCCGCCGCGACGGGCCACCACTTCGCCCGCCCCGGCAACCGCTTCTGGCCCGTCCTGCACCTGTCCGGCTTCACCCCGCGCCGCCTGGCCCCCTCCGAGCAGGAGGAGCTGCTGACCTACCGGCTCGGCATCACCAACGTCGTGGCCCGTGCCACGGCCCGCGCCGACGAGCTGAGCGCCGAGGAGTTCCGCGAGGGCGGCCACATCCTGACGGCCAAGGTGGAACTCCTGCGCCCCCAATGGCTCGCGGTCGTCGGCGTCACCGCCTACCGCACCGCCTTCGGCGAGAGGAAGGCGCAGATCGGTCCCCAGGAGCGAACCATCGGCTCCACCCGGATCTGGGCCCTCCCCAACCCCAGCGGTCTCAACGCCCATTGGACCGCCGAGTCCATGGCCCAGGAGTACGCCCGCCTCCGCGCCGCCGCCGAATCCCCCGACAGCCCCTAGTGACCTGAGTCAGAGATTCGGTGGCAGTAGGCGGCGACTTTGTCGAGGATCTCGTCGGCTGTCTTCGTCCAGACGAAGGGCCGGGGTT
>NZ_JBVIFS010000056.1:0-24337 GCF_055571215.1 Streptomyces sp. NPDC030995
CGAATACGTCTTCCATGCCCTCCCCCTCAACTGCCGAGATCGTACGGCAACAGATACTGCAGACGGTCTATCAAGATCGGCCGGACAGCTCCTAGGCGTCCGGGGTCACCGAGGCGCGGTGCTGCTTCGAGAGCTCCACGTACATCAGGGCGTTGACCTTGATGCCCTCGCGCTCCTCGTCGGTCAGCTCGCGGCGCACCTTGGCGGGCACGCCCGCGACCAGCGAGCCGGGCGGGACCACCATGCCCTGCGGGACCAGCGCCTGGGCGGCCACCAGGGACCCGGCGCCGATCACCGCGCCGTTCAGCACGGTCGCGCCCATGCCGATCAGACAGTCGTCCTCGACGGTGCAGCCGTGCACGACGGCGTTGTGGCCGATGGAGACGCGCTCGCCGATCGAGACCGGGAAGCCGGGGTCCACGTGGACCGTGCAGTTGTCCTGCACGTTGCTGTCGGCGCCGAGCGTGATCGGGCCGCAGTCGGCGCGCAGCACCGCCGAGTACCAGATGCTCGCGCCCGCGCCGAGGGTGACATCGCCGATCACGACCGAGGTGGGCGCCGTGAAGGCCGTCGGGTCGATGTCCGGGGTCTTGCCGCCGACACCCGCCACGAGTGCCTGGGCCGCCTGGTGCGTCATGTTCTCTTCCCTCTGTCTCTGCGGTGTCTCTCCGGACGCCACTGCCACTGCCTCTGCCGCGCTAACGGCACCGTAGGGCACGCGGTCCGCCGCCCCCGCGATGGGGTGAAGATCACAGGATCGCCGTCCGGCCGACCGGCGCCCGGCGCATTACCGTTGCCGGGTGCCGAAGAACCAGAACACGTTCTCCTCTCTGACGGCCCTGCGCCGCCGGCTGGCGAACCGCGCGGTCCACACCGGCTGGCGCTGGATGCAGCAGGCCGGCGCGGTCACCGCGCAGACCCCGGGGCGGCTGCGGTTCGGCGCGATCGGAGACGGCACCCGGCTCGCCTTCCCGCAGGGCACGGTCTTCGGCGAGCAGTGGATCCGGCTCGGCGCGCACTGCATCATCGGCGAGCAGGTCACCCTCACCGCCGGGATGATGCCGGACCTCGACCTGGGCGCCGAACCGATGCTGGTGCTCGGCGACGGGGTGGTCATAGGCCGCAACAGCCATGTGATAGCCGACGCCCGGATCACCATCGAGTCGAACACCTTCTGCGGTCCCGGGGTCTACATCACCTCGACGAACCACAGCTACGACGATCCGCACGAGCCCGTCGGCCGGCAGTGGCCGCGCAACGCGCCGGTGGAGATCGGCCCGGGATGCTGGCTCGGTACCGGCGCGGTGATCCTGCCGGGCGCCCGGCTCGGCCGCAACGTCGTCGTGGCCGCGGGAGCCGTCGTACGGGGCGAGGTGCCGGACCACGCCGTGGTGGCGGGAGCCCCGGCGCGCATCGTACGGCGCTGGGAGCCGGAGACGGGCTGGCAGCCGCCGCTGCGCACGCCGGCGCCGGTGCCGATCCCGGACGGGATGACCCCGGAACAGCTGCGCGGGCTGGCCGGGCTGGCGGAAGCGGAACACCAGACCGCCGAGGCCGGCTGACGGGACGCGGCGCGTCGCGGCTCGTCGCAGCGCAGCGCCGCCGAGCGCCGCGGGGCGCTCGGAGTAACCCCGAGTGCGCACCCCGGCCCCCGCCGTGAGCCTGGGGTCATGAACAGGCCCAGAGTGGTGGTCCACGGACCGGACGGCCGCGGCCTGCGCGCGATCACCATCGGCGGCGCACCGGCGGGCAGCGCATGGTCGCAGCGCGACCTGCGCAAGCAGCTGCACCGTGCGGGGCTGCCCCAGGACATGGATCTGGCCGACCGCGCCTCCGTGACCTGGCGCGAGGCGGACAGCGGCGTCTGGCCCGACCGGACCTGGCGCAGACGCGGCACGATCGCGCTGCTGAGCGCCGGCCTGCTCGCCTCCATGGTCCTTCTCATCCACATCGGCGAGGTGGATGCCTTCGGCGCGCTGACCTTCTCGGGACGCCTCACGGGAGTGCTGTTCCTCCTCGCGGGGGCGGTCCAGGGGATCGCGGCGGCGGCGGTGTTCGACTACTCGGGCAAGCGCACTCTGCGGTACTCGGGCGCGATGGTGCTGGTGGGCGTCCTCATCACGGTGGCCTCGCAGGGCCTGCTGCTGGGCGTCTGGTTCCAGGAGCGCGAGTACACGCCCTACCTCTGGATCTTCCTCCCGCTCCTGCTCTGGTCGCTCTGGGCGGCCTGGACGCTCTGGAGGCAGCGGGCCTGGAAAGGGATCCCCCATCCCAAGAGCTTCACCGCGGGTCTGACCGTCACCGCCCTCCTCACGTCGGCCAACTTCGCCTACTCGGCCCTCTACCAGCCACAGGCCGCACTCTTCCACTTCATCGTCGAGGCGAAGTTCGGTACACCGAGAATGGATCCGAAACGCCCCGTCATCCACCTCCCGGTGACGCTTCGCGTGGCGAACGACGGGGACGTCCCGGCCTATGTCCTCAACAACATCTACTGGGTCCAGGGACGGGAGTCGACCTTCGATCCGGACAAGTCGAAGATGAACCAGAAGGATTGGCGGTCCGACGTGGAGGGCGGGAACGACGTCGAACTCCACGCCCAGCCCACGGCGTACCGCACGATCAACACCGGCGTGGTGGTGCCGCCGGACTCCTGGGTCTACCCCGGCGCCGACTTCAAGACGGAGCGGCTGGTGCAGTTGCCCGCCAACGCCGGATACGACCAGCTGGCAGCGGCCGTGTCGGTCATTTTCCTGAGGGGAGACCGCGGAAAGATCGACACGGAGTACCGGGTCCCGATCTTCTCGTGGCGCGAAAGGACGGACAGGTTCTTCGACTGTTCCGCCGTGGAGTGTCCCGACTACGTCATGTATCACGCGAGAGTGCGCCACAACAACAACATCATCAACGTGACGCGCAGGCCCCGCTATGTGAGTTCGGACCGCTGGCTACGCGAAACGGACAGCGGCATCACCGTCTGGATCTCACCGTTCAACACCAAAGGTCATCTGTCGGCCGATGTGGAATCGGCGGAGAGGTACGGCGTCGACCAGTACGTTTCCGGAATCGCCGTGCTTCCCTTCCCCGCGTTGCCCCTAGGGAGTGTCGTCAAAGTCGCGTCGGCCGCCCGAAGGGCGGGGCTGGCGGGGTCTGGTGCGTGCGATCGCAAGGCGGAGGAGGGAGGCGACGCGGAGCGTCGGCGACCGACGACAACGCGGCGAGCGTGCGTGCCAGAGCCCGCCAGCCAGACGGGACTTTGACGACACGACCTAGCCCGCGGCCAGTAGGACCGTGCCCGCCAGGGCCAGGCCGGCGCCCGCCGCCTGGACGGCGCGCAGGCGTTCCTTGAGCACGGCGAAGGCGGCGAGCGCGGTGACCACGGGGTAGAGCGAGGACAGCACCGCGGCCAGGGTGACCGGGCCGTTCTGGGCGGCGATGGAGTAGGTGCCGTTCGCCGCGACGTCCGCGAGGCCGACGAAGGCCAGTGCGGGCAGCAGCGTCCACAGGATCCGCGGGCCGGTGCCCGCTGGCAGGGCCGGGACCCCGCGCCGGGTCTGGGCCCACAGGGCGGCGCCGCCCACGGCGACATTGGTGACCCGCTGCACGAACAGCGCGAGGAACAGCCCGGTGAGGGTGGTGGACGCCTGTGCGATCAGGGCCATCACCGCGCCGAACCCGAAGGCCGCGATCAGGGTGAGGATGACGGCCTGCCGCTGTACGGGCGCACCGCGCAGCTCCGGGCCGCCCGCGAGGACGATGCCGACGACGGCCACCGCGATCCCCGCGAACTGGCCGAGGCCGGGCCGCTCGCCCAGCATCAGCCCCGCGGCGACGGGCACGACCACCCCGAGGGAGCCCAGCGGCGAGACCACGCCCATCGGGCCGAGGGCCAGCGCCTTGTAGAAGCTGAGCATGGCGACCGGCCCGACCAGGCCGGCGCCGACCGCGAACCACAGCTGGGGCCCGGCCTCCCGCCAGGCGCCGGCGGCGAGCACCACCGCGCCGAGCACGGCGACGGCGAGGACCTGCGAGACGACGACCACCGTGAGCGCGGGTATCCGGCGGGTCAGCAGCCCGCCGCCGAAGTCGGCGAGACCCCACAGCACGGCTGTGGCCAGGGCGAAGAGGGCGGTCATGGCGGGCCTCGCAGTACAGTGCGGTGAACGGTGGAGTGCAGCATCGAATACACAGCACGGTAGTGCAGTCTATTGGACTGTGTCATCCAGAATATTGGACGGAATGGTGTCGGATCTCGAACAGCTCAGCCTGGCGCTCGCCCGGAACCTCAAGAGGTGGCGCGGGGAGCGCGGTTTCACCCTGGATGCGCTGGCGGCCCGCGCGGGAGTGAGCCGCGGGATGATCATCCAGATCGAGCAGGCCCGTACGAACCCCAGCGTGGGCACCACGGTCAGGCTGGCCGACGCCCTCGGCGTCAGCATCTCCACGCTCCTCGACTACGACCGGGGCCCGCAGGTCCGGATCGTCGCGCCGGATCAGGTCGTCCGGATCTGGTCGAGCGACGCGGGCAGCTCGACGACCATGCTGATCGGTACCGACGAGCGCGGGCCGATGGAGCTGTGGACCTGGCACCTCGTGCCGGGCGAGGGGACGGAATCCGCCCCGCACCCCTCCGGCACCATCGAGATGCTGCACGTCACGGCCGGGGAGCTGACCCTGGTGGTCGGCGAGGAGGAGTTCCGCGTACCGGCCGGGGCCGCGGCCACCTTCGAGGCCAACCTCCCGCACTCCTACCGCAACGACGGCTCCGAGCCGATGGAGATGACCCTCGCGGTGTCGGTCCCGCCCATGTCGGCGCCGCTGCCCGCCACCGCCACCGCGCACGCGCACGGCAGCGCGGTCGCGGGGGCCGGGGCGGGTGCGGGTGCGGGGGCGGACGCGGGCTAGAGCGCGGGGATCTCGATCGCCGGGCAGCGGTCCATGACCATGGTCAGCCCGGCCTCGCGAGTGCGGTCGTAGGCGGCCTCGTCGATCACGCCGAGCTGGAACCAGACGGCCGCGGCGCCGACGGCGGCCGCCTGGTCGGCCACCGGGCCGGCCAGTGTGCTGTTCACGAAGACGTCCACCACGTCCACCTTGAACGGAATCTCCTCCAGCGAGGCGTACCCGGGCTCGCCGTGCACCGTCTCGGCCTTGGGGTGTACGGGGACCACGCGCTTGCCGAACCGCTGGAGCACGCGGGCCACCCCGTAGGCCGCCCGGTCCTGGTTGTTCGAGAGGCCCACCACGGCCCAGGTGTCACCGAGCTCGGTGAGGATCTTGCGGATGGTTGCCTGATCGCCGTACACGTGTGCCGCCTCTTGCCGGTGCGTCTGCTGTCGCCGTCTGCTGCTCTGCCGGGAACAACCGAAAAGACACATGTCCGATTCCCCGTAGGGTGGAGCGGTGAAGGCAGACCAGTACGTGACGGTGGCCCGCGAGGGCGTGCACGAGTCCGAGATCAACCGCTCGCGCTTCCTGTGCTCGCTCGCGCCCGCCGCGACCGAGCAGGAGGCGCAGGAGTTCGTCGCGCGTGTCCGCAAGGAGCACCCCACCGCCACGCACAACTGCTTCGCCTACGTCATCGGCGCCGACGCGTCCGTCCAGAAGGCCAGCGACGACGGCGAGCCCGGCGGCACCGCCGGGGTTCCCATGCTGCAGATGCTCACGCGCCGGGACATCCGCTACGCGGTCGCCGTGGTCACGCGCTACTACGGCGGCGTGAAGCTCGGCGCCGGCGGCCTGATCAGGGCCTACGGCGGGGTCGTCGGCGAAGCCCTCGACGCGCTCGGCACCGTCACCCGGCGCCGCTACCGGCTGGCCACCGTGACCGTCGATCACCAGCGGGCCGGCAAGACCCAGAACGACCTGCGCTCCACCGGCCGGACCGTGGTCGACCTGCGCTACGGAGCCGCCGTCGAGATCGAGGTCGCCCTGCCGGAGGCGGACCTGCCCGGCTTCGAGGCCTGGCTCGCCGACAGCACGGCGGGCAGCGCCACCCTCACCCTCGGCGGAGAGACGTACGCGCCCTGAGGGCCCCCCGGGACGGGTTAGCGTAGAGGGGTTCAGCGAGCGGGAGCGACCAGGGGGAGACGGCATGTGCGGCGGGGCCGGCGAGTGAAGTTCCTGCACACCTCCGACTGGCACCTCGGCCGGGCCTTCCACCGCGTGAACCTGCTCGGCGCCCAGGCGGCCTTCGTCGACCACCTCGTCGAGACCGTCCGCGAGCGCGAGGTCGACGCCGTGCTCGTCGCCGGTGACATCTACGACCGGGCCGTGCCCCCGCTGCCCGCCGTCGAGCTGTACGACCGGGCCCTGCACCGGCTCGCCGAGCTCGGCGTGCCCACCGTCATGATCTCCGGCAACCACGACTCGGCGCGCCGCCTCGGGGTCGGGGCCGGGCTCATCGACCGCGCCGGGATCCACCTGCGGACCGACCCGGCCGGCTGCGCCGAGCCCGTGGTACTGGCCGACGTACACGGTGAGGTGGCGCTGTACGGGCTGCCGTACCTGGAACCGGCCCTGGTCAAGGACGAGTTCAGCGCGGAGAAGGTCAGCCACGAGGCGGTGCTGGGCGCGGCCATGGACCGGATCAGGGCCGACCTGGCCGCCCGCGCGCCCGGCACCCGCTCCGTCGTCCTGGCGCACGCCTTCGTCACTGGCGGGCAGGCCAGCGACAGCGAGCGCGACATCACCGTCGGCGGCGTCGAGGCCGTGCCCGCCTCCGTCTTCGACGGGGTGGACTACGCCGCTCTCGGCCACCTCCACGGCTGCCAGACCATCAACGAACGGGTCCGCTACTCCGGTTCCCCGCTCGCCTACTCCTTCTCGGAAGTCCACCACCGCAAGACGATGTGGCTGATCGAGCTGGGGGCGGAGGGGGAGATCGCCTGCGCCGAGCGGATCGACACCCCTGTGCCGCGGGCCCTCGCGCGGCTGCGCGGACGCCTCGACGACCTGCTGGAGGAGCCGGCGTACGAGGTGCACGAGGACGCCTGGGTCGAGGCCACCCTCACCGACCCGGTCCGCCCCGACGACCCCATGGCCCGGCTCGCCGCCCGCTTCCCGCACACCCTCAGCCTCGCCTTCGACCCCGAGGGCCGCGCCGAGGAGGCCGGCGCCTCCTACGCCCAGCGCCTGCGCGGCCGCAGCGACCAGGAGATCGCCGAGGACTTCGTCGCCCACGTGCGCGGCGGCGGCCACGCGGACGAGGCCGAGCGGGCCGTCCTCCAGAGCGCCTTCGACGACGTACGGGCCGACGACAGCCGTCAGGAGACCCACCGATGAGGCTGCACCGGCTGGCGGTCACCGCCTTCGGGCCCTTCGCCGAGCCCCAGGAGATCGACTTCGACGCGCTGTCCGGCGCCGGGATCTTCCTGCTGCACGGACCCACCGGCGCCGGGAAGACCTCCGTGCTCGACGCCGTCTGCTACGCGCTCTACGGGTCCGTGCCCGGCCCCCGCCAGGCCCCCGGCACGAGCCTGCGCAGCGACCACGCGTCCGCGCAGACCCCGACCGAGGTCACCCTCGAACTCACCGCGGGCGGCCGCCGCCTGGAGATCACCCGGCGCCCCGAACAGGAACGCCCGAAGAAGCGCGGCACGGGCACGACCAGGGACAAGGCCCAGAGCCGGCTGCGCGAGCACACCGGCGAGGGCTGGGAGGCGCTCAGCCGCTCCCACCAGGAGATCGGCGAGGAGATCGAGCAGCTGCTCGGCATGAGCCGCGAGCAGTTCTGCCAGGTCGTGCTGTTGCCGCAAGGGGAGTTCGCGCGGTTCCTGCGCGCCGACGAGGCGGCGCGCGGCCGGCTGCTCGGCCGGCTCTTCGACACCCGCCGCTTCGCCGCCGTCGAGGCCCTGCTCGGGGAGCGCCGCCGGGCCGCCGAGGCCAAGGTCCGGGCCGGCGACGAGAAGGTGCTGCACACCGCCCAGCGGCTCGCCCAGGCCGCCGGGGACAGCGCCGACCTGCGGGCCTGGCCGCTGCCCGGGCACCAGCCGGGAGACCCCGGGCTCGCCGAGGCGATCCGGGCCTGGGCGGCCGTCGCCCGGTGCGCGGCCCGGGAGCGGTACGAGGTCGCCGAGTACGCACTGGCCGCCGTCGAGAGCCGGCACGCCGCCGCCCGGCGGGCCGCCGAGGACGAGCGGGAGCTCGACCGGCTCCAGCGCCGGCACGCGGAGACCACCCGCCGGGCCGCCCTGCTCGCCGAGGCCGGGCCCGAGCGCGAGCGGGTGCGCGGCCTGCTGGACCGGGCCCGGCGGGGCGCCCAGGTCGCCCCCGCCCTGGAACTGCGCGGCGCGGCCTCCGCCGCGCACCTGGCCGCCGCGCACGCCGAGTCGGCCGCCCGGGCGGAACTCCCGCCCCAGCTCAAGGAGGCGGGCGCCGAGCAGCTGGCCGCCGTCGAGCAGCGGCTGCGCGAGGACCTGGGTGCGCTGGGCGCCGCCCACCGGGCCGAGCAGCGCAGCGCGGAGATCGGCCGCGAGCGGGCCGACCTGGAACGGGAGGCCCGGGCGGCCGAGGAGCAGCACCAGGAGTCCGCCGAGTGGCTGGAGCGCTGGGACGCCACCCGGGCCGCGCTGCAACAGCGGGTGGACGCCGCCCAGCAGGCCGCCACCGAGGCCGAGCACTTCGCGGGCCGGCTGGAACCCGCCCGGATGCAGTTGAACGCCGCCCGCCGGCGCGACGAGCTCGCCGCCGAGGAGGAGCGCGCCGCGGGCGAACTGCTCACCCTGCGCGAGGATGCGGCCGCCGCCCGGGAGCGCTGGCTGGAGCTCAAGGAGGCCCGGCTGCGCGGGATCGCCGCCGAACTCGCCGAGGCGCTGGTGGCGGGGGAGGCCTGCACCGTGTGCGGGTCCGCGGAGCACCCCGCTCCGGCCCGCCCGGCCCCCGGGCACGTGGACCGCGCGGCCGAGGACGCAGCCCACGCCCGCTTCGAACGGGCCGAGCAGGACCGGGCCGCCGTCGAGCGCCGGCAGGCCGCCGCCCGGGAGGCCCGCGCCGAGGCGGCCGCCGCCGCGGGGGAGGCCACCACCGAGGAACTCCTCGCCCTCACCTCGGAGCTGAGTGCCGGGCACGCCGCCGCCCACGCCGCGGCCGCGGGGCTGCACGCCGCCCGGGAGCGGCTCGCCCGTGCCGAGCGGGAGCACGCCGCGCGCAGCGCCGACCGGCAGGGCGCCGAGACCCGGGCCGCCGCCAGGGCCTCCCGCCGCGAGGCCCTGGACCGGGAACAGGCCTCGCTGGAGGCCGAGCTGGTCCTCGTACGGGACGGCGCCCCCACGGTCGCGGCCCGCGCCCGCACCCTGGAGGACCGGGTCCGGATGGTCTCCGCGGCCGACGCCTCGCTGCGCCGGGCCGAGGCCACCGCGGCGCGGCTGAAGGAGGCCGACGACCAGCTCGCCGACGCCGCCTTCAAGGCCGGCTTCGACACCATCGACGCCGCCGCCGAAGCGGTGCTCCCCGAGTACGAACGCACCGCGCTCCAACGCCGGTTGGACACCTGGCAGGCGGAGGAGGCCCTCCTGGCGGACCGCCGTGGCGAGACCGGCGCCGCCGAAGCGGCAGCCTTGCCTCCGGCCGCACCGGATGCGGCCGAGGCGTACGCGGCCGAGGCCGCGGCGAAGCTTCGTACGGCAGGGTCGTCGGTGGACGCGGCCCGCGTCCGGTGCGAGGAGCTGGACCGGCTCTCCCGGCAGGCCGAGCGGGAACTGCGCGCGCTCGGACCGCTGCGCGAGGCCTACGAGCGGGTCGCCCGGCTGGCCGGACTCACCGCGGGCACCTCCGCCGACAACGAGCGCAAGATGCGGCTGGAGGCGTACGTGCTGGCCGCCCGCCTGGAGCAGGTCGCCGCCGCCGCGACGGTACGGCTGCTGCGCATGTCCGGTGGCCGCTACACGCTGGTCCACTCCGACGCGCGCGCGAGCGGACGGGGGCGTTCCGGCCTCGGGCTGCACGTGGTCGACGCCTGGACCGGAAGCGAGCGGGACACCGCCACGCTGTCGGGCGGCGAGACCTTCTTCGCCTCGCTCGCCCTCGCGCTGGGCCTCGCCGATGTGGTCACCGACGAGGCGGGCGGGATGCGGCTGGACACCCTCTTCATCGACGAGGGCTTCGGCAGCCTCGACGACCAGGCGCTGGACGAGGTGCTGGACGTACTGGACTCGCTGCGCGAGCGTGACCGCAGCGTCGGCATCGTCAGCCACGTCGCCGACCTGCGGACCCGGGTTCAGGCGCAGTTGGAGATCGTCAAGCAGCGCGGGGGCTCGGTGGTGCGCCACCGGACGGCGGCGCTCACGGACTGAGCGGCCTGCGCGGCAGCGGCGAGGAGTAGACGATGCTCGTCGTCACCGGGCCGAGGCCGGAGATCCGGCCCGTGACCTCCTCCAGGTGGGCCATCGAACGGGCGGCGACCTTGAGTACGAAGCAGTCGTCGCCGGTGACGTGATGGGCCTCCAGGATCTCGGGGGCGGCCTCCAGGAAGTCGTGGAACGGCTTGTAGTTGCCGTGCGGATAGCGCAGCCGCACCAGGGCGAGGATCGACTTGCCGAGCTTCTCCGGGTCCACCACCGCCGTGTAGCCGGTGATGACGCCGACCTCCTCCAGGCGGCGGACCCGCTCGGTCACGGCGCTCGCGGACATGGACACGGAGCGGGCGAGCTCGGTGAAACTGGCGCGCCCGTCCCGCTGGAGGGCTTCGAGGATCCGCCAGTCGGTGACGTCAGGGGAATAGTCGGTCATGGCCCAGGTCTAGCAGGGGATTTCCCGGCGGGACAAGAGAAAGGCCGGGGAAAACCACTTCCGGCAATGATCAACAGATCGTAGATTTCTAGCCATGACGACGACACAGACGCACGTGAACCAGCCGGGCTCGACCGCTTCCGCCACCACCAACCCCGTGCTCCGGGTGCCCCCGGCCTCCCCGGCCGCGGCGGCCGCGTACTTCGCCGCGAGCCTGGCCTTCCACGCGGACGTGTCGGACGTCGCCGCCGCTTTCAAGGCCCACCGTGAGCAGGGGGCCGAGCTCGGCTTCCAGCTGATCGACTCCCGCTCCACCCCGTCCTGGGACCAGGCCCACGTGCCCGGCGCCATCCACCTGCCGACCGCCCTCATCCCCGAGCAGGCCGAGCGGCTCCTGGACAAGAACGTCCCCGTGGTGACGTACTGCTGGGGCCCCGGCTGCAACGGAGGCACCCGCTCCGCCCTTGCCCTGGCGGAACTCGGCTTCCAGGTCAAGGAGATGCTCGGCGGCATCGAGTACTGGATCCGCGAGGGCTTCGAGGTCGAGACCTGGCAGGGCAGCCAGCAGCGCGCCGAGGCGGACCCGCTGACCGCACCCACCGACTCGGACGACTGCGGCTGCTGAGCCGGCCGACGACGGACGGGCCGCTCGCCTCCACGGGGAGGTGGGCGGCCCGTCCGTCGTGCGCGGGGCTCCGTACGGCCGGAGTCAGAGCTTCGACAGCTCGTCCACCAGGTCGTCCAGCCCCAGCGCACCCTGCGACAGCGCGGCCATGTGCCAGGCCTTGAGGTCGAAGGAATCGCCGTGCGCCGCACGGGCGTTGTCCCGGCCCAGCAGCCAGGCGCGCTCGCCCAGCTTGTAGCCGATCGCCTGTCCCGGCATGGACAGGTACCGGGTCAGCTCGCTCTCGACGAAGTCCGCCGGGCGGCCGCTGTGCAGGCCGAAGAACTCCTGCGCCAGGTCGACCGTCCAGTCCTCGCCCGGGTGGAACGGCGAGTCGTCCGGGATCCGCAGCCCCAGGTGCATGCCGATGTCCACGATGACCCGCGCCGCGCGCATCATCTGGCAGTCCAGGTAACCCAGCCGCTGCTCGGCGTCCTTGAGGTAGCCGAGCTCCTCCATCAGCCGCTCCGCGTACAGGGCCCAGCCCTCGCAGTTGGCGCTGACCATGCCGACGGTGGCCTGGTAGCGGGAGAGCTGGTCCGCCACGTGCGTCCACTGCGCGAGCTGGAGGTGGTGGCCCGGAACGCCCTCGTGGTACCAGGTGGAGACCAGGTCGTAGACCGGGAAGCTGGTCTGGCCCATCGTGGGCAGCCAGGTGCGGCCCGGGCGGGAGAAGTCCTCCGAGGGGGAGGTGTAGTACGGGGCCGCGGGCCCGCCCGGCGGGGCGATCCGGGACTCCACCTTCCGGACCCGCTCGGCGAGTTCGAAGTGGGTGCCGTCGAGGTTCTCGATGGCCTCGTCCATCAGGCCCTGGAGCCAGGCCTGGACCTCGTCCACGCCGATGTGGGTGCCGTGCTCGTCCAGGTGCTTCAGCGCCTCCCAGGGGCCGGCGCCCGGGAGGATCTTGGCCGCCTCGGTCTTCATCTCGCCGAGCAGCCGGTGGTACTCCGACCAGCCGTAGGCGTACGCCTCGTCCAGGTCGAGGTCCGTGCCGTTGAAGTACCGGGACCAGCGGGCGTAGCGCTCGCGGCCCACGGTGTCGGGCTTGCCCTCGACGGCCGGGGCGTACACGGCGCTCAGCCAGTCGCGCAGTTCGGCGACGGCGGCGGTCGCGGCGTCGGCCGCCTCGTCCAGCTCGGAACGCAGGGCGTCCGGGCCGCCGGAGACGAAGTCCTCGAAGAAGGCGGGTCCGGAGCCGTCCTGGCCGGCCCAGGTGGTGAGCTGGCCGATCATGGTGGCGGTGGCGCGCGGGCCGCCGTACAGGCCGCGCTCCAGGCCGAGTCCGAGGCTCTCGCGGTAGCCGGCGAAGGTGGCCGGCACGGCGCGCAGCCGCTCGGCGATCGCCGCCCAGTCCTCGTCGGTGTCGGTGGGGGTCAGGCTGAAGACCTCGCGGACGCTGTGCGCGGGGCTGTGGATGTTGCTGACCGCGCGCAGGTCCTCGTCGGCCTCGTGGACCGCGAGCTCGGCGGTGAGCCGCTCGCGCAGCAGGCGCGCGCAGCGGCGCTCGGCGTCGCTGTCCGCGCCGGGCAGCAGCTCGGCGGCGTCGAGGCGGGCGAGGGTGGCGCGGGCGAGGTCGGCGACGGCCGCGCGGCCCGCCGGGGAGAAGTCCGGGAGCTTGGCGGAGCTCGCGGCGACACCGAGGTAGGTGCCCGTGATCGGGTCGAGGGCGATGAGGTCGTCGACGTACGCGTCGGCCACCTGGCGGGGCAGCCGGGATGCGCTGCCGTTGTGGAGGATCTCTGACATGCGGCCATCTTCGTATGTGAGACATGCTTCCGTCATCACAGATTGCCGTCAGCCTGCGGCCCCGGGTGGCGACGGGGCCGGTGGACCACCCTTGGGGCCATCAACACCCGTACTGCATACGAGACTTGGCGCTTCCGAGGGGTGAAATCGGGCAGGTCTGAGCGCCCGGAGTTTGGCCGGATCCGGCCGGAGCTCGTTCCCGTGGGGCCTCGAAGCTCCGGTCCGGACGCGGGCGCTCAGTGCCGGCGGTGGCGCGGTGCCTGCTGGTCGTGCGGAAGCGCCGGCGGGAGCGCGCGGGGGAGTGCGTGGGGCTGCTCGTGGGGGAGCTCGTAGGGCAGTCGCGAGCTGACCGGGGTCGCGTCCAGCCGGGCCGTGATCACCAGGGTGCCCTCCTCGATCTGGTAGTCGAGGGGGAGGCCGAGGCCGCGCATGGCGGCGACCATGCCGGTGTTGGAGGCCTGGGTGACGGCGTACACGCTGTCGCACCCGGCCTCGACGGCCATCGCGATGAGGCGGCGCAGCAGCTCGGAGCCGATTCCGCGGCGCTGCCAGTCGTCCTCGATGAGGAGTGCGACCTCGGTCTCGTCACCGTCCCACAGCAGGTGGCCGAGGGCGACGAGCTTCCCGGAGGCGGTGGTGGCGGCGAGGGTGCGGCCGAAGCGCGGGCTCAGCAGGTGGCCGAGGTAGCGGTCGGCGTCGGAGACGGGGCCGTGGTAGCGCAGGCCGAGGGTGCGCTCGGAGCAGCGGTCGTGCATGGCGCGGGCCGCGGCCTGGTCGGAGCCGTCGGCGCGGCGCACGGTGATCTCGTTGCCCTCGGGCAGGGTCAGTACGTCCTGGCTGCGCGGGACGCGCGGGCCGAGCCGGGTGTCGAGTTCGACGAGGGCGCGGGCCCGGGCGAACTCGGTCGGGGTGAAGGGCAGGTAGGGCCGCTCCACGGTGATGGCGCCGCCGGAGGGGTCGCGCAGGCGCAGGACCGTGGCCTCCAGGACACCCTCGACGGGGGCGTCCGCGCCGGCGTTGGGGCGGCCGGAGAGGGTGGTCGCCGGGATCGAGTGGATCGTGCAGCGGCCGAGCAGCTGGCGCAGCGCGAGGGGGAGCTCGGCGGCGTCCAGGGCGGTGCGGGTGGCCAGGCCCAGGACGCGCGTCGGGGTGTCGACCAGGTCGTGGGCGTCGGCGCGTTCGATCCAGGTGCTGTGGCCGCCGGCTCCGGCGATGGCGCGGGTGAGGTCGGCGGAGGGCAGCTGCTGCGGGGCGCGCAGCAGGAACTCGTCGACCGTGCCGCCTTCGGGGAGCGGGTGGGTCTGGAGGGTCAGGATGTCGACGCTGTTACGGGCGAGTGCGGTGCAGAGGGCGGCCAGGGAACCGGGCTCGTCCCGTACGGTCGTGCGCATCCGCCACAGGGTGGTGGTCGCCGTGGCGGTGGCGGTCGCACCGGCGGTCCCGGTCGCGCCGGGGGCCGGCGACGTCGGGTCCGTGGGCGGCGCCGTGCCGTGCGGCGGCGGCGGCGC
This sequence comes from Streptomyces sp. NPDC030995, assembly GCF_055571215.1. Taxonomy (NCBI): domain Bacteria; kingdom Bacillati; phylum Actinomycetota; class Actinomycetes; order Kitasatosporales; family Streptomycetaceae; genus Streptomyces; species Streptomyces sp. NPDC030995. The sequence goes on from NZ_JBVIFS010000056.1 coordinate 14,647, forward strand.
ATGACTGTGGCGCCGCGCCCACCACGTGTGGAAGGCCGCGGTGACCAGGAGTGCGACGGCCGAGGCGACCAGCAGGATCGGGCCCCTCGGACCGTGCACGACGAGATTGGCGATGGCGTCGGCGACCGCGACGGCGCAGAAGAGCGCGGCGAGTTCGACGACGTCGCGGCGCCAGTGGTGGCGGTGGGGACGCTGGGCGGAGGCGAGGCTACGGTCAGTCATGCACACCACTGTGGCGCAGGGGTGTTGCGTGATCACGAACGGTCTGTGACCGACTGGTTAAGTGTCCATCTGGCCGATTTCACCCAGTTTTCCTGGCCTGCTGCCTGCTGCCTGCTGCCTGCTGCCTGCTGCCTGCTGCCTACTGGCCCACCCGCCCGGGCTGGAGCGTCCTGGTGAACAGCACGCCGCCGCCCTGGCGCCGCAACCGCACGGTGAGCTCCCCGCTGCCGCCGTCGATGTCGACCTCGCCGTAGTACGGGGGGTGCTCCGACGGGGACATGTTGGTGAAGGGGGCCGACTGGACGTACGCCGTCTCCGGGCCGAAGGTGGCATCGAGCCGCCCGGACGGGAAGCCGCCGGCGCCGATGGGGCCGGAGACGAACTCCCAGAACGGCGCGAAGTCGGTGAACGCGGCCCGCTCGGGCGCGTAGTGGTTCGCGGCGGTGTAGTGCACGTCCGCCGTGAGCCAGAGGGTGCCTGTAATGCGCTGGTGCTTGATGTGGCGCAGGAGTTCGGCGATCTGGAGCTCGCGGCCCAGCGGAGCGCCGGGGTCGCCCTGGGCCACGGCCTCGAAGTTCGCAGCCCCGTCGGGGACGACGATGCCCAGCGGCATGTCGGCGGCGATGACCTTCCAGGTCGCGCGCGAGCGCGAGAGCTCGCGCTTGATCCAGGCCAGCTGCTCGGGGCCGAGGATGCCGATGGGGTCCTCGGTCTGGGAGTCGGGCGAATTGGCGTTGCGGTAGGTGCGCATGTCGAGCACGAAGACGTCGAGCAGCGGGCCGTACCGCATCGCGCGGTACATCCGGCCCTCGGCGCGACCGCCGCGCAGGTCGGTGACGGGGAAGTATTCGCCGAAGGCCTGGCGGGCGCGGGCGGCGAGGGTGTCGGCCTCCTTGACGGTGTAGCGGGGGTCGTCGATCAGCTGGCCGGGGTACCAGTTGTTGCGCACCTCGTGGTCGTCCCACTGGGCGAGGACCGGGACCTGGGCGTTGAAGCCGAGCAGGTTGCGATCGAGCAGGTTGTAGCGGAAGTTCCCGCGGAACTCGGCGAGCGTCTCGGCGACCTTCGCCTTCTCCTCGGTGGTGACGTTGCGCCAGAGGCTGCCGTCGCGCAGGGGCACGGAGGACTTGATGGGCCCGTCGGCGTAGATCGTGTCGCCGCTGAAGAGGAAGAAGTCGGGGTTGCGCAGCCGCATCTCCTCGAAGACGCGGTAGCCGCCGATGTCGGGGTTGATCCCCCAGCCCTGTCCGGCCAGGTCCCCGGACCACAGGAAGCGCACGTCGTGGCGGCGGGAGGCGGGGGTGGTGCGGAAGGTGCCCTGGACGGGCTCGGAGGTACGGCGGGGGTCGTCGGGGTCGGCGAGGACGACCCGGTAGTGGACCTGCTGCCCGGGCGGGAGGTCGCGCAGGACGGTGGTTCCCGTGAAGTCGCTGGACGGGCCGAGCAGCGGGCCGCGGTGGCGGCGTACGGCGTAGCGGAACGCCTCGCTCGGGGAGGTCTCGACGTACATCCGCGCGAGGCGGTCGGAACGGGTCCAGACGGTGGCCGAGTGGGCGGTGATCTCTCCGGACTGGACGCCCCAGAGCGCGTTCGGCCGGCCGGAGCGGGCGAAGGCCGGGGCGGCGAGCGCGGGAGCGGCGAGCAGCGCGGAGGACAGGGCGAGGGAACCGCCGATGAGGGTCCGTCGGGTGTGCGGCGTCGATGCCATCGGGGCGTCTCCAGGGGGGGTGGCGAGGATGGTCGGACCAGCGTGCCGTCGCACACCGGCCCGGCCGCGTCGCTCACGCGAACCGCGGATGAACAGCCGTCAGCCGCTCATCCGTTCGAGCTCGCGGTCGCTCGTCGTCCCGGCTCTGTCCGGTCAGGCGCCCGGTGGTTTCAGGCCGCCGCGAGGCGTGAGCTGCGGGCCGTGTCCAGTACCACCCGGGAGACGAGCGCCGGATCGTCGTTCATCGGGACGTGGCCGCAGCCCGGGAGCCGGACCAGCCGGGCGCCGGGGAGGGTGCGCTTGGCGCGTACGCCCTGGCGGCGCAGCAGCAGCCGGTCGCGGCTGCCCCAGGCGATGGTGACCGGCAGGCCGGGCACGTCCTGGGTGAACCGTACGGAGCCACCTGCGGCCAGGGTCTCCTCGAAGCCGGTGGCCTCGCGCAGGGCGAGGGTCTCGGCGATCACGGCCTCGGGCGAACGGCGCGACGGGCGGGCGTAGATGGCGCCGGTGAGTGCGGCGCGGCCGGCGGCGGAGCGCGAGAGCCGCTCCACGGCGGGCAGCGGCAGCGCCTTGGCGCCGGCGCGCATCGTGCGGAGGGCGGCGAAGGCGTAGCGGCGCTCGCCCTCCGTCCAGAACCCGGCGGGGGAGAGGGCGGTGACCGAGCGGACCAGGTTGCTCCGGCCCATTTCGAGCGCGAGCAGGCCGCCGAGGGAGTTGCCCGCGACGTGCGGGCGCTCGACCCCGAGGGCCGCGCAGAGCCCGCCGAGCGCCGTGGCCACGGTACTCAGGCTGTACGGAACCCCTGCGGGCAGTGGCTGCGAGGCGCCGAAGCCGGGCAGGTCGACGGCGATCACATCGTGCTCGGCGGCCAGGATGTCCATGACCGGGTGCCAGGCCTGGAGGTGGTGGCCGATGCCGTGGAGCAGGAGAAGCGGTTCGCCGGCGCCCTTGCGCTCGTAGGTGGCGGTGGCGGTGCGCGGGCCGAGCGGCGAATCGATCGTGAAGGAGACCGTGGCGGTCATGCTGCTCCTCGTCGGTTGGACGCGTGCGTGCGAGACAGGCTGTCAGTAGCGCCTGTCGTCATGATTACCGTCCGGTAGCCCTTGACTACAAGCCCTGGGGGAGCACGAGAACATCCCGTGAACGGCTTGATACGTATGCCCGATCTGCCCGGCAAAGGCATGAGTATTGGTCTTGACCAAGGGGGTGCACCGTCCTATCGTCGCAGGGATAGTGCAGGAACCTTTAATAAACAAGGGCGCGGAACTGCCGCTGGAACACACGGCGAGTGCAGCGATGGCAGGAGGAGTCAGGGTGGGGACCACGCAGCTCGAAACGGTGCCGGAGCCGAAGTACTGGCACCTCAAGACCGTCCTCAGCGAGGCGCTCGACCAGGACTTCGCCGTCGGCGAGGTGCTGCCCAACGAGCGTGATCTCGCGGCCCGTTTCGGAGTTGCCCGCGCGACCCTGCGCCAGGCGCTGGAGCAGTTGGAGCTCGAAGGCCGGCTGCAGCGGCGCCGTGGCGTCGGCACCACCGTCGCCCCGCCGCGCGTCGGCGTTGCCGTGGGCAGTGCGCAGCACAGCTGGCCCGGCGAGAGCGTCGACGGCTGGGAGCCGGTGGACGCGACGGAGACCCTGCCGTCGGCCGCGGTGCTGAAGCTCCTCGAAGCCGGTGGCGGATTCGCCGCAGACCAGCCGGTCCACACGGTGCGCCGGACCCGGGTCACGAACGGCCAGGCCGTCGCCGCCGAGCTGCTCTACGTTCCGGCCGCCTCGGTGCCCGGACTGCCTGCCATCGAGGCCCCGACCGGACCCGCCCGCGCCCGCGCCGTCCTGCGTGAGCTCCAGCGGCTGGTCCTCGACGGCCAGGACCGCTCCGTGGAGCTCGGCTCCGCCCGCGCCGACGACGCCAAGGAGCTGGACCGCCTGCCCGGCGCGCCCGTACTCCTGGTCACCACGCGCTACTTCACCGCCGCGGGGACGGCCGCGCTCTCGGTGGCGACCTACCGCGCCGACACCTGCCGGCTCACCTTCGGGGACTCGGGCAACGTCGAGATCACCCACGAACCCCGCGTCGCCTCCTGACACCGCCGCGTTGGCCGGGCGGGCCGTCGTCGCGGCCCTGCCCGGCCTCGCCCGGCGCGGCCCTGCCCGGCTCGGAGTGTTGCGGTACGGCCTGGGCCCGGCAGTCGCCGGGCCCAGGCCGTACCGGTTTTCCGGACGTCTCGCCGCCCGGGCGCGGTCAGCCGCGGCGGGCCGTGACCGTCTTCTCCACGGCGAAGAGTTCCTCTTCGACGTGGTCCAGTGCGAGCCGAAGGGCGCCGGTCGCCACCGCGGCCTCGCCGAGCAGGGACAGGGCCACCCGCGGTGGGCGCAGGCAGTAGCGCTCCAGCTCCTGGCGGAGGGGTTCCAGGACCCCGTCCAGGCCGGCCGCCCAGCCGCCGACGACCACCAACTCCGGGTCCATGGCCAGGACCAGCGCCGCCACGTCGTGCACCAGCCGCTGCAGGAACCGCTCGACGGCGGCCACCGCCCGCTCGTCGCCCCGCTTGGCCATCGCGAAGACCTCGGCGACGGCGGGCTCGTCCAGCGGATGCAGCGGCTCACTGGTGGTCGAGAGCAGGCGCTCGGGCGTGACCTCGCGGCCCAGCAGATGGAGGGCGCCGATCTCGCCGGCCGCCCCGCCGAAGCCCCGGTGCAGCCGGCCGCCGATCAGCGAGCCGGCGCCCGGACTGAGCCCCGCCATCACGAACACCATGTCGCCGGTGTCCCGTGCGGCGCCCTTCCAGTGCTCGGCGACCGCCGCGGCGTTGGCGTCGTTCTCCACTTGCACCGGGCAGCGGAACGAGCGCCGCAGCCGTTCCCCGAGCGGCAGCCCGGTCCAGCCGGGCAGCGCGGTGCCGAGGCGGACCGTGCCGTCCGCCTCCACGATCCCGGGGCTTCCGACGCCGACTGCCCACAGCGAGTCCCGGGGCACCCCGGCGCGGCGCAGCAGATCGGCGACGGCCGCCCGCACCCGCTCCAGCCGCTCGTCGGCGGACGCCGTCTCCGCGACGTCCTTGGTGCCGGCGCCGATGACGCGGCCGTCCAGCCCGGACAGCAGCACCGCGATCCGGTGCGAGCCGATCTCGATCCCGAGCAAGTGCCCCGCTTCGGCCCGGAAACGGAACCGTCTGGCCGGTCGCCCCTGCCGCCGCGCGCCTTCCTCCGCATCGGCCTCGACAACCAGCCCGGTCGCCATCAGCCCCTCCACGACGCCCTCGACGGTCGGCCGGGACAGGCCGGTCACCCGTGTGAGGTCGGTGAGGGTCGGAGATCCGGCCGAGCGCAGTGCGCGCAGCACCACGGCGGAATTGATCCGCCGGAGCAGAGAGGGGTCCCCGCCGGTCAGCTGCCCCAACGTGTGTCCTCCCAGCTAGCGAGCTTGTCAGCCGGATCGTACTGTGCCCCCGGTGCGGCGGCGAGAAGCAGCCCCCCATCGGCCGGAATCAGCCTTCCCTCAGGCGGGGGAGACGAACCCCGACTCGTACGCCGCGATCACCGCCTGGGTGCGGTCCCGGGCCCCCAGCTTCGCCAGGATCGCGCTGACGTGGGACTTGACCGTCTCCGTGCCGATGATCAGCTCGGCCGCGATCTCCACGTTGGTGAGTCCTCGCGCCATGAGCCGCAGCACCGCCTCCTCCCGCTCGGTCAGGGCGGCCCGCTCCAGCGCCGCCCGCGCCCGCCGGTTCCCGTACTCCGCGGCCAGGGCCCGCACGGCCGCCGGGAAGAGCAGCGTCTCGCCCTCCGCCACCAGCCGTACCGCGTGCACGATCTCCGAAGGCCGGGCCCGTTTCAGGAGGAACCCGTCCGCGCCGGCCCGCAGCGCCTGGTAGACGTACTCGTCGTTCTCGAAGGTGGTCACCACGAGGATCTTCGGCGGGGAGTCCACCGTCCGCAGGACCGCGCGGGTCGCCTCGATCCCGTCGAGGAGCGGCATCCGTACGTCCATCGCCACCACGTCGGGCCGCAGCTGCCGGACGAGCGGGACCACGGAGGCCCCGTCGGCCGCCTCGCCCACCACTTCGATGTCGGGCTGCGCATCCAGGACGGCACGCAGACCCGCGCGCACCAGGGGCTCGTCGTCGACGAGCAGTACGGTAACCGGCATCCGGTCAGCGTATTCGCTCCAGCGGAAGCCGGGCGTGCACCCTCCAGCCACCCTCGTACGGTCCGGTCTCCGCGTCCCCGCCGAGCAGCGCGGCCCGCTCCCGCATCCCGCGCAGCCCGCTGCCCCCGCCGACCGTGACGGTGGGCCGCTCCGGCAGCGGATTCGTCACCTCCAGGTCCAGCCGGCCCGCGGTCATCTCCACCCGCACCCGAACCGGCACGGGGCCGCAGTGCCGCAGCACATTGGTCAGCGCCTCCTGAAGGATCCGGTACCCCTCCCGGGTGACGGGGCCCGGCAACTTCTCCAGCGCCCCGGTCAGTTCTGCGTCCACGGCGGAGCCGGAGGCCCGGGCCGACTCCAGCAACCGGTCCGCCTCCACCAGCGTCGGCCGCTGCGAGGGCGGCTGCGCCGACTCCCGCAGCACCATGAGCACCCGTTCCAGGTCCTCCAGCGCGGCCCGGCCCGTCTCCTCGATCGCGCTCAGCGCCCGGTCCGTGAACTCGGGATCGCCCGCGGCCCGCGCCGCCCCCGCCTGTACGACCGCCACCGTCAGCGCGTGCCCGATGGAGTCGTGCAGTTCCCGCGCGATCCGGGTCCGCTCCAGCAACTGCTCGGTGCGTGCTTCCAGCGCGGTGAGCCGTTCGGCCGCCGAAGGCCCGAGCAGCCGCCGGGCGATCCCGGTGATCACCTCGCCTAGCAGCACGACGACGGCGAGGAGCACGATCAGCGGCACCGGCGCGAGCAGGGCCGCGGCCCAGCGCGGTGGGGTGAAGGGAATCGTCGGATCGGCGGTCAGCGTGTGCCCGAATGCGCTCGCGAGGAGCTCGACGGTCACCAACGGCAGGGTGACGGTGGCGAACATGGCCGCGCCCGAGACGACCAGCCGTATCTCCAGCCACAGCAACGTCCGCCACCGGTCGCTCCACCGCGCCGACGGCGCGGCGCTGATACCGCTGTCGGCGGAGTCGCGATCGTCGGGTGTCAGCAGGAACTGCGCCTGTAGACCCTCGGCCAGCCGCACCCACGGCACGAACCCGAACGGTATGACGATCAGCAGCGGAACCCACGGCCTCGCGGGATTGATGAACATCCAGATGGCCAGCAGCAGGAGGGGAACGCACAGGTGCAGCCAGCGCGAGTACGTCACCGGGAGGAACGGAGCACGGAGCAGTCGGTACATGCCCCCATCGTGACAGCGGGCAGGTCACGGGCGTCTCCCCCACGTGGGGGAGACGCCACCCTCGCATGGGGGAGGGAAGGGGGTGGGCCGGCCGGGACTCTGGAGTCATGAACCGCATCGAGCTCCGAGAACTGACCAAGGACTACGGCACCCACCGTGTCGTGGACCACCTCACCTTCGATGTCCTGTCCGGCCGAGTGACGGGATTCCTGGGCCCCAACGGCGCCGGCAAGTCCACGACGATGCGACTGCTGTTGGGCCTCGACCGAGCCACCTCGGGAACGGCCACCATCGGCGGTCGCCGGTTCACCGACCTCCGGGCACCCCTGCACGAGGTGGGAGCCCTGCTCGATCCGCAGGCGGCCCACGGCGGGCGCACGGCACGCGACCACCTCCTCATGCTGGCCGCCAGCAACAGCATTCCGGCATCGCGGGTGGAAGCCGTACTGGAGCAGTCCGGCATAGCCTCGGTGGCCCGTCGGCGGGTCAAGACCTTCTCGCTGGGCATGCGCCAGCGGCTGGGCATCGCCGCCGCGCTGCTGGGCGACCCCGGAGTGCTCCTGCTGGACGAGCCGACCAACGGGCTCGACCCGGAGGGCATCATCTGGATCCGCGAGCTGATGCGCGCACTCGCCGCCGAGGGGCGCACCGTCCTCGTCTCCAGCCATCTGATGGCGGAGACCGCCTCGTTCGTCGACCACCTGGTGGTCCTTGGACAGGGCCGGCTGCTCGCCGACACCTCGATAGGGGAGTTCATCGAAGCCCGCAGCACCCCCAGGGTGCGGCTGCGGACCTCCGACCCGGACCGCCTGCGGGCCGCCCTGGAGAGCGGGGGCTGGCAGCTGGTCGCCGCCCATGACGGGCGGTGGACCGTCGACGGCATACAGGCCGAGGCCGTCGGAGCGCTCGCCGCCCGCGAAGGGGTTCCGATGATCGAGCTCTCCGACGAGAGGGCCTCACTTGAGGAGGCCTATCTCGACCTCACGGCCGACCGTGCCCAGTTCTCCTCCGCCGCCGGCTGACTCCGTCCGCTTCCGAACGTCTCCCACCTACCGCCACTCACCACCGACCTCGACTGGAGGCCCTGCCATGACCGCAGTCGCCCTGCCCACCATCCCCGTCCTGCACTCGGAATGGATCAAGATAAGGTCCGCCCGGTCGGTCCTCGGGTCCCTCATAGCCGTCTTCGTCGCCACCGCCGGCATCACGGTCCTCACCGCGGCGGCGATCGGAACGGCAGAGCAGGGCGCCATGGGTGAGGACCCGCTGCTCGGCGCGTTCTACGGCATCAACTTCGGGCAGATAGCGGCCATCGCCTTCGGCGCCACCGCCCTGGCCGGTGAGTTCCGTGCCGGAGCCCTGCGGGTCTCGCTGACTGCCGTGCCCAACCGGACCCGGTTGTACCTCTCGAAGGTCGCCGTGATCGCCGGCCTCGCCTTCCTCGTCGGGCAGGTCACCGGCCTCGTCACGTTCGTCGCCGGGCAGGCCTTCATGGGTCAGTACGCGATCGGCCTGGGCGACCCGGGCACGGTGCGGGCGGTCTTCGGCAGCGGTGTCTACCTGATGCTCATCGCGCTGCTCTCGGCCGGTCTGACCGCCTTGGTGCGCAGTGGCACGCTGGTGATGAGCCTGCTCATACCCTTCATCCTGATCGTTCCCTTCGTGGTCGGCCAGGTCGTGGGCGGAGCCGGACAGTTCATGCCGGACCGGGCCGGTCAGATGGTGATGCGGATGGACGCGTACGGATCCCTCGGCCCCTGGAGCGGACTCGGGGTGGCCGCCCTGTGGTCGCTGGCGGCGCTGGTCGCCGGCTGGTTCGCGGTGCGGCGCAGGGACGCGTGACGCCGGGCCAGTTGTCAGTGGGGGTCGGGATACTGACGGTATGACCACGGCAGAGCATCTCGACACGATCGACCGGCTCCGGGCAGGGGAGTTCCCCGCCGAGCCGGTCCGGTCCGGCGGGCAGATCAGCGGCCCGGGCTACCACCTCGTCCAGTTGGGTTGGACGCGGGACTTCTGGGACGACGACGGTTCGGGCCGGGCCGAGGCGGCCGATCAGATCGCCGCCGAGTACGAGGCGCTCACCCAGGCCCTGGCCGATCGGTGGGGGGAGCAGCAGGTCTTCAGCGTCACGTCGCTGTTGGACCGAGGGCACGACGGGGAGGAGATACCGGAGCCGTGGGACGTGGTGAGCAACACCACCGACCACGTGCATGTGTGGCGGGCCGAGGAGCAGTGGCTGGTGGCCTATGTGGCGCGGTGGGACAGCGAGGACCCCTACGTGCTGATGGCAGGAGTCACCGTGATCGACCCGCCGTGAGGATCGAGTGGAGGAGTACTAGTGACCTGAGTCGGAGGTTTGTCGTTAGTTCGGTATGAGTCGTCCGGGTCCGAAGATTCCGCCGTTGTCGGTGACCGATGCCCAGCGGGC